>CAZRND010000319.1:0-6623 GCA_964601345.1 uncultured Acidobacteriota bacterium | reverse complement strand
TTTCCAGTGGGCCCCGGCCGAAGACTTCATCGGGAATCTCCTCGATGAAGCGGTGCGGTTCGGCGAGCGCCATGGGGATGTTTTCCTGCATCAGCAGGCTCTCGACGGCCGTTCCGATCTCGACGCGCATCCGCTCCTTGCTGATGAGCTTGATCTGGTCCGTGTTGATGGAGCTCAGCAGCTTCTGATGTACCTGGGATTTCAGCTCGAACGACCGCTCGGCCTGGCGCGCGCCCGAAGGGACCGCCGGCCGGCTGGGAAGGGACGTTCGGGGACGGGGCGGGATGGGCATGTCCTAAATGATGCCGAGAAACTTCTTGCGGCCTGGACCCGCTTCGGCCGCCGGCTGTTCCGCCGCAGGACTTGCGCCGTTCGCGCCGTGGATCTTCTTGGCCATCCCCAGGAAGGCCTGCTGCATCTCGCCTGGATATGACACCGCCGGGCGCGCCTGATGCACCGCCTCCATGCATTCCTGGTAGCGATTCGGCAACGCCCAGAACACGCGGGAGCCAAGCGTCTGTTGAATCTGCTCCACGCCCACCGACTGGGCGTTCTTCCGGTTGCGATTGACGACCACTTTGATTTGCTCGGGGCTGAAGCCCATGCGGCCGAGCG
Source organism: uncultured Acidobacteriota bacterium (assembly GCA_964601345.1). GTDB lineage: Bacteria > Acidobacteriota > Terriglobia > JAJPHL01 > JAJPHL01 > CAZRND01. The sequence continues at coordinate 6,008 of CAZRND010000319.1, read as the reverse complement.
TTCCCAGAAATTGCTGGGCATTGCGCACCGAGAGGAACTCGCCGGTCATGATCAGAAAGACAGAATCGGATAGCTCGATGCACCCCAGCAACTGATCGTCGAGTCCGCGCGAGCCGTCCACGATGACGGTGTCGTATTTCTCGATGAGGAAGGTGGCGATTTCCTTGATGTGGTCGCCGCGGATCATTCTGGCTTTCTCGAGCTCCGCGGGCGGAGAGAGCAGCGCCAGCCCGAGCGCGTCGCGCGTCACGATACCTTCGAGCATCGACTGGTCGAGCCGGTCGAGATTCTCCACCACGTCGTAGAGCGAGTATTGCGGGCGCAGCCCGAGGAAGGAGGCGGCGTCGCCGGAGTCGAGATCGAGATCGAGGAAGATGGTGTTTCGTTTTTGCTTGGCGCAGACGGCGGCGAAGTTGAGCGCGGCGGTTGTAGTTCCCATCCCCCCTTTGACGCCGAGAAAGGTGTACAGCTTGCCCAACGGACGGCCTTGCTGATGCGCGCGCACCGTGAATTGCTCCAGGCGGGTCATGGCGTCGCGAAACTCGGGTCGTTTCAGCGGCTGCTGCAAGAAATCCGACGCCCCGGAGCGCATCCCGCGAATCAAGAACTCGCTCGAGGCCTGAAAGTCCGAGAGGATGACGTACACGCCCGGGGCGGCTTGAGCGAGATGTTCCAGGGCCCGCAGCCCCTGCTCCGGATCGGCGCTAATGTCGAGCAGCACCGCCGAATTGGGATGGCGGTCAAGCTCGTGCAGAATGTGAACATAAAGGTTCAGTCCCAGCTCTTCGTGCTCGGCCACCAGCTTCGCGCCCGGCGTGTGCGCAAGATGTTCCCGCACGAAATCGCGGAAATGCGGCTCGTTGCTGGCAACAATCAGGGATATCGACATAGAAAGCCCCTCAGGGCAGCGCCTCTCCTGTATCCGGATTCACTCCCGAGCTCTCGATATGCATCGTCGTGGAAAAGGGCGGCATTGAGATGCTCGCCAGGCCGACGGCGCGTGTCAGAGATTGAAACTGATAGCCACTGATCGTCACCGTCACGGCGTCGGGACGGCAGACGTTCGAGCAGCTTTCGGCGCAGTCGAACGGCAGCGTCTGGTGATTGGCGCTATCCTCGGTCCAATACTGCACCTGGATCTGCGCCGGGCCGTTGGTAATCTGCTGCGCGTCGATCATCGGCGGAACGTGCGACTGCATGTAGCTGATCACGTTCGACCCTGCCCCGTCCTGCCAGCAGTGCGTGGCGGCGTAGTTCGCGCCGGTTCGCGTCAGAGCCGCCACGGATTGCCACGTCCACATCGCCTGGCCCACCATCAACATTCCGAAGATCGCCGGGACGAGCACGCCGCCGAAGACCACAGCCATCTCCACGGTGGCCTGTCCGGAACACGAATCGCGGCGCGTCATCGTCCCATACTCCGTCTCATGCTCCCAGGAACGGCTGGCGGAGAGAAACCCGCAGGTTAATGGTTCCAAAGCTCAGGAACGGCACAGCGAGATTCATCGGGAATCCGCCGCCTAGATTCACGGTCACATAGTCGGGAGGGCGCCCGCCGTTAATAAGGTCGCATCCGTTGTCGGCGCAGCCGCAATCGGTAACGACGGAGCTGTTCGGATCGCCGCGCTCGGCGATGAACTGGATCATGTCCGTCGTCAAGCCGCTCACCACCGGATCGCCCGCCCCCTGCAGGTTCCCATAGACGATCACGTTCTTCGCGTCGAAGAGCACCGGATCGTTAGGATCGCAAAAGTTCACGCCCTGCGCTCGCAATACGTATTGCGCTCCGCCGCGCAACGCCTTCTGCAGCGTGTGATAGATGTAGAAGGTCCGCCCCACCTGAAAGGTACCGAAGACTACGATCATCGCCAGCGGCAGAGTGATGGCAACCTCAACCGAGGACTGTCCCGAGACGGAACCGAACCTGCGGCGGATCAAAACAGCACCACCTTCCCGACGCCGCGCTTCAGCGAGAAGTCGCCGAGCGCGGGCGATGCACACGCACCGCCAATGGTTCCCAGCCGCACCGGCACCGGATTGCCAAGGTACTGCGCGCGGAAAGGTCCGCGAAAATTCCCCACGCCGACACCCGGCAGATTCGGGCTGCTCTCGACGAGAAATTGCCGGAAGTTGAGAACGAGCATCGTGGCCGACGAATCGATGATCGGCACGGTCAGGACGCGGCGCGCATTGCCGTTGTAATCGGTCTGAAAACTCTGCAATGTTCCATCGAGCGGACCCGCATCGGTATCGCCCGTAAAGAGCGGGAGCAAGGAGCTCGCGGCGGCGATATTGTCGCAAGCCGTGCCGCTCTGGTCGATTCCAAAGCGCGAGTTTAATCCGCAACTGAGGTCGCGCGCCGCCGTCGCCTGCGCGCAGGTCGTTCCCTGGATGTTGGTCATGGCTGTTTCGACGCTGCCAATCGAGACGCACACAGGAGTGGTATCGGTGGCCGCCGCCGGGGAGGCCGTCAGTCCGCCGGCGCCCAACTCCAGCAGCGCCCCGTCCTGATCCGTCAAAGGACCCACCGGCACGTGATTCAGCACGGTGTACTCCGCTGTCAGCAGCGTATCGGTGAGCAAAGCCGGGACCAATGCGCGGCAGGCCGGCAGGTTCGGACTCTGCTGCGAGAGGTTGAGATACAGCGTGTAATACTGCCCGATCAGAAATCCGTAGTCCTGATCTTGGCCGGTCGCATCGAGAGCGGTCACGGCGATGCCGTCGCTGTTGCAGACCGTGCACATCGGCGCGCTCACGCCGGCCACGGCAAAGACGCGCACATGAGCGCGGTCCGTCGTGCGAGTCAGGAATCGCGCCAGCAGGTTCGGCGATTCGACGTCGATGTCCACGCGGACGTACTTGGCGTCTGGACCCGCTTGCCCGCCGTTGCTGCCGGCTCGGGCGTCGGTCACCATATTGTAGTAATCCATCGAGACGGAGGCCGCGAGCCCGCTGCCCGTCAGCGATTCGGTCCCGACGTTGAAGCGATTGTCGTTGCCCGTGGTCGGATCGAGCGGCGCGGTCCCGGTGACCTGCGCGTTGAAGGAGGAGTTGGCAGTACCGATCAAGCGAGTCGCCGCGGCCAGCGCCGAAGCGTCGGCGGCGGATTGAATCTCCGTCTGGGTCACGTACATTCTGCCGACATCGAGCGCCAGCACCAGAAACCCGAGGATGATCGTGGCCAAGAGGACCACCAGGAAGATCGCCGCTTGGCCCCGTTCCTGCCTCATTGCTTCTTCGGTTCTCCGGACTTGGGTTTGGCGGGCGGCTGCGGCTCTTCGTGGCCCTTGGGGCCGACGAACTTCGGTTGCGTCTCGCCGGGCTTCGTACCGTCGAGGAATTCCTTCGGATACTCGGGCAGCGGCACCGACGTACCCGAGGCGTAAGGACGCACGAAACGCGGAGTGACAACGACGAGGAGCTCGGTGTTCGTCTTGTTCATGCTGCGGCTGGTAAACAGTCTCCCAAGGATCGGGATGCTGCCGATGCCCGGAATCTTCGTAACCACGTTGCTCACACGGTTGTCGATGAGCCCGGCAATGGCGAAACTCTCGCCGTCGCGCAGGTCGATTTCCGTCTCCGCGACACGCGTGCTGATGGCCGGAATCAGAAAGCCCTGGATCGTGAGGGCGTTCGAGAAATCGAGCGAGCTGACCTCGGGCTTGACCTTCAAATTGATCGAGCCCGTGGCCGAGACCGTCGGCGTGAAATTGAGCTGCACGCCGAACTTGCGGAATTGCACGGTCACGACCGGCGCAGTCGCGCCGCCCGTGCCGGTCGAGGCGATTACCGGGAACGGAAATTCCCCGCCCGCCAGAAAGCTCGCTTCCTTGCCGCTGAGCGTGATCAGGTTCGGCTCAGCGAGAATCTCGAGCAGGTCCTTCGACTGCAGCAGCTTCAACGTCGCTCCGACATTGATGTCCGGTCGGAACGCGAAGAGGTTGAGCAGGTCGCTGACGCTCACCTGGGTGTTGCCGAGCTGATTGTCGCTGAACTGCAACTGCCCCACGCGCGGAAACGGGAATTGTTGGGTGCTCAGGGTTCCGAGCAGCTTCGGATTCGTGGTGAAGAGGTTCGCGCCCAACTGGCTCAGCGCGGTCCGATCGACGGTGGCGAATTTCACCTGCAGCATCACCTGGCGATTCTCCGGTTGCGGCGCTTGCAGTTGATTCACCACCTGCTTGGCGTGCATCGAAGCGATCGCCACGGCGCGCTGCGCTACCTCAGGCGATGTCACCACGCCCGTCAGGAGCACGGCATCCTTGGTGCTCGATACGTGGATCATCTCGCTCGGGAGCGCCGCCCTGATCTGCTGCTCGAGCGTCGCGAGGTCGGCGTTCACCGTCACTTCGTAGCGTGACAGCCCGCCTTTGTGCCAGACGAGAGCCGTGGTCAGTCCCGGACCCTTAGCGTTCAAAAGCACTTCTTGGGGTGAGACGACGACCAGGTCGGCGATCGAGGGCTCCGAGACCGCGACCTTCTCAACGAAGTCCGGAAACTGCAGCAACTCGCCGCGACCCACGATCATCGTGATCGCCGACGTTTTGGCGGCCGGCAGGCGGACCGGCGTCTGCGGAGGGTCCGATTGCGAGAGAACCAACGACAACGCCAGTAAGAGAACCGTCAGCATTAGAAGATTTCCTCGCTGACTTTGTTTCCCCGGAACACCTTCACCACGATCTTGCCGGCCTTCGGGTCCCTTGGCTTCAGCAATTCGCGCGGGATGACCGGCGCGGGCGCCGGCTTTGTCTCTTTGATCTCCTCGGCGATCCCCAGATCTTCGGCGTAGACGGCCGAAGTCTCAGGAGAGTCTTTGTCCAGCGGATTCCGCAGCGCGAGCTGGATCTTGCCGCGCTGCATCGCCAGCGCCAGCTTTTGCGCTTCTTCCTGCGTCACAAGCAGGGTCACCGTCGTTTGCTGCGCGCTCGCCGAGACGGGCGCCGGCGCGGCTTGTCCCGCCTGGGCGGTCTGCACCGGCCGTTGCAGGTTCCGTCCGTAGGCGAGCACAGTGACGTTCTGCAGGATCGTGGTCGAAGCGCCGTCGCCATTCGCGAGATTGCGCGTGAAGAGAACGTCCACCTTGGCGCCCGGCTGGGCAAAGCCGGCGACGCCGATCATTTCATTCACCTGCACGGTGAAGGCGCGCTTGCCGGGCTCGATGATCGCGCTGATCCCTTCCCCGCCCGCCTTGGGCGCGAGCTTGCCCTCGAGCACCAGCTCGCTTGCAGCAAGCGTGAAGAGCGCGGCGCGGTCCACGGCGTCGGCAACCTTCAGGAAATGTCCGGGGGGCAGGTCCTTGCGAGCGACCTCCACCTGCTTCAGGTCCGTTATCGCGAGGCGACGCCCCATGGGTACCTCGCGGGCGGCGGCCACCACCAGGACTAGGTCTCGCGACGAAGGAGCAGTCGCGCGGCTGTAGACAGCCAGGCTCAGCAGCGCCGCACTGAGCCAAGCGATGCCGAAGAGGATCCAAACTCGTTGGCGCGTCATCATGACTTAGGACCTATCCATAGATACAGGGCACATCCGCCGGCTATCACCGCGCCGTAGCGAAGGCTGCCGGCCGCAGGCTCGAGCGCGCGGGCCTGCCCAATCTTCCCACGGCCCAGGTAGCCCAGCAAGCGCCCAGTATTCGCGAGCGTTGCCCCGAGCCTTCCGCGCGACGCCGCGAGGATGAGTCCGGCTAGGCCGCCGAGCAATCCGGTGTAAATAAAGATCACCAGAAAGCCCTTGAGTGACGCGATCGCGCCCGCGGCCGCCATCATCTTCACGTCGCCCATTCCCATACCGAGCGCCATCATCGCCAGCCCGCAGGCCATCGCGCCGAGCGCCAGCAGCGCGCCGCGCGCGCCGCCGGTGTAACCGTTCCACGCCACTCCGGCCGCCGCTGCGGGAAAGGTCAGCCAGTTGGGAATGCGCTTCGTCGCCAGATCCCAACCGCCGCCGACCAGAGCCAGCGTCAACAACAAAATATCGCCGACCGGCATCATTCCCTTTCAAACACCAAA
>CAZRND010000318.1:0-6660 GCA_964601345.1 uncultured Acidobacteriota bacterium | reverse complement strand
GGTTTCGGGGGAATGTGGGTACGCTCGTGTTTCTTTCCCGGGCGGCCTAGATTTTGCAGGTAGGTCCGGTACTTGGGCTCCTGTCCCTTCGGATAGAGATAGACGGCCAGTTCCGCATGGTCGCGAATCATTTCGCCGACGGCGTGGATGTGCAGCTCCCACCGAATCGACGATCCGGGCATGAGCAGCTTGCCGGCGTTGGGACGGTAGACGTCGTAGTTCTTTCCGACCGCCCATTCCATGAGCAGACCGGGGCCGGCCGCCGCGGCAGCGCCGTCGTCGGCCACGGAGTTCACCGTGCGCGGGGCGTTGGTCTCATCCTGCTGCAGACGGGCCAGAACGTGATGAATGATCCGGCGTCCTGCCTGCGAACCCGGCCGCATCTCGACGGCGCGCACCCAACGCGGCTCGCTCATATCGATTTGCGTCAACGGCCGGAACCACACATCCTGACCCTGCGCGGGCATCGTATAAGAATCCGACTTGATGATCATGTCGGGCTTGCCAAACTGTTTGGCCAGCGTCCAGCCTTCGTCGTTCGGCCAAACCTTGGCGGGGGGCATGTCCTTGGGATCGCCCTGCGGCGCGCCGGCGTCCACCCAGCGCACGATCATGGAGATCTGGTCGTCGGTCAGCGAGCGGTCGTTCGAGAAATGCTGGATGCCGACGGACTTGTCGAGGTGCCAGGGAGGCATGTTCTTGGTCGCGACGCGTTCGCGGATCGACTTCACCCACGGGCGCACTTCCTGATAAGTCACGAGCGACATCGGCGCCATCGATCCATCGCGGTGGCAATCCTGGCACTTGTCCTGGAAGACCTTGGCGATGTCCTTAGTGAAGGTCACCGGCTTGGTGCTGGTCGGTTCGGCGGCGACGAGCGGAAGGGACAACGCCAGAACAACTATGACGAAACGCCACATAGATTTGGAATGGATCATGACGCGGCTCCTTACGAACCCCTTGTCAAACATAGATCTCCCCAAGAGTCTAGATCAGAGTAGCGCTACGGATGGCCGGTGTCAATGAGAAAACCTACCGGATGGTCGGTTTTTATGCGGCGGGCACGGGCGGCGACGAGCCTTTTCCGCCTCGGGTCAACGGTCAGGTTTAAGCCTTCCAGGGTCCGGGCGCCGAGAAGCATCAGATCGCCGGGCTCAGCGAAGACAACTTCATCAATGGTCGAGTATTTGTCGAGTCGAATGATGGCGAAGCCGACGTTGCGGGTCACATGTTTGCCATTGGCGAGGAGAAAGCCAACATCTTTCTTTTCTTGTGGGATGCCGATCTTCTCCAAGGCCTTCTCGGGTACCCAAGTCAGTTCGCTTCCTGTGTCCACAAGGAGCTTGTCGAGTACCGTCGCGCGGGCGCGATCGGCAGGATTCTCAATCCGACACTTGGTGTAGAAGGTTCCCATTCCAGCTATGATGATACCTCAATGCACTGGTCGCGCAGGCAGTTCCTCGCCGGGTCGTCTCTGCTCTTGTCGGGCTGTGCGACGCGGCGGACTCGGGTCGGCGCGCCAGCTTTGCCCGCGCGGCTCGCGCCCGTCAAGGTCTCTCCCGATCGCCTGATCCGGACGATCGTGGGTCTGCGGCCGTTCCGTCCTTCCGGGTTTGTCGTACGCGCCGAAAAGCTCGATGCCAAAACCGTGATCCACAATTACGGGCACGGTGGCGGGGGCATCACGCTCTCCTGGGGCACGGCGAATCTGGCTCTCCAGGAAGCGGCCAAGATTGAGACACGCGAGTGTGCGGTGATCGGCTGCGGTGTCGTGGGACTCGCGACGGCGCGGATGCTGCAGTTGCGCGGCTACACGGTGACGATCTACACCAAGGCCATGCCGCCCGACACCACCTCGAACGTCGCCGGCGGATATTGGAATCCTGTGACCGTCTATGACTCTCCCCGCGTGACTCCTGAATTCCGCCGCCAGTTTGTGGAGGCCAGCCGCTTCGCCTGGCGACGCTACCAATCCCTCGCCGGCGACATGTACGGCGTCCGCTGGCTGCCGATTTACACTCTCTCCCGCGAGGGACCCATCACTCCCCAGCCTCCGGAGAGCCCGATGAGCGAGGTCGGCCCGCTCTTTCCGGAGCTGAAATCACTCGCTCGCGCGGATAATCCTTTCGACACGCCCTTCGCGACCCGGCGCTATTCCATGCTGATCGAGCCGGCGATCTATTTGAACGCGCTGATTCGCGATTTTTACACCGCGGGAGGCAAGGTCGTGGTGCGCGAGTTCTCCGAAGCGCGCGACCTGATGGCGTTGCGCGAAAGCCTGCTCTTCAACTGCACCGGCCTCGGCGCGCGTACGCTTTTTCACGACGAGGAGCTGATCCCGATCCGCGGGCAGCTCTCTTTCCTGCTGCCGCAGCCCGAAGTGGATTACATCACCCTCGGCCCCGGCGACATCTACATGTTCCCGCGGCACGACGGCATCCTGCTCGGCGGCACTCACGAGCGCGGCGACTGGGACTTAGAGCCGAATCCTGATACGACGGCTCGCATCCTCAAGGAGCACGGCGAGCTGTTTGCCGGAATGCGGTGAGCCTGATGCGCCGACCGCGAACCGAGATCCGCCCCGACACCGAATTGCACAGGACGGAATTCTGGGCAACACACTATGAAATCGTGGCGGGCGGCGAACATCGTGGGTCCCAGGAAGTCATCCAAGCGGCATACGGCATCGCCGCCGAACGTCTGGAAAACTACTACTTCTCTCTGATCCAGCCGGAGGAGGAGGCGTATCTGATCACGGTGCAACTCGTGGCCGGCTTCGATGTCGGCGTTCAGTACGTCGACTGTAGCGACGATGGGACGGAGGTGCGTTACTCGTTGGGCCACGCCGACTGGACCGAGCGAGAACCTCTGGGTTACCAAAGCCCCCACTTTGCGCTACCGGCATTTCGCTGGGACGAAGTCGATCTCATCGCGCGCGCCGTTAAGCGCCGGTCCGAAGAGGATGCGGCCATCGCGATGCTGCTGCTGTTTCCGTCCGTCTATCTCGTCACGAACGACAATTCGATGCATGTCGGGCAGGCGCTGCTCAGCGCATGGCAGCGGATCCTGCCAGCTTCCCAATCCATCGAAGAACTCGTCCGGAATGCACTGGAAAACCAGTCTGATTCGGAATTGACATGGCGCAAGGACCCAGAACTGGGGTGGATCTGCGACGGGAGATATAGTTTTCGTAATCCGAAGACAACAATGACCAACTTCGAACCGAGGAGATTCGCGCGAATCCGTTCGTTGCTGGACGCACTGGAACGGGAGAAAGAATGAAATCGACTGACAGCGGCATTCATTACGAACTGACGGCGAAATTACCGGCGTCGCCTCAGCGTGTCTTTGAGGCGCTCACCGACGCAACAATATTGAAAAAGATCTGGGGCGTGCAGGAGATCACGGTGGACGCTCGCGTCGGCGGAAAAGCCGAGGCGACATTCGTCGCCGGCGGGCAGGACTGGAGCTTCACACTCACCTATGCGGAGCTCGCGCCGCATCACACGCTCCGGTGGGTCACACACTTCAAGAGTTCTCCAACCAAGGAAACCAGAGTGACGGTGCGGCTCAAAGAAGCAAACCCTGGAACCGAATTGAACCTGCGCATGGAGAATTTCGAGAGCGCGGAGGAACGCGACGCCAACAGGCAAGCTTGGCAGGGCGGCCTGTCTGCGCTGTCAGACATCCTCCGTAAGCCCTAGCTCCCCACCACCTGGACCATGCTGCGGCTGATCTCCGAGATCGAGCGCGCGCCGCACTGCTTCATCACCAGGGTCAGCTCGGTCCTCAGGATGTCGAGCACGCGCTCGACGCCGGGCTGTCCGAACGCGCTCAGCCCCCACAGATAAGGACGGCCGATCCCCACGGCCGTCGCACCCATCGCCAGCGCCTTGAAGATGTCGGTGCCGCGGCGGAAGCCGCCGTCCACCAGCACCGGCACGCGACCGTGCCCGCCGTCGACGACCTCGGGCAGGCATTCAATCCTTCCGCGGCCCCCCTCTTCGGCGCGTCCGCCGTGGTTCGACACCAGGATTGCGTCTACGCCGTATTTGCAACTCAGGTCGGCGTCCTCGCGCGTCTCGATGCCCTTGATCACCAGTTTCATCTTAGTAATGCCGCGCAGCTTGCCGATGAAATCCCAGGTCATGGCTGAGTTCGCCGTGGTGAGACCGGTTGCATCGATCCCTTCGAACATGGCCTTCTTGCCCAGCATCCCCCCCGTACCTTGCATCGTCGCATGGCATGCCGTGCATTGGCGCGTATCGAGGCGCCGGAGTCGCCGCTGTGTTTCGGTGTTGCGGCCCCCAGGCAGGTCCACTGTGAGCACGAGCACGGGCGATCCAGAAGCTTCGGCGCGCTTCACGAGTTTTTCCGACGCTTCCCACTTCTGCGTGGCGTAGAGCTGGAACCAGACCGGCTTGCCGAGCGCATCATTCACCTGCTCGATTGGAGCCGAAGTCACCGTCGAGAGAATCTGGACGGTCTTCTTAGCCTTCGCGGCGCGTGCCGTCGCCAGCTCGCCATCCGGATGGAACGCCCGCTGGTAGCCGCAAGGACAAATGAAGACAGGCCAATCCCACGGCGTTCCGAAAAGCTCGAGGCCGAGATTCGTGCGCGTCACGTCAATCATCCGACGCGGACGGAGCTGGATGCGCTTGTACGCTTCGCTGTTGGCGCGGAGCGTGGCATCGTCGTCGACGCCCGTGGCCATGTAGCCGAAGTGCGCGGGCGGCAGGGCGCGGCGCGCGGCCTCCTCGAACTCCAGGACGTTGATGGCGTCCTTCGGGTCTGCGAGCACGAAGGCTTCCTGCTGCTTGGCTTGCCAGGAGAGGAGCGGGCTCGCGGCGAGGAACTTCAGAAATTGCCTGCGGTGGTTATCCATCCGACTCCTTTGCCAGCTCGCGCTTTCCGGCGCGGCTGCGCGCGACGGTCATAATCAGCCAGTACAAGCCGGCCACTCCGACGGCCAGAATCAGCCAGCGCACGGTGGTGAGAAAAAACGTCGTCGTGAGCGCGGGCCACTCGAAGCGGAACTGGCTGAGCTTGTCGTAACGCTCCGTCATCCAATGCCATCCGGTGTGCGCAACCAGCGCCGAAAGGATGATCGTCCCCATGCGCTCGGCGACCACGAACCGGAAGAGCCCTTCGATGGCCGGGATGAAGAGCAGGAGCATGAAGAGCTGGCCCAGTTCGACGCCGATATTAAAGGACAGCAGCGAGGTCAGCAGGTGCGATCCGGCGAACTGCAGCGTTTGGCGGAGCGCGAAAGAGAATCCGAAGCCGTGCACGAGGCCGAATCCGAAGGCGATCATCCAGCGGCGCGGCACGCTCTCGGCCCCGGCGATGTTCTCGAGCGCCATGTAAACGATCGACACCGCGATCATCATTTCGATCAGCGGCGGGAACCAGAGCGCGCCGGGCGCGAGATCGTACGCCGAAGCAATCAGCGTGATCGAGTGCGCCACGGTGAAGGCCGTCACGACGGGGACGAGGGCGCGAAAGCGCCGGAAAGGGATCACCAGGCAGAACAGAAAAAGCAGGTGGTCGGTGCCGTCGAGAATGTGGAAGAATCCGCCCTCGATGAATCTTCCCGCCGCCTGATACCAGCGCGGATCGAGGCGGATAAGTCCCGGATCGCCTTCGAGCTCGAAGGCCCTCACAGTGCCTCCCGGTGGCAGGAAGCGCAACACCGTCACGACGCGATGTCCGAGGCGCGCCCACAAGGGATGGATCGAAAACCGGGCGCGGTCCGAATGAATCGGATACTCGAACATCACGTCGAACATCACCTGGTTCCAGACCACGTTCAGGTAATCGGGAAGCTTCGGACCGGTCACGTGCCGCAGCGCTTCCTCGTAAGAGGTGAAAGATTTGTCGGACTCGAGCGAAATGCGCGTGACCGCAATACGCGCCGCTGGCAGCGGCGCATCGTCCTCGAGCACTTCGATCGCGTCCGAGATCCACAGCGTGGCCGCGTCGGGCAGCACCGTATCGATACGCGACAGATCGAGGAAGCCGGTATCCCGCGTCGGGAATTCGATGTCGCGCATCGTCTTAAGCGGGACGCGCACCAGAACGCGCAAGCGGTTACCTTCCGGCTTGAAGAAGGCGTGCACGGTTACGTCATTGGGAATGTCGTGGGCAGACGCGCCTGTTGCCAGCGCGAGCAGCATTGCCGCCAACATGGCCGCCAAAATGCCCTTCCCTTGCATAACGGATCATGTATGATAACTCATCTCGATTGGGGAGGGACTCTGTATGAGGCGTAATCTGCGCGTCGCCGGCGCTTTTGTAGCGATTCTCGGCCTGCTCGTTGTCGCATCCGTGGTGCTTCAGAAAAAAGCCGCGGTCGAGGCCGCCGGAGTTCAGGCGCCGATGTTTGAAGTGAATCCCATGTGGCCGAAGCCGCTGCCCAACCACTGGATCATGGGCAACGTCATCGGCGTCTCCGTCGACGACAAGGATCACATCTGGATCATCCATCGCGGCGCGACGCTCGAACGCATGGAGACGTACGCGGCGGCGAATCCGCCGGCGTCCGATTGCTGTCTGCCCGCCCCGCCTGTTCTGGAGTTCGACGAGGACGGCAACCTCATCGGGCACTGGGGCGGACCCGGACAGGGCTACGACTGGCCGCAGATCGAACACGGCCTTGTC
>CAZRND010000317.1:0-6661 GCA_964601345.1 uncultured Acidobacteriota bacterium | reverse complement strand
CGGGCGCACCGATACGGCCGTGAAAGCCCTATTGCAGCGCATGTACCAGCGCTACTGGGTCCCCAACCGGGCCGCCCTGGTTGCCGCGCTCAGGTCACGCTAAACCCGAACCGTCTTCCAATGCGCTATTCTGCCGCCGACGCTATCCCTTCGGCGGCTCTTAGCTCTTGTAGCTTTCGGTATAGTGTCGTCTTGCCGATTCCCAGAATCGATGCAGCCAGGATTTTGTTTCCTCCAACCTTCTCCAAAACTCCTAGAATGTGCTCGATCTCGACAACAGCCAGCGGACGCAAGGACGGCGCTTTGTCTTCGCTGGAACCGGCCTCCTTCTCCTCCGGTTCGTCTCTCCATTCCATCTGGCGCCCAGGATTTGCATCGCTGTCCGATGACGCCGGGAATTGAGGAAGATCGCGAACATCGATGATGCCCCCCTCTGAGAACAGGCATGCGTGGCCTATCCAGTTTTGTAGTTCTCTGACGTTTCCAGGCCAGTTGTAGCCGAGTAATACATGTAACGCGCGACTGGAGACAGAGCGAAGCGGCTTTTGATATTCGACCGCACACTTCTGAAGGAAATACTGGCATAGCAGTGGGATGTCCTCGAGACGCTCAGCTAGGCGGGGGAGGCGAATTGTCAGCATCGACAGCCGGTGATACAAATCCGCGCGAAAGAGCCCTTTCGATATCATGCCGGGGAGATCCCTGTTCGTGGCAGCGATGACCGACAGATCGACACGTTTGGGGTTCACCGACCCCAGACGGTAAATCTCGCCACTCTCAATCACTCTGAGGAGCTTCGCTTGCCCAGCCGGCGAGAGTTCGCTGATCTCATCGAGGAAGAGAGTTCCCGTGTTTGCGTGCTCAAAGATTCCCTCCTTCTCTTTCGTTGCCCCGGTGTAAGCCCCCTGTGCATGGCCGAACATTTCACTCTCGAACAGGCCATCCGGCACGGCCGCGCAGTTGAAAGGCACGAATGGTCCGCCAGCCCGACGACTCAGGACATGCATGGCGCGCGCCGTGAGCTCCTTTCCTGTTCCCGTTGCTCCTTGAATCAAGGTGACGCGGTAATAGGGCGCGATCCGTTGGATTTGTTCGCAGACTCGGAGCATCGCCGGACTTCGGCCAACGATGCCGTCTACAAGAGGCAAGCCGGAGAAACAAGCGCTACTCACTGAAGGCAATTCCCGGCAGCGCACCGTTGCGCTAGTTTGTTGTTGCCATTCGCCGCCAGATGTTTCGCGAAACCCCCTGCAAGAGCAGGGCAATTCAATAACACCCCGAGGTGCTTGTCTCGCACGAAGGGGGAGGCGGCGCTCATTGCCGAAAAAATGGCGGTCAGAGGCAGGATCACTTGCGGAATTGGATTCGTCTCCCGAACGCCGGGATATCGCAAAGCCCTCGCAGTAGAGGAGCGATCACGAAAGTAGGAGCTCCAAAGAACTCCTTGCGCAGCCACAGTGAGCAGCACAACAGCAGTTGAATGACCCCTTTGGGGGTCCTTGGATCTCTCCCAAACCGATGGTCCAACCGCCGTAGCCGCGACGGCTCTTGCCAGCTCTTCGCGGGTTGCCTTTCTTACGGACAATGGCGCCGGAGTTAAGACGTCCGGAGTCCGGCTCTTCGCGGCCTTATCGACAATAGCGGCTTGCCCAGACAGGAGGGAACTGATCATCAGAAAAGGTATCAAGCTGCCCCATCGTGGTCGTGAAAACATATTCTTTTCTCCTTTCGATCGGTGATTCAGTGCAGAAGCCCTCGCACGGCGTGCGCGCGCAGGCTCTTTTCTTCCCACCACTGCGGGCCGAGAACAATCCGGCTATTAGCCATGAATTCCCTATAGTTCTCGAATTTTGCGATGGACGAGATGCTAGTCCCATCCAAGAAAACCTCCTGGATCTGCATCTCGGCGGGAACAACCCTCTCTCCCCACCAACCGTAGAGAATCGCAATGCGAAAGCTTGCCAAGCCGGTAAGGGGCGGAATCGCTAACATGTCCTTCGTGATCCGGAGAAGGCGGAACTCCTGGTCGGTCCAAATGACTCCGGTCAAGGGCAGGCTTCCTTTCCATGGGCGACGGAATGGCCGGGGCACTCGCAGTTGGCAGATATCGGCTTCCGAGTGCATTTGGTAACGAAAGATCTTGACGACCCTTCCATCTACAGTGATGTTTCCCTCAAATTGGATGGAGAGTGAGTGGTTGGACGCGATGTTGCGCACCAAATCGGCCCAATCGGAACCCGGCACGGGGCCCTGCGGTGTGGAAGGCAATTCAAGAAAGTCCTTACCACCGCCCAAGGACTTGAACCGCTGTACGCCATCCACCAATTGCAGCTCGTGTTGCCAGGTCTTGCCGCCGGAAAATCGAAGTGTCTGTCTCGCGGTGAAGTTCTTCAGCTGCTCTGCCGCTACCTGAGCACTTCGGCGCAATGCCATGACGGCGGGCGCCGTGTTGTCGCCGGCGACAAGGGAAGTGGGCGACATTTCGACTTGCACCAAATAGACCTCTGGAAGCGCAAGGATGGGACTCGACCCGATGCCGGAACGCTGCGGCGTCGTACTGTCGAGAGCGGCTGCGTCAACGCTGAAATCCTCGCGATTCCCAAACACGCTGGCGTACAAGTCCGGATTCAACCCGTGCACGAATGCCGCGACCGACCACACAGGCACGGCGTACACGGCTTTTGCGTCAGGAACGGATATACCGAATACCAAGCCGATCGCCCGGCCTGGTTCATCGAGAACGAGCCCGCCGCTGATGCCTGGACTGACCTCCTGGGACAGGTCAAAGCGCAACACGCCTTGGTCGCTTTCTTCGGCAAATGTCCCGGTTATTCTTTCGCGTTTGCCGCCAGAGTAGCCAAGCACAGTCACCGATTGTCCGGGCTGCAGGTCTCCGGTGTAAAACGGTACGGCACGCATGCCTGTTCGTGACAGGGGCTCACGAACCCTGATCAGCGCGATGTCGCTAATCGGGGTTCCTAGATCGTGTTCGCCTTTCGGCGTGGCAATTTGCGCCGCCTTAACGCCTTTCACGCTCACGTGTTCGCCGGGAATCTTCACGACGTGGTAGTTGGTAATGACCCAATCGCAATCCCGGTTCAAGCACCAGCCTGTACCTAGCATCTTTTGAAATCCTTGCAGGGCCTCAACCCTAGTCACGAGGGCTGACGGTTCCATGCGAGGCGCGGCTGATGCCGTCATTACGACTGCGACAACGCCAAGCAACGATCGTTTGAGTCGGATGGCGATCTTCGATCGCGGCCAAGCCATCCATCGACCAAGTGATTCGGACGCAAGAGTTGGTCTTTTCATGGCCGCTGTTGTTGCAGCTTCATCACCACACTCGCCATCATCCGCAAGTGCTTCAACAGTCAGCGCAAAGAATAAACTTGAGGAGACAGAGGCGTGCTATGACACTGTCCTAAATCCTGAAAGACTGTCTTACCTTGAGGCACTCTGCTCACAAATGTGGCGGCCGTTGGCAACCGCCGGTCCTTACCAAGGGTGGTACACTTGTGTCAGATGAACCGTGATGCCATTTCTCTCGACGATGGAGTCATGCCGACGAGGGGACACGTTTGCGCCTTCTTTAACTCCCGAGATCAGGGATATCGAGTCTTGCTGCCCTATATCAAGGATGGATTTCAGCGCGGAGAGAAGGCGCTCCACTTCATCGATGCTGTTTCTCGGGACGACCATTTGCGCCGATTGCAGGCGGAAGGGATTAGTGTGGAGTCCGCGATGTCACGGAACCAGTTGGAGGTGAGAGATTTTGCGGAAGTCTTTCTGAAAGGAGGCCCGTTTGAGCCGAACAAGATGTTAGCCCGGATCGAGGAGATGTTGGATGTAGGGCGCGCACAGCAGTTTCCGCTCACCCGACTCGTCGGGGTACACATGGAATGGGCCGTGCAGGATCTTACCGAAGTCGAGAGTTTCGTCGAGTTCGAGGCGCGGCTCAACGACCTTCTCACTAAGCACGAGGATCTTGTGATTTGCGCTTACGATTCCTCGAAGCTCGACGGGGGAGTGGTAATGGATCTGTTGCGTATGCACCCCGTCGCTATTATCGGTGACATTTTGCTACGAAACCCGTTCTATGTGCCCCCCGACGAGTTCTTGTTGGAGGTGCGAAAAGGCGCCACGTCCGGCCGCCAAGACGGAGTGACGGCAGAGAATGGACGCTTGAGCAAGACCATACGTGACCTTGTCATCCTGTCGGGCATCTCCGCCGCATGGGTCGAGCAGGACTGCCGCAAGGTGGCCGAGGGGATGGCGGGCATGCTCATGGGCATGTTGCGGCTGGCGGCAGCTCATGTCCGCTTGGCAAGCCCCGGCGAATGCCGGATCGACGTTTGCCATTGTGAAGACTGGCCAGAATTCACCCGATGGCTGGAAAATCCGCAAACGGAACAACGCATCTTGGCCGGATTCGGTGCTCAGCCGTATCTCGAGTTACCGACGGAACGTGGCGTCCTCTATGTCACTGTGAAACCGATCGGAATGAGCGCCAAGGAGGCCGGTTTCATTGCAGTCGCGACTCAACGGCCTGAATTCCCTACGGAACGAGAGAATCTTTTGTTGTCGGTCGCTGTGAATCAGGCGCTCCTCTCGTTTGAGAATGCGCGAGCGGGCTACGAGCGGAGACGCGCCGAAGGGGCCCTGCTGGTCTTGGAGGAAGAATTCGACCGTGCGAGCATGGCCCAAGATATAGTCGGCTCATCACCGGCACTGCAGGCCGTTCTCTCGCAGATCGCCCAAGTTGCTCCCACCGATTCCACAGTACTCATCACTGGCGAAACCGGTAGTGGAAAGGAACGCGTGGCTCGTACCATTCACCGGCTTTCCCCACGCGCGGATGGACCGTTCATCAGCGTGAATTGTGCCGCTCTGCTGCCGTCGCTGACCGCGTCGGAACTATTTGGTCACGAGAAGGGCGCGTTCACGGGCGCTCACCAACGTCGGCTCGGTCGCTTCGAACTGGCCGAGGGCGGGACCCTTTTCCTGGACGAAGTTGGCGATCTTCCTGCAGAGACCCAGATCCTGTTGCTGCGAGTTCTTCAGGAGCGAGAATTTGAGCGCGTCGGAGGGAATCATCCGATCTCAGCCAACGTCCGGGTCATTGCCGCAACAAACCGTAATCTTCAGAAAGCGAGCGTCGCCGGGACGTTTCGGAGTGATCTGTTCTATCGGCTCAACGTGTTTCCCATCGAGATTCCTCCTCTGCGCGAACGGAAAGAGGATATTCCCGCACTGGTGGCGCACTTCGTCAACCTCTTTGCCGGCAGGGCCCGAAAGGAGATTAAGAACATTGACGACAAATCCCGCGAGCTTTTGCAGTCCTACGACTGGCCCGGCAATATTCGGGAATTGCAGAACGTTATTGAGAGAGCCGTCATCGTCAGCAGGGGTGAAACCCTGTCGGTGAATGAGAACTGGTTCGTGAGGGACAGCATCGGCCCGTCGCGCACGCCCCTGAACGCCTCCTTGCTCGGAAGAGAGAAGGAGATAATTGAGCGTGCGTTAGCGGATAGCAAAGGTCGGGTTGCAGGTCCTTCGGGCGCCGCAGCCAAACTGGCGGTTCCCCCGTCGACTCTGGACTCGAAGATCAAATCGCTGAGGATCAACAAGTATCGGTTTAAGGACCGATAGGTCCCCAGTCCAGGCCGAGGGTCTTGGCGAGGCGAAGCCAAGTCGAGCGCATCAGGCCCCAACGGGCAGAATTCCTAACTCCTCCCGATAATTCATAACTTTCCGAAATGTCGTGCCGCCGAGACGCGTAGGGCGGTTTCTTTTCAGTCCATTATCATTTGGCGACGATCGTGCCCTTCATAGAAGTTGCAATCGAAGAAGGGACGATGAAAGTACTGTTGGTCGACGACTCGGGAGAGACCTGGAAACGTATAGGTCTCTTAGTATCGAGTGTTGGTGGTGTAATTGTCGGCGGACCTCAAACCAGCTACGATGCTTCGGCAGTAGTCACCACTTACCAGCCCGACGTTGTTGTGCTCGTTCTGCCGCTCCGGGGTTCCATAGGCGGCCTCGAATGGGTCAGAGCTATTAAGGAGAAGCATCCGTCATTACAAATCATTGCCTTGGCCGACTATCATCCATTGTCGTACCGGCGCCGCTACCTTCTAGCCGGCGCAGACTTCTTCTCTAATAAGTCTGACGACTTTAAAGGCGTCTCGGACGCTCTAAGGCGAATCTTGCAGCAGGCCACGGCAAAGGATGAGGGCGCCTAGAGGCCCGGTGAGGCTTATGCGCATCTTGATAGTCGATAAACAACCTGTCGTACGCCGCGGCATAAGGCAGATTCTTGGGGATGCCTTTCCCGGTAGCGGATTCGGGGAAGCGGAAGACCAGCCTGCTGCGCTTGAGCAGGTCGAGACGACGAAGTGGGACCTGGTCGTGCTAGATGTCCACATGTCCGGCCACAGCGGTCTGGACCTTCTTAGAAGGATAAAAAGTATGCGTCCCGGGTTGCCGGTTCTGGTTTTGAGCGTCGAGCCCGAAGAACAACTGGGTATTCGTGCATTACACTCCGGCGCGGCCGGATTTCTGAATACGGAGGTTGCTCCGGCACCTTTGGTCGCCGCAATTAGTCATATCATGCGGAAGGGGCTCTATGCGATTTCGGCCCTGGCTTCCAACATATCTAACC
>CAZRND010000316.1:0-6663 GCA_964601345.1 uncultured Acidobacteriota bacterium | reverse complement strand
TCACGCTCGCCAACGGCATCGCCTACGTGCAAGCCGCGCTGGACGCCGGTTTGGACGTGGACCGCTTCGCCCCCCGCCTCAGCTTCTTCTTCAACTGCCACAACGATTTTCTGGAAGAGATTGCCAAGTTCCGCGCGGCACGCCGCCTGTGGGCGCACATCATGCGCGACCAGTTCAAAGCGAAGTCACCGCGCTCCTGGATGCTGCGCTTCCACACCCAGACCGCCGGCTCGTCGCTTACGGCGCAGCAGCCGGAGAACAACATCGCGCGCACCGCGTTGCAGGCGCTCGCGGCGGTGCTCGGCGGCACGCAGTCGCTCCATACCAACGCGTTCGACGAAGCGCTCGCGCTGCCCACGGAGAATTCGGCGCGCGTCGCACTACGCACGCAGCAGATCGTCGCCTACGAATCCGGCGTGACCAACACCATCGATCCGCTGGCCGGTTCGTACTACATCGAGTCACTCACCAACGATCTCGAATCCGCTGCTTCCGCTTACTTAAAAAAGATCGACGCGATGGGCGGCATGCTGAAGGCGATCGAGCGTGGCTACGTGCAACAGGAGATACAGAACGCTGCCTACGACTACCAGCAGCGCGTCGACACGCTCGAGCAGGTCGTCGTCGGCGTGAATCGCTTCACGACGGACGAAGAAAAAACCGTCCCGCTCCAGACCATCGACGATAACCTCGAGCGCAAACAGGTCGAGCGCCTAGAGGCGCTGCGCGCCAAACGCCCACAAGCCGCGTGGGAAGCGGCTGTACGCGCCATCGAAGACTCCGCGCGTGGCGGCAAGAATCTGATGCCCGCGATCATCAACGCGGTGGAGAATTACGCCACCGTCGGCGAGATCAGCGACACACTGCGACGGGTGTTCGGCGAATATCAGGAAACGGTGGTCATTTAAACCGTGAAGAGCCTTCGAGTCTGGGTTGCCGGTGTGCTTTGGGCGGCGGCATACAACCTCGTATGGGGAGTCGCCTGGTTCGGCTTCATGCGCGCCGAGTGGAACGCGGCATTCGCGGCCATCAAGCACCGCAACCTGTGGACGACGGAGTTTTGGATGATTTGGATCGCGATCACGCTTCCCCTCGCTATCGCGATAGCCGCTTACCTCGCCGGCAACCCTGGCCGGATGCTCGCGGTAAGCATCGCGATCTGGCTTCTGCTGGCCGGAGGCACCACGATCTGGGGACGCGGCGAAGGGCTTTCCTGGCGCGTCCTGACTCTCGACGCCATGGTGAATCTGGTGGGAGTCTGGGTCGCGATGGTGCTTGCCAAGTGGTATCTGATGTCGGCGAGCCGAACCGAAAAAGCCGCCTCCGCTTAGGCCTGCGCTTCCAAGTCGCACGCTTCCCGACACTCGCGACAGTAATACGTGCCGTCCTGGGTGAGGCGCACGTCATGCTCCCCCTGGCAGAGGATGCAGTACCGGTCGCACGTGCACTTGTCTTCCGTCTTGTCGCACAGCGAGCAGATGAAGTCTTGCGCCATCGCGCGCAGGGTAACGCAACTGCTGAGGAACTTCAAACCGCCAAGGACGCTAAGGACGCAGAGGAAATCAAAGCCTTGGCGTCCTTCGCGTCCTTTGCGGTTTGCCTTTGCTTTTCTCCGTGCCTCCGTGTCTCCGTGGTGAATCTTTCCTGCGTGTTACCATAACGGGTTTCACGCTCACGCATGTCTCCCACCGACACCACTCCCGCACTGCGCAAGACCGCGCTCAACGCCGTCCATCGCGCGCTCGGCGCCAAGATGGTCGACTTCGGTGGGTGGGACATGCCCGTCGAGTACCCCACGTTCGAGGCTCGCCCCGGCGGGCTGATCAACGAGCACCTCGCCGTGCGCACCGGCGTCGGCCTGTTCGACGTCTCACACATGGGCGACATCCGCGTCCACGGCCCGCAAGCGCTCGCGGCCATTCAATACGCCACGATGAACGATGCGGCACCGCTCTACGACGGCCGCGCGCAGTATTCGGCGCTGCTTTATCCCGAGGGAACGTTCGTCGACGACATCATCGTCCACAAGCTGGCGGAGAACGACTACCTCATCGTCATCAACGCGGGCACACGCGAAAAAGACGTTGACTGGGTCCGCACCGCCGTCAAGAGCTTCAACTGCTCGGTGGAAGACGTTGGCGATGAGTACACGCAACTCGCCATCCAGGGGCCACGCGCGCAGGAACTGCTGGCGAAGCTCACGCAGACGGACCTCGCGGCGATCAAGAGCTACCACTTCACCTGGGGTGAAGTGCTCGGCCTGCGCTCCACGCTGATCGCGCGCACCGGCTACACCGGCGAAGACGGCTTCGAGATCTACATCCCCTCCGACGAACAGACCAGCGCGCGCGTCTGGCGCGAGGTGCTCGCCGCGGGCAAAGAGTTCGGCATCCTCCCCTGCGGACTCGGCGCGCGCAACACGCTGCGCCTGGAAGCGAAGCTCCCTCTCTATGGCCACGAGATCTCGGATTCGATCAACGTCTTCGAAGCGGGCCTCGACCGTTGGTGCAAACTCGAAAAGGGCGACTTCATCGGACGCGAGTCGCTCGCGCGCGCGCAAGCCACCGGCCTCAAACGCAAACTCGTCGGTCTCGAGATGACCGAACGTGGCATCGGACGCGACGGCTACAAAGTCCAGGACGCAAACGGACACGAGATCGGCTACGTCACCAGCGGCTCGTATGCGCCATTCCTCAAGAAGAACATTGCGCTGGCCTATGTGCCACCGAGTCACGCCGAACTCGGCACGGAAGTAAAAGTCGAGATCCGTGGCGCCGGTGTCGGCGCGAAGGTCGTGCCCACACCGTTTTACAAGAAGCCGAAGAAGGCCGCATGAAGTTCATTTCGCTGCAGCCGTTTGTTCCGTCGGGCAAGGAGTTCGAACGTTCGAAGTCGTTTTTTCAGGAGCTCGGCTTCGCGGTGCGCTGGGATGGCGGCGGTTATGTCGGCTTCGAGCGTGACGGCTGCCGCTTTATCCTGCAGCACTTCGATCGCGCGAGTTCGCCGAGCAGTTCATGGTCACGGTCGGCGTCGACAACGCCGATGAATTCAGGAAACAGGTGCTCGACAAGGGATTGCCGGAGAAGTTCGGCATCCGCATCGGCGAAACCACTGACCAGCCGTACGGCCGCGAGGTGAACATCATCGACTTGGCCGGCGTGTGCTGGCACTTTGTGCAGCAGTAGAAAAGCAGTTTCTGGTTTCTCGTTTCTAGTTTCCAGCAAGAGCTTCCGCTGGAGGTGATTGCGATGTCGAACTCGTACCAGGACTTAATCGTTTGGCAGAAAGCCTTGGATCTTGTGACCGACGCTTATCGCTGGACGGAGCCGTTCCCGAAACATGAACTTTACGGGCTGACGTCGCAGATGCGGCGTGCTGCGGTTTCCGTGGTATCGAATATCGCGGAAGGCCAGGCACGCGATTCGAAACCTGACTTCCGACGCTTCCTTGCAACCGCTCGCGGCTCGCTCGTGGAACTCGAGACACAACTGCGGGTTTCTTCCAACCTGCGTTACTTGAATGCAAAACAACTTCGTGAGGCGCTCGAACGAACAGACGAAATCAACCGCCTCCTGAATGGCCTGATGAAATCACTCGAGCCCAAGGCTTCCGCCGCGGTAGCGGACTAGAAACTAGAAACGAGAAACTAGAAACTTTACGAGAAAGAAATGTCCAAATATCCGACCGACTTCCGCTATACCAAAGAGCACGAGTGGATCAAAGCCGACGGCAACTCCGCCACCATCGGCATCACCGACCATGCGCAGTCGTCGCTCGGCGACATCGTCTTCGTCGAGCTGCCGAAAGCGGGTGCAGAGATCAGCGCCGGCAAGAGCTTCGGCACGGTCGAATCGGTCAAGGCGGTCAGCGAGCTCTACGCGCCGGCCTCGGGCATCGTCACCGCCGTGAACGCCGAGCTGAACACGTCGCCCGAGAAGGTCAACCAGGACGCGCACTCCGCCTGGATGCTCAAGATCACGCTGAAGGACCCCGGCGAGCTGAACTCACTGCTCTCCGCCACCGACTATGAAAAGTTCGTCGCCGAAGAAGCGGGAGGGCACTGATTGCGGAATGGCGGAATTTGGTAATTGCGGAATTGACTGCGTGCTTTAGACTTTCGATTTTCAATTACACGATTACCCGATTACGCAATTACCCAATTCCTTCATGCGATACCTGCCTAAATCCCCTACGGACCGCGAGGAGATGCTGCGCGCCATCGGCGCGGCCGGCATCGCCGACCTTTTTTCATCCATCCCGTCCGAGTTCCGCCTGGCGCGCGACCTCAACGTCCCGCGTGCGCACGCTGAATCGGAGATCGTTGACTACTTCCGCGCGCGCGGTGCGGAGATGGCTGCCGGCTTCCAGTCGTTCCTCGGCGCCGGCGCCTACAACCATTACCGCCCAGTGATCATTGACGCGCTCATCTCGCGCGGCGAATTCTTCACCGCCTACACGCCCTACCAGGCCGAGATCGCGCAGGGCACGCTGCAAGCCATCTTCGAGTTCCAAAGCATGATCTGCGAGCTCACCGGCATGGAGGTCGCGAACGCCTCGATGTACGACGGTTCGACCGCGACCACCGAAGCCGTGATGATGGCCGAGCGCATCACCGGACGCTCCGGCGCTATCGTGGCGCGCAGCGTCCATCCCGAGTATCGCGAGGTGCTGGCGACCTACGCGCGCCACCAGGGCATGCACGTCGAGCTGGCCGCGTTCGGTCAGAACGGCCGCGTCGATCTCGACGCCATCGCCGCGGCGTTGAAGAAGTTGCAACCGGCATGCGTCGTCATCCAGTCACCGAATTTCTTCGGCACTATCGAAGACGTCGCTGCGGTAGCTGATGCTGCACACTCGGCCGGCTCACTGCTTGTCGTCGCCATCGCCGAGGCCGTCTCGCTCGGCATCGTGCGTCCGCCGGCGGAAGCCGACATCATTGCGATGGAAGCGCAATCTTTCGGCGTGCCGCTCGGTTTTGGCGGTCCGTACGCCGGCGTAATCGCCACGAAAGAAAAGTTCGTGCGCCAGATGCCCGGCCGCCTCGTGGGCGAGACCAAAGACAAGCACGGCCGCCGCGGCTTCTGCCTCACGCTCTCCACGCGCGAGCAGCACATCCGCCGCGAGAAGGCGACGAGCAACATCTGCACCAACCAGGCGCTCATCGCGCTCATGGCGACCATCTTCATGACCATCTATGGCCGTGAAGGCATGCGCGAACTCGCCGAACAGAACCTGGCGAAAGCGCATTACGCCGCGCAGCGATTCGCCAAACGCGGCAAGGTGCTTTTTGACGGAGCGCCGCGCTTCAACGAATTCGTGGTGCAGACGAGCGGCGATCCGCGCGCCGTCAACGACGCGCTCGTCGAAAAGAAGATCGTCGGCGGCTTCCCCCTGCGCAAGTTCTTTCCCGAACTCGGCAACGCCGCCGTGTGGTGCTGCACCGAGCTGACGACCAAGGCGGCGATCGATGCCGCGGCTGGTGCCCTATGACATCCACCACGAAGGCACGAAGGCACGAAGAAGTTCCCTTTCCCTTTGTCATCCTGAGGCCCGACTTTGGCCGAAGGATCTGCTTTTCGAGCGTAGAGCGGAAGACTCCTCGTCCGCCGCGGCGGACTCGGAATGACAAGCCAAGAGAGAGCTTCGTGGCTTCGTGCCTTCGTGGTGAAAGGGCCCAATGAAGAAATCAGCGAGTCACGTCACCCAGAACGAAGGCTTGATCTTCGAGAAGTCATCGCCCGGCAAGCGCGCCTACAAGCTGCCGCCGCTCGACGTTCCCGCCGCCGACGCGCGTGCGCTGCTCGGTGACGCCGCCCGCCCCGATCTCGGCAACATGCCCGAGGTCTCGGAGATCGAGATCATCCGCCACTTCACGCGCATCTCCACGTGGAACTACGGCGTCGATACCGGTCTCTATCCGCTCGGCTCGTGCACCATGAAGTACAACGCGCGCGTCAACGAGGTCGCGGCGCGGCTCGATGGGCTCGGCGGTGCGCATCCCTACCAGCCGGAAAAACTCTCCCAGGGCGCGCTGCGCATCTTGAAGACGCTGAGCGACGCGCTCATCGAGATCTGCGGCATGGACGCCATCACGCTCCAGCCCGCCGCCGGCGCGCACGGCGAGATGACCGGCATCCTGCTCATCCGTGCGTACCTCGAATCGAAGGGCAATCCGCGCAAGAAGATCCTCATCCCCGACTCGGCGCACGGCACCAATCCCGCCACCGCAGCCATCTGCGGCTACGCGGTTGAGAACCTGAAATCGAACTCACAGGGCATGGTCGACGTGAGCGCGCTCGCTGCGCAGATGAATGAAGACGTCGCCGCGCTCATGCTGACGAACCCGAACACGCTCGGCGTCTTCGAGCAGGAGATCCACAAGATTGCCGATCTGATGCACACCAAGGGCGGCCTGCTCTACATGGACGGTGCCAACATGAACGCGCTCGTCGGCAAGACGCGGCCCGGCGACTTCGGCGTCGACGTGATGCACCTCAACCTGCACAAGACTTTTTCCACGCCGCACGGTGGCGGTGGCCCCGGTTCGGGCCCGGTCGCCTGTAAGTCGCATCTGGAGCCGTTTTTGCCGGTGCCGGTCGGCGTCGAGAAAGGCGGCGGCCTGCTCGCCTTTGACTCCGAACGCCCCCCCTCCCTCGGGGCCGC
>CAZRND010000315.1:0-6710 GCA_964601345.1 uncultured Acidobacteriota bacterium | reverse complement strand
GGCCTCTGGGTGTGACAGGTGGCTTTGAGCTTCCTGCTGGTTTTAGGGATGACGCTGCTCCTCCAGAGCTTGCTTGCGATTCGCGCCACGAGTCCCGGTTTTTCCACCAGCGTTCTGGCCACAGGTGTAGATCTGCTCGGAGCCGGATACGAAACGCCGCGCGCGCGGACCTTTGTTGACGAGCTGCTGCGCCGCGTCCAGGGACTGCCGGGCGTCGAGGCGGCGGCCTGGTCGCGCGTCCGGCCATTCAGCTACCGAAGTTTTCTCAGCGCGCCCATCGTCGTGGACGGATACCAGCCTCCGCGCGACGAACTGCCGTCCGCGGAGTATAACGAGATAAGCGAAGGCTATCTTGCGACGCTCGGAATTCCGCTTGTCTCCGGCCGCGAATTCACGCGCAACGATGACGAGCGCGCCCCCCTGGTGGCCGTCGTGAATCAAGTGATGGCGGCGCGGTATTGGCCCGGCCAGGATCCCACGGGGAAGCGGTTGCAAGTGAAGGGCCGGTGGATGCAGGTGGTCGGCGTTGCCCGGACGTCGAAGTACATGAGCATCCTCGAAACACCGAAGGCGCTTTTCTACGTTCCGCTACGGCAAAATTTCTCGCTACAGGCCAATCTTTTCATCCGCACGACGCAAAGCGCGGAGAGTATGGCGACGGCTCTGGCAGGCGAAATTCACTCGCTCGATCCCGATCTCGCGGCCTACGAAGTAGCGGCGATGCGCGAGACAGTGGACCGGAAAGCTTCCTCGCAGCAGATGGCGGTTTCGCTGCTGGCAATCTTCGGCGGACTGGCGCTCGTCCTGGCGGCCATCGGCCTGTACGGCGTCATGTCTTACGCTGTTTCGCAGAGCACGCACGAGCTGGGCCTGCGGATGGCCCTGGGCGCGCAAGCCTCCGACGTGATGCGGCTGGTTTTCTCGCATGGTCTGGGCCTGACGTTGGGCGGCGGGTTCTTAGGCGCCGCTGTATCACTGGGCACGACGCGTCTTCTTGGCTACCTGCTCTACGGTGTTAGCCCGCGCGATCCGCTCTCGTTCGCTTTGGCCTTCGCCGTCATGACTGCCGTGTCGCTAGCGGCCTGCTTTTTGCCTGCCTGGCGCGCCGCGCACACCGATCCTGTACGTGCCTTGCGGGAGTAGTGACACAGTACGGATTTGCTCTTTCCTTTCACCGTCATCCGCGTTATCCTACCGAAATGATGCTCCGAACGATTGCAATCTTGACAGTGTTTTCCGTGGCCGCGATGGCCGCGCCACCGGCCCCCACGTTCCACAAGGACGTTGAGGCCATCCTGCAGAAGAACTGTCAGGGCTGCCACCGTCCCGGCGAAGCTGCGCCGATGTCGTTCCTGTCTTATAAGGACGTGCGGCCGTGGGCCAAGGCGATTCGCGACGCGGTGCAAGTGAAGAAAATGCCGCCGTGGTTCGCCGACCCGCACTTCGGGAAGTTTGAAAACGAACGTGCGCTCATGCCGAAAGACGCAGAGACCCTGGTGGCTTGGGCCAACGGCGGCGCGAAAGAAGGCAATCCGAAGGACGCTCCTGCCGCGAAGGTTTTCACCGACGGATGGGCCATCGGCAAGCCGGATGTGGTCATCGAAATGCCGCTGGAGTTTCCCGTCATAGCCTCCGGCGTGATTGATTACCAGTACGTGGTTCTGCCCACCGGTTTCACCGAAGACAAGTGGGTACAGATCGCCGAAGCCCGTCCGGGCAATCGCGCGCTCGTTCACCACATTATCGCCTTCATCCGCGAGCCCGGCTCGAAATGGCTGAAGGATGCCCAGGTCGGCGTGCCCACGGTTCCGCAGCGAGGGCGCCCGGCGACGAGCGGGAACGCTCAGGGTCAGGGTGGCGGGAATCAGGGTGACGGCGTCGGCGGACAAGGGGAAATGCTGGTGGGATACGCCCCTGGACTTCCTCCGGGAACGTTCCGTCCGGGACAGGCTCGGCTGGTCAAGGCCGGATCGGACCTGGTGCTGCAACTGCACTACACCGCGAACGGTACGTCCGGCACGGATCGCAGCCGCATCGGAATGATCTTCTCGAAGGAACCTCCGAAGGAACGCATCATCTCGCTGGCCGCGACGAACAACAAGTTTAAGATACCGCCGGGAGACGGCAACTATCAGGTGGATTCGGACTTCACCTTCGGCGACGAAGCGAAGCTCGTCAATCTGCTTCCGCACATGCATCTGCGCGGCAAGGACTTCGAATATCGCGCTATTTATCCCACGGGGGAGAAGGAAACTCTTCTGCGCGTTCCCCGGTACGATTTTAGCTGGCAGTCGGTTTATTTCCTGACCGATCAGAAGGTGATGCCGAAGGGCACCAAGATCGAGTGCACGGCGCACTTCGACAACTCCACCACGAACAAGGCGAACCCCGATCCTTCGAAGGAAGTGACGTGGGGAGATCAGAGCTGGGAAGAGATGATGATCGGATTCTTTGACGTGGCCATCCCGGTGGGCAAGAACCCGCGCGACTTGATGCCGCCGCGGAAGCCCGCTCCGCCGGCGCGTGCTAGCAGCGAATAGTCCTTGTTGAGCCTGCGGCTTGCATACGCGCTTTTGCTGTGCGCCGCATTGTCCGGCGCGCAGTCCATCCCCCAGGCGGGCCCCCAATCGGGAACGAGCACGCTCGGCCAGGGAGACGATCCTTCGGACGCTACTCCGATCGTCAACGTCAAACCGGCCTCGGCGATGCTCGTGCGTCAGACCGCGAATCCCAGCGTGAACTGGCCGGGACTCTTCAAGCAATCGTTATTCTTTCTTAGCGTCGAGCATGGGTTCCGGTTGATGACCGAGCCGGGCACGCGCTCCGGCGGATTGGGCCTTGGAAAGGGCTATCTCAATTCCCTCGGCAGCTTGCACGGTTGGGCGGACGGCGATGAGTTCGTCGTGAACTATGTCGGCCATCCGATGCAGGGCGCTGTGGCCGGCTACATCTGGGCGCAGAACGATCCAGCTTACCGCGGCGTCGAGATCGGCAAAGATCCCAACTACTGGAAGAGTCGCCTGCGGGCGACAGCCTTTTCCTTTGCTTATAGCGAGCAGTTCGAGATCGGCCCGCTGAGCGAGGCCTCGGTCGGCCACATCCAAAGAGATTTTCCCCAGCAGGGCTTTGTGGATCACGTCGCGACGCCGGTGATCGGTCTCGGCTGGATGATGGCAGAAGACGCTGTCGACAAATACATCCTGCGGCGCCTGGAACGCAAGGTGCGAAATCCGTATGTTCGCGGCTTGGCGCGCAGCTTCATGACGCCGAGCCACGCGATGGCGAACATCGTCGCGCTTCGTTTCCCCTGGCAGCGCGACGATCGTCCGGGAATCTCCGCGAGCCTGGAGAGCTTCCGGTTGCTGGCGCAACAGCGTTCAGCGAAGCCTGCTATTCCGCAGACCAGTCGCCTGGCGCCGTTCGAGATGACCTTGCAGTCCCGCGTCTCGCAGTTCTCCGGGCGTCCTTGCGCGGGCGGAGGCGGGGAAGCCGCTTGGCGGATCTCGTCAGAATGGCAAATGGTCCTCGAAGTGGACGGATGCAAAATGATGGACCTTCGCGAAAACGTGAGCGGCGACGCCCTCACTTATCGCATCGGTCCGCGGTGGACGCCTAATCTCGACGGCCGATGGGCTCCTTTTGCTCATGTACTGGTTGGCGGGGCCAAGTTCACTCAAGAGGAAATGTTCCCATCGGAGAAGGAACGGCTGGAACTGCCGTCCGGGGCGCCGTCCTCTTCCACCCACGCCCTCTACAATCGCTCTGAGGAAACCAACGTCTTCTCGTTTGCCGCGGGCAGCGGAGTCGATCTGAAGTTGAACAACGCCCTGGCGCTGCGCGTCGCGAGCCTGGAGATTACTCACAACTGGGTGAAGTCGATGGGTGGCTTGGACTACTCGACCGGAGTGCAGTTTTCCACGGGCCTGGTCCTGCGACTGGGATCGTGGTAAAGAGCTGGGTTAGCTCTCTTACCGTTCATCCTTGTCGGGACTCGCCAGACTGAAGACCAACAATGCCAAGACCAAGCAACTCAGCGCAACGACAGCCATATAGCCCTCGCGTTATTAGATGCAACTGGCCTTCCATCGGTTCTGATGTCTGGAATCAATGGCTTGGTGGGCCGCGAGTTAGTCTATGTGTCACCTTTTCCCAGGGATCTCGTCGCCAAAGCGACACAGCCTCAGGACCGAAGTACTAGGTCTTGAGGTACCCCATGTCCATTGTCCTAGGCGAGTTGCTGCCGTAAGTTTGCTCGTGGAGGGCGGGAACACCATATGATGTCGGACAAAGACGCGAAAGCTGGAACGGGCGATGCCAAGGAGTTCTGGTACGGTTTGTTTACGACGGATATGAAGGATGGGGAGAGCCCCATGGCGAAGTACTACACACGTTACGCTGCCCAAAGGAAGTGTGAGCAACTCAACACGTCCGCTTCCGACCCGCGCTGGTTCATTAAAACTGTGGGACAGAAGTGCTAGAAGAAAGCCGTAGGATCGCGGATCAACTGCGCCGCGCCTACGAGGGCGATGCCTGGCACGGGCCCTCGCTCACCGAATTACTCAGCGGCTTGACGGCATCGCAAGCTGCGTCTCATCCCATCCCTGGGGTCCACAGCATCTGGGAACTGGTCCTGCACATTACCGCCTGGGAACGGGCCGGTCGCAGGAGAATCTCGGGGAAAGCAGCAACGGTAACGGCAAAGCAGAATTTCCCGCGAGTCGTCGACCGGAGTGAACGAGCCTGGAAGAAAGCGCTACAGGATCTCGAACGCGGCGACAAGGCGCTCCGCAAAGCCGTTTCAGGCCTGAGTGAGAAACAACTGGCGCGGAAAGTTCCGGGACGTAGCCATACCGCGTATCTCACCGCACACGGAATCGTCCAGCACAATCTCTATCACGCCGGGCAGATTGCGCTGCTGAAGAAAGCTATCTCTTGAAGTAGCCGGCGGTTCCCTGGATGAGCTCGTCGAGGCACTGACGGACGCCTTCGTTCAGCTCGCGCACCACGCCTGGGACGCTGCGCTCCGCGACCGGTCGCTCGACCTTCCGCATTCCCGACCAGACCACCGTGTGGGTCTTCGTATCGACGACTTCCATCGAGAGGACCACGTTCGCCGAGACGTCCGTGCCGGAGTTCACTTCCTCGAGATTTTCGACGCCGCCGCGCAGGATGTAGTCGGCCTTGGGCGCGCCATCCATGCTGGTAACGGTGCGGAACAGTCCCGCGTTGCGCAGCCGCACGATGAACGCCGCCGTCACCTGATCGGCGGGATATCCCGACCAGCGATGATAGGCGTAATAGTCGACCTGATTCGGCGCGGGGCGGTAGAGCAGCCGGTCTTGCGCCAGGCTTTGCGGAGCCTTGAAGCGGGCCACGGCGACATCGAACGTCAGCGGCCGGGCGCCGGCGGCGGGAGCCGGGGGAAGTCCGTTGCCGATGGAGTAATACTGGGTCGTCGGAATCTTTCCGCATCCGGCCAGCAGGCAAAGGCTCAAAACAAACGCGAGGGATCGAAGTTTCATAATCAGTTGCTCCCCTTATTTGCGGCGGCTTTCTTCTTGCTGGGCTTGGCAGGCTTGCTTGCCGCGTTTGCAGTCGCGCCCGGCGGCTGGCGGTCGGGGAGAGGCTTGACGCGCACCAGGCTGAAAGGCCGCTGCTTCACAGTGTCGGAAAACTCCTTGAAGTTGTCGGAGATGATCCGGAAGTTGTCCATCAGGATATCGAGATTGTCGTTATTCCGCACCAGCGTGTTCTGAAGCTGGTCGATGGTGACGCGCGTCGAATCGAGCGTCTTCTGCATCTCGGCGATGGCGGCCTTGATCGGCTCGCGATTCTCGCCGACCATGGCGTTGGCGTTATCGAGCACCTTGTGCAGCTTCACGTTGGAATCGCGCAGGTCGGACATCAAGGGCGTCAGGTCGCCGCTGGCCTTCGAGAGATTCGTCGTGATGGTGTCGATCTTGGGAGAGTTTTGCTTCAGCATCCCATCGCTCTCTTTGAGGATGCCCGCGAAGTGCTGGCGGTTGGCGTCGCCGGTGACGTCGTTCATCTGCGTCAGCAGCACGTCGGCCTTCGTCGAGATGGTGTTGAGATTCTTGCGCAGGTCCTCGATCAGGGGCTTCGAGGAATCGGCCAGCTCGCTCATCTTGCGCATGAGCGCGTTCAGGTCCAGAAGCTCGGTGCTGGGGATGGTCCCGCCGGGCTGCAAAGGCGTGGTTCCTTTGCCGGGCGTGATCTCGAGGTAATTCTCGCTGATCAGTCCGAGGGCGGAGATCGTCGCCGAGCAATCGGTGCGGATCGGCGTGGTGGACTGCACCTCGACATCGACTTCGACGCGGGTCGCATCCTTCGGATCGACGCGCACGGCGTTGATGCGTCCCACTTTCAATCCGGCGAAGCGGACCGGCGCGCCAGCCTCGAGTCCTCCGCCGAACTTGAAGTAGGTTTTGTATTGCACATAGTTCCCGCCAAGGTGCAGGTTGGCGATGGCGAAGATTGCCGAGAGCAATAATGCCGCGGCAACCAGCACGACGAGTCCGACTTTAGCCTGTTCGTTCATATGATTTTGCCGCTAACTCCCGCTCACCAAGTATGCTTCCGCCCCTTCCGTTTCCTGATCGGGGACGCGATCGAGAAATTGCCGCACCCGCGGATGTGTGCTGTTCTTGATCTCCTCCAGCGTTCCGGTCGAGATCAGGTAACCCTTGTCG
>CAZRND010000314.1:2043-6725 GCA_964601345.1 uncultured Acidobacteriota bacterium | reverse complement strand
GGCACCTTGGCTATCGGTTCAGTTCCAATACCCCCCCGGTTGAGCCGTAGATGCCGCCGGCAATTTGTTCATCGCCGACACCAACAACTGCAAGGTCCGGAAGATCGCGGCCAGCACGAACATCCTCAACAATTTTGCCGGC
Source organism: uncultured Acidobacteriota bacterium (assembly GCA_964601345.1). Lineage (GTDB taxonomy): Bacteria > Acidobacteriota > Terriglobia > JAJPHL01 > JAJPHL01 > CAZRND01. The sequence continues at coordinate 6,583 of CAZRND010000314.1, read as the reverse complement.
ACCAGCAATTGTGGTTTCAGCGACGGCAACAACGCCGTCGGTCAACAAGTAGCGCGCCCTAGCGGAGTGGCTGTGGACCCAAGCGGAAATGTGTACATCGCCGACACAGACAATCACCGGATCCGGAAAGTCGACACTTCGAACGCCATCAGCACGGTCGCCGGCCAGGGTTTCGCTTCCTTCTCGGGCGATGGTCTGCCCGCTACAGCAGCGAATATCAACGCGCCCACCGGCGTCTTTGTCAGCGGCACGAAAATCTATATCGCCGATACCGGCAACAATCGCGTTCGGGTCGTGGATACCACCAACGGCAACATCAGCACGCTGGCCGGTACGGGTCTCACGCTATTTTCCGGCGACGGCGGACCCGCGATCTCGGCGACGGTGGCCGGCCCAACCGGAGTCGCCGTGGACAGCCTCGGAGGAAATGTTCTGATCGCCGACCGCTTGGACCTGCGCGTCCGCAAGGTCGATACGCCGGGAAACATCAGTACCATTGCCGGATCGGGCCAATACAAGTTCGGCGGCGACGGCAGCCTGGCGACCAACGCCTATCTCTACTACCCCAGCGGCGCGGCGCCTGATTCCGCCGGCAACCTTTATGTAGCCGACGCCTACAATCACCGCGTCCGCAAGGTCACGCCCGGCGGAATCATCAGCACTCTCGCGGGCACGGGTGTGGCCGGATATTCGGGAGACGGCGGACCCGCCGTGTCCGCAACCTTGAACACGCCGACCTCTGTCGCTGCGGACTCTGCCGGCAACATTTACGTCGCCGATTCGCTCAACAGCCGCATCCGCAAGATCACGCCCGGCGGCGTCATCTCCACGTTCGCCGGCAACGGAACGCCGGCTTGGGCCGGGGACGGCGGACCGGCGGGAGCCGCGTCGCTCAACCAGCCCTACGGAATTTCGATCGACGCGGCGGGAAATCTCTATATCGGCGACGTCTACAACCATCGCATCCGAAAGGTGAATACCGGCGGCACGATCAGCACGGTGGCGGGCAATGGTGCGGCAGGATTCTCTGGGGATAGCGGCGCGGCGACCAACGCCCAGTTGAGCTCTCCCTACGGGGCCGCCGCGGATGCGGCCGGCAATATCTATATCGCCGACAACGGCAATGGTCGCGTGCGCAAAGTGAATTCCGGCGGAACCATCAGCACTTATGCCGGACCGGGAACTGCCGGAACCGTCGGCGACGGCGGACTCGCTACCAGCGCGTACCTCAACACTCCTTTCGGAGTCACACTGGACACGGCCGGCAACGTCTACGTTGCGGATCGTGGCGCGAGCCGCGTCCGCATGATCGTGCCCGCGGGCACGATCACAACCGTCGCGGGCACAGGTGTGGCGGGCTACACCGGAGAAGGCATTGTCGCCACCAGCTCCGCGCTCAACCTGCCGGCGTCCGTTGCGGTGGACAGCTTCGGCAACCTTTTTATCGCCGACAGCGGCAATGATCGCGTCCGCCGCGTCGCCAACGCCGTCGGTACGCTGAACGTCGGGCCCGGCCAGGCGCTGCCCGGCGCGACCGTCAATCTCGCCATCAATGTCGTCCTCGGCGGCGCCGTCACTGCCGATAGTCTCAGCTTCGGGCTCGCGATTGTTCCGCAAGGCGCCGCCCCGGCCATCACTGCACCCCTCACGTTCACGAAGGCCGCTGCACTTGCGACGCCCGACATCGTGGACAACTCGTTCGGGCCGGGGCTGATCTCCGTTTTTTGGAGTAGCCTGAGCCCGGTGCTCGCGGGCACCGTGTCGCTCGGCACGGTTTCCATGACGATTCCCGCGTCCGCCGTGGCCGGCCAAACCTACCTGGTGCACATCACCGGGGCAAACGGCACGTCCGGCGCTGCGCCGCTGACCCTCGCGCCTGGGGCGAACGCCCAAGTGAGCGTGGGCGGCCTCTACTTTGTGGGCGATGGTTTTCCCAACGCTCTCGCATCGACCTCTTACGCGGTCGGGTCATTCGGAGACAGCTCGCTCGACAACTTCGATCTCATCGCCGCCCTGCGCGCCGTGACCTTGCTGCCGGGCGCGGTACCGCCCCTTTGCTCGGACCTCTTCGACTCGATGGACAGCTTTCCTGTCGACGGAGCGAGTCGCGGCGGCGACGGAGCGTTGAACAATTTCGATTTGATTCAGACCTTGCGGCGAGTCACGAGCCTCGACACCACGCGTCCGCAGCGGTCAACCCGTGGGCTGGTCTGCCCCGACGCCGCGCCGTTATCGGCTGCGACCTATAGTCCGGAAGTCGCTGACGGCGTCTTCGAATTCGGCGCGCCGCAAGAGGGGCGCGTCCCGGTTTATTTCCACGCCCGGTCGCGCGTGAATCTTGCCGGCTTGAGTTTTGGAATTGGAACCAGGGACGGCGCCGCCGTTTCGCTGCGCTTCGTTCCGGCCGAAGCACCCGCGCCGACCATCGAGGACCACGCGCTCCCCGGCCTGCTGGCCGTGGCGTGGCTCGAAGGTTTCCGCGCCGCGCCGGGCCGGAGAATCCTGCTAGGACATATTGAAATGGACCGGGGAGTCGCGCTCCGATTCTACGGAGTCGAAGGGAGCGAACCTTCCGGACGCAGCATCAAGCTTTCGCTCCCTCATTGACGCTTTACCAGCGATGGCTGATGCGCCGGCGTTCGTTGCGGCCTTCTTTGTAACCGTTCTTGTAGCCCTTCTCGTAGGCTTTGCGATCGCCGCGGTCGGAGCGGAAGAAGGCTCCGGGCGGAAGATGATCGTTGAAGCGCAGGCCGTCGAAGCCCTGGCGGTATCCGTTCTGGAATCCGCGATCATAGTAGCGGGCATCGTCCCGGTCTCCATCGCGATAGCCGTAGCGATACCGGTCGTCGTTCCGATCGCCGTACCGGTATTGCGCCGATGCGCCTAGAGACGTCAGTAGAACCGCCGCTAACACCAAGCAGAATTTGGTTCTCATAGCGTCCTCCTTACCAAGAGGGACGCGCAGCGGGGCGCGAGGGTTACGTGATATCCTGCCCCCATGGATTTCGATTTCAGTCCCGAGCAAATCCAGCTTCGCAAACAGGTGCGCGAGTTTGCCGAAGCGGAGATCGCGCCGCACGTGCGCGAATGGGACGAGCATTCGAAATTCCCGACCGAAGCGATCCGGAAGCTCGGCGAGCTCGGCTATCTCGGCGTAATCTTTCCGGAGGAGTTCGGCGGCGCGGGACTCGGCTACATCGAATATGCCATCGTGCTCGAGGAACTTTCGCGCGTCGATGGATCGGTGGGACTCATCGTCGCCGCGCACACCTCGCTTTGCAGCAATCATATTTTCAAGAGCGGAACGCCCGAGCAGCGCCGACGCTATCTTCCGGACCTGGCCGCGGGACGCAAGCTCGGATGCTGGAGCCTCACCGAGCCGGAAGCGGGATCGGACGCCGCCGGCACGCGCACGACGGCCGCGCGTCAGGACAGTTGTTGGGTGCTGAACGGCGCAAAAACGTTTTGCACAAATGGAGGGCTTGCGGACACGTGCGTCGCGATGGCCGTGACCGATCGCGGTAACAGCAGCCACGGCATTTCCGCCTTCGTCATCGAAAAAGGGACGCCCGGTTTCCGCCCGGGACGCAAGGAAGACAAGCTCGGCTGCCGCGCCAGCGACACGAGCGAAGTGGTCTTCACCGATTGCCGCGTTCCGGTGGAGAATCTGCTGGGCAAGGAAGGCGAAGGATTCGTCGACAGCCTGAAGATTCTCGACGGCGGACGCATCTCCATCGCGGCGTGGTCGGTCGGCATGGCGCAAGGCGCGTACGAGGCGGCGCTCAAATATTCGAAACAGCGGAAGCAGTTCGGCAAGCGCATCAGCGAATTTCAAGCGATCCAGTGGAAACTGGCCGACACCGCCACCGGCATCGACGCCGCGCGTCTGCTCGTTTACCGCGCGGCGTGGCTCGCCGACCGCCAGCAGAGGCACACGCTCGAATCGGCGATGGCCAAACTCTTCGCTTCGGAAGTCGCCGTCCGCGCCGCCAACGAAGGCGTGCAGATTCACGGCGGCTACGGATTTCTGAAGGACTATCCCGCCGAGAAGTATTACCGCGACGTGAAGCTCTGCACCATCGGCGAGGGAACATCCGAGATCCAACGCCTGGTGATCGCCCGCCATCTCTTGAGGGATTGAGTGAGCTCCGCACCCACCCCCAATGTGGAAGCCGTATTGCGCGGCGAGCCGCGCGCCATCGCGCAGGGCATTTCGGCCATCGAGAACGGCGACGGCGACGAATTGCTGCGCCGCCTCTTTCCCCGCTCCGGACGCGCGCTTCTGGTCGGCGTAACCGGCGCGCCCGGCGCGGGCAAATCGACGCTCGTCGACGCGCTCGCGGTGCACTTGCGCGGGCACAGCAAGACCGCCGGCATTCTCGCCGTCAATCCCACCAGCCCCTACTCGGGCGGCGCGGTTCTGGGCCACCGCATTCGCATTGAGCGCCATCCAGGCCACGACCGCCGCGTCCTCCGTAACATTGCCAAGGCGGGCGCGTAGGGCGGGCCCGCAGCCCGTACGACGCGCCGCGCGTCCGCT
>CAZRND010000314.1:0-2033 GCA_964601345.1 uncultured Acidobacteriota bacterium | reverse complement strand
CAGAGGGCTCCGGTGGTCAGGCGCGCCGTTCGCGCAGCGCCATCACGGCGACGACGGCGTATTCATCCGTAGCATGGCCACGCGCGGCGCGATGGGCGGACTCGCGCGCGCGACGACCGGCGCGGCGTCGCTTCTCGACGCTGCCGGCAAAGACGTCGTGATCGTCGAGACAGTGGGCGTGGGGCAAGACGAAGTGGACATCGCGCGACTCGCGGACTTGACGCTGGTGATCGTCGTGCCCGGCATGGGCGACGACGTGCAGACGCTCAAGGCCGGCCTCATGGAGATCGCCGATATTTTCGTGATTAACAAAAGCGACCGCCCGGGCGCCGAGCGCGTCGAGCACGAGCTGCAGGCGATGCTCTCGACCGGCCACAGCCCGAGCGGTTGGGTCCCGCCGATCGTGAAAACAGTGGCCGTGGAGGGGCGCGGTGTGGAAGAATTGTGGTCCGCTGCGGAAGAATGCGTCGCTTACTTCCGCGAGCACGGGCTGCTGGAGAAAAAGAAGGCCATGAGCTGGCGGCAGCGGCTGCTCGACATGCTGCGCGACCGCCTGCTGCAGAAAGTGAACCTCACCGAGGAGGCGCTCGAGAGCTACAGCCGGCGGATCGCGCGCCGTGAGACCGATCCGTACTCGGTGGTGGAAGAGATCCTACGACGCACATGAAACTCGACCACCTGGGAGTCGCCGTGAAGTCCCTCGACGCGGGATTGCGATTCTACCGCGACCTGCTCGGCTTGCCCGTCGAGTGCGTGGAGGAAGTGGCGGCAGAAAAAGTCCGTGTGGCGATGCTGCCGCTCGGCGACACGCGCGTCGAGCTGCTCGAAGCCACCGCCGAAGACTCGGCGATCGCGCGATTCGTGGCCAAGCGCGGCGAAGGATTGCATCACATCGCCGTGCGCGTGCCCGACCTGGCCGCGGCCATCGCGCGACTCAAGGCGGGCGGCGCGCGCCTGGTGAGCGAACAGCCCGGCGTCGGCGCGGGCGGACATCGGTACATTTTCGTGCATCCGCAGGCCTCCGGAGGAGTCCTGCTGGAACTTGTGGAGGAGAGCAAATAATGGGCGGGATCGGAATCATCGGCGGCAGCGGACTTTATGACCTGGCCGCCCTGCAGGGCGCGCGCGAAGTCGAGATCGATACGCCGTGGGGAGCGCCCTCGGATCGTTATCGCGTGGGGACTCTCTCCGGAAAAGAAGTTTCTTTCCTGGCGCGGCACGGACCCGGGCTGGGGGCGGTTCCGTGAACTGGACCGGGCGCTCTTCGGTCGCGCCGGTGACGAGATCGAGTTCAGAGAAGACCTCCCAGCCCACGATGGCGCGTCGGTGCGACCACCGTTGGACGATCGTGTCGAGCCGTTTCAGCCAGAGTTTGCGACAGGGCGTATCGTCGAATAACTCGCGGGGCTGCTTTGCCGGCCCGCCCCGTGCGGCGTTGTACGGGTTCTTGTCCCAGAAATGCCATGGCAGCTTGTCGCTGCCATCGTTCCAGTGCGCCCACACGCCGAACACCGGCATCACTGCCAGGCCGTGCTTCTCGGCCGCATCCAGCACGGTATCCCAGAACTGGAGCATCCCGACATCGACTTCACCAGCCTTCTCGCTCGCCGGCATGTGAGTGAAATGGATGCGCATGGACCGCTCGCCGGCTGCTGCGGCATGTCGGAAATGGTCGTCGAACGCTCTCGGATCGATTGCCACCGGGTTGCGCCCCAGTACGAAGGCCGGTTTGCCGTCCATCAGGAAGTGGTTCATGCCGCGCCGCATCTCTAACCGTGGTCTGTCATCGGTCTGAGCTCGTAAGGAAGAAGACGGTGCGCCCCACAACCCGATGCGAAGGCGGCCGCCGCGAGAAGGATGCCGGCGGCGGCGCGGCGCGTCCTTGCGCGCGAAGCGGGCTTCATGCGGGCGCACTGTAGCGGGACGCGCAGGCGGGCGCCCCCCGGGAGCGGTTCCGGAGGCGGGTGCTTTCACGAAACCCAACAGGCCCCATCCCCCGAGGAATCCCCGGAACCGGGTTTCAGGTTTCCGTG
>CAZRND010000313.1:0-6731 GCA_964601345.1 uncultured Acidobacteriota bacterium | reverse complement strand
GCGGCCGGCGGCAAAGGGTCCAGGCAACTGCATTGGCCGGTCGGGTGCGGTCCGGTTTGCGGCTGGGGCTAGGGTGCTCGCGAGCGAGAGCCGGAGAATAAATTCCCATTCTGGAACTCGGCGTCCGCGTTCTCCGGCTTCTCTGCTTGCTTTAAGAAAGAACTGAGTGTACGATTTTGATGGGTGGGGTTCAATGCGCTCCAGTACGCTCTCTGGTTTGCCAATGCCTTGGCTGGCGCTGTCCTGTTGTTCGCACTAATACGGCGAAATCAGTACCGAAGTGTCCCGGCGTTCAGCGCTTATGTCACCTTTGATTTTTGTGGAACGGTGCTGGCGTTTCTTATCCTTCGCTATTTACCCCACGTGTATTTGGTCCGGTTTTCGTTCTTAAGCCTGCCGGTTCGACATGCCCTTGCCTTTCTCATGCTGCTGGGCTTGTGGAAACACGCCCTTCGCGAGTACGCCGGCCTGTGGAAGGTGGCCCGCTGGCTGCTAGGTTGGACGTTCGTGACGATGCTCTTTCTAGTCGAGATATCGAACGCGAATTCCCAGGCTCTATTCAATCCGAATTCGTGGTTTAGCGACTGGATGAATCTTCTGGAGCGCACCATCCTGTTTACCCAAGCGGCTACCTTACTGGCCTTCTTCGCCTTTTTGGGCCATTACCGCGTGCGCGTGTCATCTCTCATTCGCGGCCTGTCGACGTCATGGTTCTTCTTTAGCTTGGTGAATGTCGCGTTGTTCACGTTCCGCTACGTCGGTGGGACCGCCTTTCAGACTCCTTTTTCTATTGCCAAATTGCTGGTGTTTCTGGTGCTGCTGGCGACCTGGACGGGCATTGTGTGGTCGGTTCGCGAGGAGCGCATCGTGGAAGTTGCTCCGCTGTTCGTCGTTCCGGGGCGGCGGGAAGAGATCGTCGAGCGGATGGAGAGAATCAATCGCTCTTTAGTGGGACTTTTGAAGAATTGATAAGACTATGACTCTGTTCAGTGCACTGTTATTGATTTGCGTCGCAATGGGCCTGCTGGGGTGGGCCTTGTTCCGGCGTTCGACCACGAGAATTCCGACAATTTCCGACTACGAGGTTTACCTCGATCGGGGACCGAATGCTTATCGGTTTGTCGGCCGCCTTTTCGCGGAAGCGGACTATTCCTTCTTGCTGCGCGCCTCCGGCGGAGAGAGACTCCTTAGCCGGCTGCGGAGTGAGCGCCGCCGCCTGCTTCGTTTCCTGCTTGCGGACATGCGCAGGGAATTCCGCGCCCTGGTCGCGGTGGGCTCCCTCATGGTGATGTCGCGCTCGGCTCAGGACGATGGTCTGGCACTCGAGTTATGGAAGCAGAATGTCATCTTTCACTCGCTCTCCTTCGCCCTGCTCATGTGCTCTTACATGCCTTACTTCGAACGGCTGAAATACAATCCCGATTCGTTGCTGGGACACCTCCGAAGCGTTCGCGAAGCTACACGGGTCATGATGCACGCCTTGACCCCGGCCGACATGGACCGTTTGCGCAGCGTCCTGGTTCCCGAGTAGAGCTGTGTCCGGATTGACGCAAGCGTGCCTGCCGGTACACGCCGCATCACGCGTTAACAACTGAAGGAACTACACTTAGGCGTTTGGCCGTGGGGCTGCGATTAGGAACTGGCGTATGCCAGTCATAGACGCAATTTGGGTGATCTTGGCCGCCTCGATTGGATTCGCTTTGGCGCTGGGCGTCAATTATCTGATTCTCGATGTGCTCCTGAAGGCTATGCAGAAGTTCAGGGCGTGATATGCGGCGCGGCCATATCGTGTAATCTGGAATTGGTTCCCTCTCCTTCGCCCTGCTCATGTGCTCTTACATGCCTTACTTCGAACGGCTGAAATACAATCCCGATTCGTTGCTGGGACACCTCCGAAGCGTTCGCGAAGCTACACGGGTCATGATGCACGCCTTGACCCCGGCCGACATGGACCGTTTGCGCAGCGTCCTGGTTCCCGAGTAGAGCTGTGTCCGGATTGACGCAAGCGTGCCTGCCGGTACACGCCGCATCACGCGTTAACAACTGAAGGAACTACACTTAGGCGTTTGGCCGTGGGGCTGCGATTAGGAACTGGCGTATGCCAGTCATAGACGCAATTTGGGTGATCTTGGCCGCCTCGATTGGATTCGCTTTGGCGCTGGGCGTCAATTATCTGATTCTCGATGTGCTCCTGAAGGCTATGCAGAAGTTCAGGGCGTGATATGCGGCGCGGCCATATCGTGTAATCTGGAATTGGTTCCCTCCCATGTGGATCACCATCCTCGCGGGGCTGCTCGCCGGTTTGTTACAAGCGGATCTGGCCGCTTTTGCCGTACGCGTGGCCGAGGCGCTGGAGCAATCCGGCGCCAAAGGCGCCGTGCTTCGCGCGGAGAATCCTCAATTGTCGAGCGCGCTGGAAGATTCCTTTCGGCGGCGCAGGATCATCCTGCTCAAGGAGCCGGACGAATCCGGATACGTAGTCAACGCGTGGATGAGCGCGCGGCGCGGCCGGCCGCTGGCGGTCGCGCGGATCGCGAGCCAAGGCAGGGAAGTAACCGCGATCTTCAGTGAAATCCGTGAATCGGCTCCCGCGGACGCCACTGCCGAAGACGCGCCCGCCATCGCCGTCCGCACCCGGACGCTTCTAGCGCCGGAGCTGCCCGTGCTCGACATCGCGGCCGACGGCCAAGGCAACTTGTTCGTGCTGCATCCCGACCGCCTGCGGGTCTATGGCCGCAATGGCACGAGCCTCGAACTCAAGGCGGAATGGGGACTCGATACCGGCGCGGAACGGTTGCGCGATCCGCTGGTTCGGCTAGTTGTTCGCGAGAATCCTCCGCAACTGGAAATCCACTCCACGGCCGCATCGGTAGCGGCCTCGCCGCCGCTTCCCATTGAAGGTTACGCAGTGAAAGCCTTCGGCGCCGCGCCGACGTTGCGGATTCCGCATCCTTCGCGCGCCATCTTTGCCGCTCTGCAGCCCGTCGAGGGGCGGAATTATTTTCGCGGCGCGCATGTCCCGGAAATCCAAGGGATCGCGCCGGTCATGAGTCCACAACGAGCTTTCTGGATCGTGCTCGATGGCGCGGGACAACTGCTCCTGGCCGACGCCGAGCTGCGTCCCACCGGCGCGACGGTGAACGGGTTCGGCGGCGACGTCGCTTCCGTCATGCTGAGTTGCGCGGGAACGGTCGCGCTCGCCGCGGGCGGCGATCCGCAGCCGCAGCGGGATCGTATTTCGCTGTGGCGCGTCGAGAACGATCGATTCTTGCCGCAGGCCCACCTGGAGGTCGACGGCGCGGTGCGTCGTCTGGTCGCTTTGCCGCCCGCGCCCGAGAAACGGGGTGCGGCGGCGATCGTCCTGGCCGTCGCTTCGCGACTGGAAGAGATCGAGTTGAGTTGCGCGCCATGAACTTGTTCTTCCTTTTGGCCTCGATGATGGCGGCGATGTTCGCGGCGCGGCCGCACTATGGCGGCACTCTTCGGCTCAGTTTTTTCGACACTGCCGAGACGTTCGAGCCGGTCGTCGCGGCGACGCTCCCCGAGAGAATGGTGGCGCGATCCGTCTATGAGACGCTCGGAAACCTGGCGGCAAGCTGGGAGCCGGAGCAGGGAGGCAAGCGCTGGACGATTCGACTGCGGGCCGGTGTCCGTTTCCACAACGGCTCGCCTCTCAGTGCCACTGCCGCGCGCGCCTCGCTCGAAAAATCGCTGGCGGCGTCAACAAGTCCAGCGGCGGTGCTCTTGCGTCAATCGCAATTCGTTTGCTCGGCGCCTGCGCCGGACCGGCTGGCCTGCGATCTGACCGAGGCGCAAGCGAAGCTGCCCGCGCTCCTCGCCGATCCGACGCTGGCGATCGCCGACGCCGATGGATCGGGCAGCGGACCCTTCAAGGTCGTTGCGTCTTCCTGGGTGAAGGGAACGCGCATCAAGCTGCAAGCCTTCGAAGATTATTCCGGCGGCCGACCGTTCCTTGACAGTATCGAAGCCGAGTTCGGCAAGGATGCTCGCCGTCAGCGCGTCGACCTGGAACTGAAACAGTCCGATCTGGCGGTAACTTCTCCCACCGAGGCGCGTTTTCCCGGCGACGTTCGCACCGCTTCTCCCGTGAATCTTCTGCTCCTGACCTTCTCTTCCGCGGGCCAGGTTCCGCAAGAGTCGAGATGCGCCATCGCTGCGCATCTGGATCGCGAGGCGATGGCCGGACTCCTGCCGCCGGGCCGCGCCGAGGCCGCCAAGTCTTATCTGCCGGGATGGATCAGTGGATACGATTTCCTGTTCTCGCCTCCCTCCGCGGCGGGCCGGGTCGTGTCGCGATCCCCGTTCCGGCTGCTCTTCGACGCGTCCGATCCCGTCTCGCGGCTCATCTCGTCCCGGCTTTCCCTTGATCTTCGCGCCGCGGGCGTCGATTTGCGGCTCGACGGCCAGCCGCGCGCTTCGTACGCGAAGGCGCGCGAAGCGGGGCAGCATGATTTGTACCTCGAGTCCGTGCGGCTGCGCCTCGCCGATCCCGCCGGACCGCTGGGCGCGCTCTTTCAGCGCTTCCCAGGAGAGGATATCGGCGCCCAATACCGCGCGGAACAGGCGCAGATGCAAGAGTGCCGCCAGATTCCACTCCTCCACTGGAGCGACTCGTACGTTCTGCGGCCGGGTCTCGATCGCATCCGTTTCGACGCGCAGGGCGCGGTCGATTTGGCAAATTCGTGGGTGAAGTGAGATGAGCCTTCGTTGGAGATTGCTGCTCGCTTTCAGCGCCACGACGCTCGTCGCTGTGGCGGTCGTCTCCGCGGTGGCCACTCGCCTGGTGCGCGATTCGTTTTTGCGCGCCGACCGTGACCGCATCGAGCGCATCGTGACGCAGGCGCAGGCAGCCATCGCCCGCCGCGGGGAACAAGCCGCGCGCCGCGTGGCCGCGGCCGCCGAAAGCGAGGCGATCACGCGCATGGCCGTTGCGGTAAACGCGTCGGAAAATCTGCCCGCACTTGGTGCTTTCGTCGCGGAAGCAGGCACGCTCGCGCGAGCTTACGAACTCGAGCTGCTCGAGATCGTCGGGGGAGACGCGGGCCGCACGATTCTCTCCTCCGCGCAGTGGGAGGCGCGGGCCGGATATCACGAGTCGCCTTGGCAGCCGGGACAGCCCCTTGTTCGCCTCGAGGAGCTGCCCGCCGGGACGGTGCTGGCGGTCGAAGCGGTCAGGGAAGTGAATCTTGGCCCACGCAAGCTCTATCTCCTCGGTGGATACAGCCTGGAAGCGGCCCTCATCGATGAGTTGGGGCAGGCTGGGATGAAAGACCTGGCCCTGATCCGCATCGAAGGAAACAACGCCAACCGGAATCCCGAATTGGTTCATATCGCCGAAAGCGTCATCGCCTCGGGAAAGGATTACCGCGGCGAGCTGGCCGATTCATCCGCCGCCGCGGCGATCCCGATCCGCGACACATCGGGCAAGACGCTGGGCGCGCTCGTGATGACCGCATCCGGCGCGGAGCGCGAACGCTTGATCCGCTTCCTCTATGCCACGGCGCTGCTGGCGAGCGGACTAGGTCTCGCCGCGGCCCTCGCGCTGAGCCTGGTCCTCGCCGGACGCATTACCGCGCCGGTCGCCGATCTGCTGCACGCCTCGCGCGAGATCGCGGGCGGCAGATTTTCGCACCGCCTCTCGCCGCAGGGCGGCGGCGAGATGGCCCGCCTTTCGGAAGCGTTCAACCAGATGGCCGCGCATCTCGAAGATCATCGCGAGCGGCTGATCCAGGCCGAGCGCGTCGCTGCATGGCGCGAACTGGCGCGCCGCCTCGCGCACGAGCTGAAGAATCCACTCTTCCCGCTGCAGCTCTCGATTGAGAACCTACGCCGGGCACGTCAGGTCGATCCCGCGCACTTTGACGAGGTATTCGAAGAAGGGACCGCGACCCTGCTCACCGAACTCGAAGAACTCAAGCGCATCGTGGGCCGCTTCAGCGATTTCGCCAAGATGCCGCAGCCTGAGCCGGTCCCGACGGACCTGAACACCCTGCTCGAGCAAAGCCGACGTCTATACGAAGCGCGCATCCGGCAGGAGAAGATTGCCGTCGATCTGCGGCCGCCCGCCGCTCCAGTGATGGCTCAGGCCGATCCGCAACTGATGGGGCAGGCTATCGACAACCTGGTGTTGAACGCACTCGACGCCATGCCCGGCGGCGGACGCCTGGAATTGCGGGCCTACGCCGAGAACTCGCACGCCGTCTTCGAAGTCGCCGACAGTGGCAGCGGACTCACGGCCGAGGAGCGCGAGCGGATCTTCACGCCGTACTACACCACCAAGCAGCACGGCACGGGCCTCGGCCTCGCGATCGTGCAATCGGTGGTCGCCGATCACGGCGGCCGCATCACCGTGGAGAGCGAGCCGCAAAAGGGGACGCGCTTTCGAGTGGAGTTGAAGAGAGCCTATGAAGATCAAAGTCCTGATCGTCGATGACGACGCGAGCACGCTGGCGCAACTGGCCCGCGCCTTTCGCATGGAGGGACAGGAGGCGGTCGTGGCCGATTCCGCCGAGCGGGCCCTCGAGCGCCTGCGCGAAGACAGTCCCGACGCCGTAATCTCCGACGTGGTCATGCCGGGAACGAACGGCCTTGATCTGCTCGACGCCCTGCGCAAGGAACGACCCGACATCCCGGTGATCATGATCTCGGGCCAGGCCACGATCGAAATGGCCGTCCGCCCCCCGCCCAGCGGCGCGCCCGATTTCCTCGAA
>CAZRND010000312.1:0-6775 GCA_964601345.1 uncultured Acidobacteriota bacterium | reverse complement strand
CGAGAACTAGATCAAGCACGGGATCAGCTCGAAAGTGGAGGGCGGAACGATCCAAATACGCAGCGCGCGAGCGTCCGGCCGTCTGCGCATCGAGGTGCTCGACAATGGCGTCGGAATCGCCGAAGGCAAGATGGATTCGCTCTACGACAACGGCATCGGACTCAACAACGTCCGCGAGCGCATGAAGGTGCTCTACGGTTCGGACTTCACTTTTTCCGTGGACTCCCGCCCAGGGGAAGGAACGCGCGTCTCGATCGACCTGCCCCACCTGCAGCCAAAAGAAGAATAGAATAGTAAGCACCCGAATGCCCATCCAGACCCTTTTTGGTCCTCCACCTCCGCCGACTCTTCTGGAACGCTTCCAGGAAGCGGTCGCCGCGGCGGGCGAGAATCTCGGCTCGCAACTTGAAGCTGCGGTGCTCGGCAAGAAAGAGATCGACGCCGCCGTACTCGAAAAACTCGAGACGGCGATGCTCTCGGCGGACCTCGGCATGGCCACGACGCAAGAAGTTCTGAAGGCTGTCCACGAGCGCGCCGAGAGGAATCAGCTCGCCGATCTGGGCGAGTTACGCGGACTCATCAAGGAGCACCTGCTCAAGATTCTGACCGCAGGTTCGGCCGCGCGGCCGGTGGCTGAGCCCCCGGTGGTTATCTTCGTCGTCGGCGTAAACGGCGTCGGCAAGACAACAACCATCGGCAAATTGGCGCATCAGCTCAAGGGCGGCGGCAAGGAAGTGCTCCTCTGCGCGGCGGACACGTTTCGCGCCGCGGCGAACGAGCAGCTTGAGATCTGGGCCGGGCGGTCGTCCACCGAGATCATCCGGCAGAAGCCGGGCGCCGATCCGAGCGCGGTGATTTACGACGCGCTAAGCGCGGCGATCTCGCGCAAGTCGGACTACGTGGTGGTCGACACCGCCGGCCGACTGCACAACAAGCAGAACCTGATGGCCGAGTTGGAGAAGATGCGACGCACGGCGAGCCGACTGGTTCCCGGCGCGCCGCACGAAGTTCTGCTCGTGCTCGACGCCGTCACGGGACAGAATGGAATGAACCAGGCGCGCCAGTTTCTGGAAGCGGCCGGCGTCACCGGCATCGTCCTCACCAAGCTCGATGGCACAGCGAAAGGCGGCGTTGTGGTGGCGATCGCGCGAGAGCTCAAGCTGCCCATTCGTTACGTCGGCATCGGCGAACAGCGCGACGACCTCGTGCCGTTCGATCCGCAAAAGTACATCGATTCGCTCTTCCACTGATATGGCGGCATCCGCAGAAGACGTTCGCTACATGGATCGCGCTCTCGAATTGGCCCGCCGAGGAGCCGGCCGGACCAGCCCGAATCCGATGGTCGGCGCGGTGCTGGTGCGCGAGGGGCGCGTAGTGGGCGAGGGCTTCCATCTTTATTCCGAAATGAAGCACGCCGAGATTCTGGCGCTCGAGCAGGCCGGCGACGCCGCGCGGGGCGCGACGCTCTACCTGAATCTCGAACCTTGCAGTCACACCGGCCGTACCGGGCCGTGCACCGCGGCGATCCAGCAGGCCGGAGTCAGCCGCGTGGTGGCGGGGATGCAGGATCCGAATCCGCTGGTTCTGGGCGCTGGTTTTCAGACCTTGCGCGAGGCGCAGATCGAAGTCGAGTCCGGCGTGCGTGAGGATGCCTGCCGCTTCTTGAACGAACACTTCGCCCGCTTTATCCGACGGCGCATTCCGTTCGTGACCCTGAAGACCGCGATGACGCTCGACGGCAAGATTTCCGCGACCGGCCCGGACCACGAATGGATCACCGGCGAAGAATCGCGCGCCTTCGTGCACCGGCTTCGCCACGCGCACGACGCGCTACTCACGGGCGTCGGAACCATCGTGGCGGATAATCCCTTGCTCAGCGACCGCAGCGGGTTGTCGCGGCGGCGTCCGTTGTTGCGCGTGGTGCTCGATTCCTCGCTGCGCCTGCCGCTCGACAGCCAGGTCGCCACGGGTGCGAGCGACGATTTGCTTGTGGTCTGCGGCGCGGGCGCCGATCCGGGGCGGCAGCGCGCGCTCGAAAGCCGACGCATCCGCGTGCTGCGCGCGCCGGAAGCGCGCCCCGACCTGGGGTGGCTCTTTCGCGAGCTGGCGCGGCGCGAAATCATGAGCGTAATGATCGAAGCGGGGGCGGCCATCAATGCGACCGCGCTCGAGAGCGATGCCATCGACAAGATCGTCATGCTCTGCGCGCCGAAGATTCTGGGCGGCGCCGATGCCATCCCGAGCTTCGGCGGGCGGGGAATGCAGAGCATCTCGGCGGCCCGTCCGGTGCGCATCAGCGCGCTGTACCGGCTCGGCGAAGACGTTGCTATGGAGGGTTACCTGCACGATGTTTACGGGAATTATTGAGAGCGCGGGCGAGGTGGTTTCACTGACGCCCCACGGATCGGGCCGGCGGCTCACGCTGTCACATCCGCTCCACGATTTGCGGGAGAGCGATTCGATCGCGGTCAACGGCGTTTGCCTCACGGTGATCGCTCCGGCGGACTCCAAGTTCCATGCCGACCTGTCGCCCGAAACGCTTCAGCGCACCAATCTCGGATCGCTTGCCGCCGGGGCGCTCGTCAACCTCGAGCGGCCCGTGACGCCCTCGACGCGGCTGAGCGGACACCTGGTGCAAGGTCACGTTGATGGCGTCGCCGAAATCGTCGCATACGACGCTCTCGACTCCGAAGGGAACCACACGCTGAAAGTTCGGATTCCCTTGGATCTCTACCGCTACGTGGCGTGGAAGGGTTCGCTGGCGCTCGACGGCATTAGCCTCACGGTCGCTTCGCTCGAAGCGGACATCGCCGGCGTCGCCATCATTCCCTACACGCACGCGCACACCAATCTGGCGCGCGCTCGCGTCGGAGATCGCATGAACCTGGAGTGCGATCTTATCGCTCGATATCTCGAGCGCTTGATGCGTCCGGAGACGAAGGGAACGCTCACCGTTGAACAACTTGTTGCAGAAGGCTTTTAGCCCACGACCGGCATCTCGTCGAGGGCCATGAAGTCCCGGACAATGGGAGGGCTGTCTTCGCCGATCCGACTCACGGGTCCGAAGTAAGCGGCCTTGGCCTGATGCAGAAAGACGACGCGGTCGGCCACTTTGCGCGCCAGGCGCATGTCGTGCGTCACGACAATGGACGTGAGGCGCAACTGACGCTTCAGCTTGCCGATGAGATCGCCGATGTACGCCGACATCGGCGGATCGACCATCGTCGTCGGCTCGTCGTACAGGATCGCTTCCGGCTTCGCCGCCAGGGCGCGGGCGATGGCCACCGCCCGCTTCATTCCCGTGCTCAAGTCCGCCGGCATCTCGTCTTTTAGGTTCGAAATCTCGAGCAGATCGAGCATGCCGTCGACGATCTGTCCGCGATCGTCCTCGGTTAGCTCCGGACGCCCTTCGAGTGGAAAGCCGACGTTGTCGCCAACGGTGAGCGAATCAAAGAGCGCTCCGGATTGAAACACGAGCGTGACTTTCTTGCGGATCTCGAGCAACTCCGCCTCGGTGCAATCGGTGATGTCGGAGTGCGCGACGAAGATGCGCCCTTCATCCGGCTTGAGAAAACCCATGATGTGCTGGAGGCTCACCGATTTTCCGACGCCGCTGCGGCCCAGGATGCAGACGGTCTCACCGGGTTCGACCTGGAAGCTCACGTGATCCAGGATCACATGATCGTCGAAAGCTTTCGATACGTCGCGAAATTCGATGTAGTAGGGGCTGGAGCCCGGCATTACACTTCGGCTTCGGCGCCGGCCTTGGCGATTTGTTCGAGCAGGCGCCGGGCGCGCCCGAAATCGTCGGGCGTGTTCACGTTTTGAAAGAGCACGCCGGAAGTATTGTACGATCCCCATTCCGACGCGCTTACCAGGCGCACGCGCAGGCGCTCGAACGTGCGGCTGAGCTTCAGATCACCGGCCTCGATGCTCCCCTCCACCGCCGGGAGGCAGTCCTGAGTGTAGACGGCGCACAGTGTCTCGTAACCGAACTCGGGAGATTCCGCCACGGTGACCTGAGCGTCGGAGACCATCGCCACCTGAACCAGCATCTCGAGAAAGGGCGGATTCAAGAAAGGCATGTCGCATCCAACCACGAGACTCAGCGGGAGTGTCGTGCTCTTGAGCGCAGCGTGAATTCCAGAGAGCGGGCCGTGACCGGTAATGATGTCTTCGATCACCGGCAGACCCAGCGTGTCGTATTTTTTGCGGCTTCCCACCAGGGAAACGGACTTGAGCACCTTGCCCACCGCGCCGGTAACGTAGCTGACGAGCGGGCGGCCCTCGACCTCCATCAGAGCCTTGTCCTGGTTCATCCTGCTACTCGCGCCTCCGGTCAGGACAAATCCCTGGCAGAGATCCTTCAGCAACATGTAGCGAATCTTATCACGGAGTCCTGACGGGGATTGTGACCGTGTTGCTCGTGACGCCATCCTGAGTAATCACCACGGGAACCGCGGAGCCGGACGTGACATTGGAGGGAATCGTGACGTTGATTTGGTAGAGCCCGACGAGGCTGGGAGTGAGTCCGGCGAAGCTCACCGGCGCGTTAACTCCGCCGACAGTGACCGTGAGCGGCGTCGTTACGTTCGCGAGCGGATTGACCGGCGCGGGCTGGCCCTGGGGAATCTGCTGGTCCACCGGGCCGAGACCCGTCGAGTAAATCACGACTACCTGGCCCGGCTTCGCCGGATTCGTCGCGTCGATCAGCACGAAGGGATCGAGAATGATGCCCTGCGCGTTTCCGTATTGGAAGATGCCGGGCCGCGCCTTGGCGATGGTGATCGTCTCGGGCACGGTAAGCGCTTCGGACGCGCCGCTCGCGTCCTTCACGGCGACATAAGCCTGGGGACGGAAGTTGACGGGCATGTCGAAGGGAATTTGTGCGTTCACCTGGCCGGGACTCACGAAGTAAAGCGGAACGTCGCGGCCGCCCACGTTCAAACGCAAGTTGTCCAGGGAGGTCGGCACCGGGAATCCGGGCGCGCCGGAATTCTTAGACGCGAAGTTGGCGCCATACACGGCGATAATGCCTCCTGGAGACAGCGCCGCTCCCGCGGAGAAGCTCGCGGCGTTGACGACGCCTCCAGAGGCGATCGCGGGTGCTTGCGCGTTCGCAACCACTTGGCCGGATACATTCGATTCCGCGGCAGAGAGTGTCCCGCTCTGCGCGCGCACGGTCACGGCGACCTGTCCGGCCGGTGTGGTTGGTGTCCATGTGCCTTCGTAAACGCCGTTGCCGACGTTCACCAGCGAAACCGAAGGATCGCCGTTCGAGAAGGCCGCGATCGTTGTGGCATTCACCACCGGGTTGCTGCAATCGTCGCGCACCTCGGCCTGGATCGTCTGCGGGAAACCGGCTTGCGACGAGAAGCTGGCCGTGATGGTCCGCACGGCGACGTAGAGCTTCGTCGGCGCGCACGTCCCGGCCGCAGCGAAACCGAATCCGTCGTCGCTATTTAAGCTTGTCGTTGGACTCGACGTGACCACGAAGAGCACGTTCACCGTCTGTGACGTGCCGTCGGTGAAGCCGATGGGGATGAATCCGCGGTATTCGCCGGCCGTCAGTTTCCCGAGAACGGGCTGCACGGTGATCTGTCCGGTCTTGGTCGGGGAGAACGTGAGATTTCCCGGAGAAGCGGTCAGCCAGTTGAGGCGCTTCAAGTCGAAAGGATTCGAGACGGCATCCATCGTGCCGGGCACGGCCGTGTTGATCGTGACGGACTGCGATCCGGGCGAAGTGGTTCCCGCCTGGCGGATGAAGATCAATCCCGTCGGCCGAATGATCGGAGGCAGGGGAGTGCCGCGCGCCAAAATGTTCAGCGTCACAGTGACCAACTGCGGCGTGTTGCTCGCGCCCGGCGAGTCAATGCGGATCTGGCCGCTATAGCGTCCCGGGGCCATGTTCGTCACGTCCGCGCCGACGTCGATGAGCGGGATGTTGGTGGAGTTCGCCACGCTCGATCCGCCGCCCGCAGAGAGCGACATCCACGATGCGCCCGCCACTCGCGTCGCCGTCCACGACATGGTTCCTTGTCCGGGTTTGAGGATGCCCAACGCCTTGCTGGGAACCTTCAGGCGCGGCACCTCCCCAGGAGGGACCGCGTCCGTGGCGGGGACTCCCCGCGCATGCCGAGGAGCTCTGCCAGGCGGGTCCGCAGCTCGCTCGGGTCGAGCCCGCGCTCGATCAAGCCTTCGACGGCCAGGGAGACGAGCCCCGTCTCCTCGGAGACGATGACCACGACCGCGTCCGTCTCTTCGGAGAGCCCGAGAGCCGCCCGGTGGCGGGTTCCGAGGGTCCGGGAGAGCTGGAGGTTCCGGGAGAGGGGCAGGAAGCACCCGGCGGCGGCAATCCGGTCGCCCTGGATGATCGCCGCGCCGTCGTGAAGCGGCGAGCCCGGCTGGAAAAGGCTACCCAGAAGCTCCGCCGACACGGCGGCATCCATCGGCACTCCCAGCTCGGCGTAGTTGCCGAGGCCGGCGGTGCGCTCGACCACGATCAGGGCGCCGATGCGCTTGACCGTGAGCGACTCGACGACGCGACCGATCTCCTCGACCACCTGGCGGCGCTCGGCGGATCCCTCGCCGAACACGCGCTGGACGAACCGGTTGCGCCCGGCCTGGGCAAGGGTGCGCCGCAGCTCCGGCTGGAACAGGACGATCAGGGCGAGCACCCAGAAGGCCCAGAAGTTGTCGAGGGTGGAGGAAAGGCTGTGGAGGGCCGCCCCGTGGGCCCCGCCGATGCTCGCCAGCGCGGCAATGGTCGTGGCGA
>CAZRND010000311.1:0-6780 GCA_964601345.1 uncultured Acidobacteriota bacterium | reverse complement strand
ACGAAGAGGACGTTCCACCCGCCGAGGTGGTTCCCGTAGAGCTTCTGCGTGTTCAAGGCCGGCGAGCCCACGTCTCCGACGACGCGGGCGCGGTCCGCGCTGATCATCGAGTCCGAGCGCGCCGACTTGTTGAAGCCGCGGAGCGTCCAGCCGTAGGAGACATCGGTGAGCGCATTCGCATCCGTGTCCTTCGAGCCGGGAAGCTGGATCGGCGGGAGGCCCGCCGACTCGACCGTTCCAGCCCAGCCGAACTTCCTCATGTCGGTGCCGAGCTGCGGCCTGTCGAACGGGGTCATCTGGTCCGTGGAGCCCGGGCAGACCATGAACTCGGGGTTGTCGAGGTAGGGGGGGTAGATCCGCGGGGCGGGGCACCGGGGGCGCGTTTTTACCGGGGGGTGGCGGCGGGGTGGGGGGCGGGGCAAGGACGATGGTGGATCCGGGTGGGTATATGGTCCGCCTGACCGTCGGCGATAAGACTTACAGCTCGTCTGTCCAGGTTCTCGAGGACATCTGGCAGCGAGTGCAGTAGGGCTGTGGAAGACTATGCCTCATGACCGGCGCGATTTTCTGCTGGCATCTCTAGCCGCCTCCACGGCGCTGGCGGGAGATGCCCAGCCTTCGCGGCAGGCCGCGAAGCTGTTTCCCGGTTTCGAGGCGCGCAAGATCGAGACGTCCGGCGCGACGATCCACACGCTGCGTGGCGGGAGCGGTCCACCGCTATTGCTGCTCCACGGCTATCCGCAGACTCATCCTGATGAAGCCCTCCTCCTCATTCATCTTCCACCTCGGGCGGATCAGGCCGTTTCCGCGGAAGGTAGCGTTTCCGCATTCTGGCGGCAAAGGTGAATTCGGGGTCCACGACGTTAGCAAGGACTGACTCCATCCCCTGACCCATGAGGAGCGAAGCGCCACGTTCGTCGAAGCCGTAGTCGGCCATTAGCCAACGCAACATCTCGGTGTTGGAATGCTGCAGAGCTTCGATCAGGGAACGAGAACTGCCGAGGACCATGATGTAGTCGTCGTTTTCAAGGCGCGGCCAATTGATCTTCTTCCCCTTGATCAATTCGACCGAGAACTCCACGTCGAGAGAAGTTTCAATGGCTCCGCCGGTCATTTCTCCGTCGCCTTGGCGGGCATGGCCGTCGCCGAGGAAGAATAGCGCGCCGGGCTCGAAGACGGGCAGCATCAGTGTGACGCCGGCGACCACGCCGTTGTAGTCCATGTTGCCGCCGAAGTTGCCGGGAATCGAAGTGGAGATGGCGGCTTTGCCGGATGGGGCGACGCCGACACAGCCGAGCATGGGGTTCAGGGGCAACTCGAGATGCCCGGGTTTGAAATCGGCCGAGTCGAGTGTGGCGACGCCTTTCTTCTTGTCAATCTGCCAGGTGAAAACCTTCGCTTCCCGCAAGGCCTCGAAGCGGAGAAAGGCAGGGTCGGCGGCGTAGGGCGCGAGAAGAGATCCGGAGTACCCGGTGGCGCGGTTGGGCTCAAGCCGAAGGATGTGCACAACCAGCGTATCGCCGGGCTGGGCGCCTTCGATGTAAAAAGGCCCGGTTTGCGGGTTGGGGCCCTGTCCACGGCTGACTCCTGTGGCATCGACGCCGCGGGCATCAATGGTATAGGTAATGACGTGGTCGCCGGGCTTGATTGTCAAGACAGGTTTGTGTGCACCGGAGAACGTATTATGAAATTCTTTTGGCTCGAAACGGAAAGTGTCGGCGTAAGTCGCGGCCGCAATGCAAAAGGGCAACAGGACGCGTAAGAACGTTGGCATACGCCATTCTACGCTAGTCCTCCAAGCCTCGAGGAGGAAGGAAGTCAGGACAGTCCGCATCCCGATCATGTACTCTAGGTCAGCCTATTCCGATGCGATGTCCCAAATGCACGTCCGAGATTCCCGCGGGTAGCCGGTTCTGCAATAGCTGCGGAGCGGATGTGGCCGGCGACGCCACCGAGACCAATTTCCCGAAGGGGAAGCCGCCTTCGTCTCCGCGGACCTCTTCCCCTCTCCCGAAGACCGGCGAAGACGGGCGATTTCCGCCGGGGTCATTGCTGGGCGAGCGCTACCGCGTGATTGCCCTGCTCGGGCGCGGCGGCATGGG
Organism: uncultured Acidobacteriota bacterium; assembly: GCA_964601345.1. Lineage (GTDB taxonomy): Bacteria > Acidobacteriota > Terriglobia > JAJPHL01 > JAJPHL01 > CAZRND01. The sequence goes on along the minus strand of CAZRND010000311.1, from coordinate 4,678 downwards.
CGAGGTCTATCGCGCCTCCGACCTCAAGCTGAATCAGCCCGTCGCGATGAAGTTTCTGCCGCAAGCCGTCGCGGACAAGCCTGCACTGCTCGATCGCTTCCACGGCGAGGTGAGGATCGCGCGGCAAGTCTCGCATCCGAATGTCTGCCGTGTATATGACATCGGCGAAGCGGAGGGCTCCGCGTTCATTTCGATGGAGTACGTGGATGGCGAGGACCTGGGCGGCCTGCTGCGCCGCATCGGCCGTCTGCCTTCGGACAAAGCCATCGAGATCGCGCGCAAGCTGTGCGCCGGCCTGGCGGCCGCGCATGCCAAGGGCGTACTGCATCGCGACCTGAAGCCGGCCAACATCATGATCGACGGGCGCGGGCAAGTGCTGATCATGGACTTCGGCCTGGCGGCGCTGGCCGATCACGTGGAGGGAGCCGAAGTCCGCAACGGGACGCCGGCTTACATGGCTCCCGAACAGCTCACCGGAAAAGAAGTTTCCGAACGCAGCGACATCTACGCTCTCGGTTTGGTGCTCTACGAAATCTTCACCGGCCAGCGCGCCTTCAAGACGGCCGACCGGTCCTCGGTCCCCAGCACCTCCAGCGTCGTCCGCGACGTGGACCCGGTCATCGAACGCGTGATCGCACGCTGCCTCGATCCCGATCCTGCCAAGCGTCCGCAGTCAGCGCTGATTCTCGCGCGCATGCTGCCTGGCGGCGATCCGCTGGCCGAGGCGCTGGCCGCGGGCGACACGCCGTCGCCGGAAATGGTGGCGGCATCGGACTCGACCGGCGCGCTCTCGGTGCGCGGAGCGGTGGTATGCATGGCCGCTGTGGTAGTGGGTCTCGTCGCACTTATGGGGATGAGCGCGAAGTCCAGCACCCTGCGGTTGACGCCTTTGCCGTATTCGCACGAGACTCTCGCGCGGCAGGGCCGCGAGACCGCCGGGCGCCTGGGCTACGCCAGCCCACCGGTGGATGCCTTTGTCGCTTTCAACTACCGCAACGATTATCACGACTGGGCGGAGAAAAACCTCAAGACCGAAGACTACCGAGAGCAAGTCCGGCGCGGGCAGCCGGGCCTGATCTACTTTAGCTACCGCCAAAGCCCTGAATATATCGAGCCACGCGCCCCCGGCGGCCGGCCCACCGCAAACGATCCGCCCGTGAATACGCCCGGCATGGTGCTTCTGTCGCTGGATACCGAAGGCCGTCTGACACGTTTCCTCGGGGTGCCGCCGCAATTGGATTCCGGCGCCGCGCCGGGCGCGGCGGTCGACTGGAGTAAGCTCTTCGAAGCCGCGGGTCTGGATCGGTCCCGATGGACGGAGACCGCGTCCCAGGAAATTCCGCTCTTCCCCTTCGCCCAGCGCCAAGCCTGGACCGGCAGCTACGCGCACGCCCCCAAGCTGCCGATGCGCATCGAGGCTGCGGCGTGGAAGGGCCGCGTGGTGTCGTTCGAACTGTTTGGACCTTGGCGGAAGCCCGTCCGCGTGCAACCGCCGTCGGCCTCGTCGGTCAGGTCACAATGGCTTGGCGCTTTCATCGTCTCTCTTATCCTTCTGGGGCGGCTTGGCTGGCATGGCGGAATTTCCGCGCCGGACGCGGCGACGTGGGCGGAGCGCAGCGCTTGGCCGCCATCGGTTTTGTCAGTTGGTCTCTTGCCGAGATCGTGGCGATACACCACGTGCCTACTCCCGCCGAAGTCGGGCACTTGGTGGACGCGCTCGGATATGGCCTCTTTATCGGCGCGGTGGCCGGAACACTGTATATCGCCGTGGAGCCGTTCCTGCGCCGGCGCTGGCCACAAAGCCTGATCTCCTGGACGCGCCTACTGGCGGGGGATGCGCACGACTCGCTGGTGGGAGGGCACATCCTTCTCGGCATAGCGTTCGCCGTGGTTCTGGCCGTTCTCACAAACGCATTGGCTTGGAGTCAATGGCAAGCCTCGGGCAAACTGGCAACGAATTCGATTGCCAACTTGGATGGGGTGCTGCTAGCTCGCCTGATACTGGGCGGGCTGATTGCGCCCGCGGCGATCGTCATGGGTTTCCTCTTTATCTTCATCCTGCTCCGTCTGGTGCTTCGCAATACCTGGGGAGCCGGGGCCGCCGCAGTAGTTCTGTTGGCCGCGCCTGGTGTTCTAAGGAGCGCCCCAGCCCCGGCGATGGTCTTCGGTCTAGTGAGGACTTCCGTACTTCTAGGAGTGAGTCTGCGTTTCGGCATGTTACCCGGGACGCTGCTTTTGATGATCGGGACGATCCTGGAGGCTGCGCCGCTGACCTCGGATTTCTCGGCCTGGTACACCAGTAAGGGCTTGATCGTGGCGGGCTTGGTGCTGGCGCTGGCGGTGTGGAGCTTCCGCCACGCGCTCGGCGGCCGCAAGATTTTGAAAGACGATTTCCTGGACGTGTAAGGACAATCGGCCGCCGGCCAGGACCGAAGGCTTGACTGGTCATCCCCGCAATGCCATAGTTCTTCCGCGGTCTGAATGCCCTACCCTCAATACCCGCGGATTCTCTTCCGCGCCGGCGCCGTTTGGAGCTGGCTGGTCTCCGTCGCTTTTTTCCTCGGCGATACGTTCAACGAGCCCAACCTGCGCCGCTTCGTGGCGCGCGTGGAACCGCGGTTCGTCCTCGATCACGCCGTGCTGCCCACGTTTCTCTTCGGCTTCGCACTGTGGTGGGTCGCGCGAGATCCCGACCGCAACCGCTTGATTGTCGTCATCGCGGCCTCCGGCAGTGTGCTGGCCTTTGTCCTGTTCCTCTTCCGCGCTTGGCGACACGAGATGCCATGGGCGTTTCTGCCCGCCGTCGCGATTGACCTTACCTTTGGGTTGCTATTCTTCCATTTTCTTTGGACGACCCGAGGCCGGACCTAGTCTGGCAGCGCGTGCAGTAGCGATCAAACGATCGTCTCCCGATTCCGGTCCCAGTGGACCTTTTTGCCCTCGCGATAGCTGGTGGTGGCCATCACCACTGCGACGGAGTGCGCGAATCCCGTATCGATGTTTCCGTTCGGCGTTTGCCGGCTGCGCATGCAGCGAAACCAGTCGTCGGTGTGCGCCTTGAGATTGTCGTCCTGATTCACGGGCGGAGTCTCCGAGTTGCCGGGGATGGTCACCGGTTCCGGTTTGGCTCTTCCGGATCGCAGATCGAAAACGACATTCGAGCCCCACGCGCTGCGCGTCTCGCCGGCGAACCACCATTGCGGGCTTCCTTCGCCGCCGGGAGAATAGAGCGTGCCGCGCGTGCCGCGAATGATGGTGTGGTCGCCGTATCCATTGCCGAACGTCGTGCTGTAGGAATAGAGCGCCTGCTTCGCGGCGAAGGTGGAGACGCATTGGAAGGTATCGGGATTCTCGCGGACGTCGTGCCACGCGAAGATCCCGCCGTTGGCCACCGTGTCGTCGGGAATGAAAGTGTCCAGGTAGAAATGCGCCAGTCCCGAGCCGTGGCTGTACCACTGGTCGGTGATGCCGCCGGAGAAGTCCTTGAAGATGCGAAACTCGAAGTAGACTCGCGGATCGAAGGGACGCCAGGGACGGCCCGCCAGCCAGCGCTTCCAATCGGTGTCCTGTTCTCGAAGGGCGGCGACATCCTCGCTCTTCGGAACGTGCCAGCGCGGACCGTTGAAGTTCCAACTTTGGCTGATGGATACAACCTTGCCTAACTTCCCGCTGCGCACCATCTCACGAACCTGTTGCTGGTAGGGACAACTCAGCCACTGCGATCCCATCTGGACCACCTGCTTGGACCGGCGTACGGCGTCGCGGGCCAGTTTGGCGTCTTCGAGCGTGTTGGCCATGGGCTTTTCGCAGTAGCAGTCCTTGCCCGCGGCCACGACTTCGGCCAGTAACTTGGCGTGTTGGTGATCGCCGGTGCCGATCATCACGGCGTCGAGATCCTTGTCGGCCAGCATCTCTTCGGAGTACTGAAACGTCTTGGGACGGCGGCCGAAGAGTTGTTCCGCATGACCGGCTGCTTTCTCGCGATTGACGGACCACAGGTCGCAGACGCCGCGCAGGTCGAAGTTGGGATCCGTGGCCGCGGATTTTTTCAGCATGAGGCGGTGCCCCGAGGCGCGATGCCCGCAACCGATCTGGCCGATCTGGATGCGGTCATTCGCGCCGGCGATCCGGGAGTACGAAATCGCCGGCAGGCTTGCCGCGGTGGCGGCGAGGAACTTTCTTCGTGAAACAGGCTGTTTCATTTTCTTACACCTTTTCCGGCACGACGAAAGGCGCACGGTAGGCGCGCGTGAACATCTGGTTGGCCTGCGAATCGTTCTTGCAAGTCATCGTGGCTGCATCGAAGTACAGGGTGCGGCCGAGGCGATAGGAAATGTTGGCCAGGTGAATCAGGATCACCGAGGGAACCGCTTCCTCCATGGGAGCATTCAAGTCGGAATATTTTCTGCTGCGAACGGCCTGAATGAAATTGGCCCAGTTGTCGCCGCCGCGCGGACCGCTCGGAGCGGGTCCCGGTTGCTGCTCCTTGCCGAGAACGATCTTGAACCCGCCGGCGGTGCTCAGATAGCCATTCGATCCATAGACGACGTTGCCAATGGCGTTGGGCTGGCCAGCCGAAGGGCCGGACATCTCATCGCCCCGGCCGCCGATTCCCGCTTCCCCGTTCGAAATCCAGTGACGCACTTCAAAAACCAGGAGCTTCTTCTTGCCACTCTCG
>CAZRND010000310.1:0-6796 GCA_964601345.1 uncultured Acidobacteriota bacterium | reverse complement strand
GATCGTGAGGATGACGTCCTTCGCGTGGCGCCCGCGCGGAAGCTGCCCGGTGACACGGATGCGGGGCACCTTCATCGGCTCGATCGCGAGGCACTGCGACGCGAGCACGTCGCGCACCTGCGAGGTGCCGATGCCGAACGCGAGCGAGCCGAACGCGCCATGCGTCGAGGTGTGGCTGTCGCCGCAGGCGATCGTCAGCCCTGGCTGCGTGAGCCCGAGTTCGGGACCCTGGGTCATCTCACCGGTCTTGCCGAATCCCTTGCCGGCGTGCATGGCGGCTGGTACCTTTCCGCGAAATAGTTTGCCGTAGTGCGGCAGGTTCGCCGTAACGCCAGTGCGGACGTTCTCGCCCTCGACGAGCGTCACGTGCCCGACGCGCACCCCCGGAACGTCGGTGATGGCATTGAGCGGCCCAGGCTTGTAGACGCCCGGCGCGAGGCCAAGATCGCGGGCTCGCGGCCGGCGCTCAGCGGCCATCGCAAGTAATCCGCAAAGGGCAACGAGAGCCAGGAGGCGAAGACTCATGCCTCATTGTACCTCTCTCTCTCTCTCTTCGCTTATTGCCATCATGAATGCCATTTGCCATAATGGATGGTATGACACTAAGGATTGACCCCGCGGGACGGATTGTAGTGCCGAAGCGTGTTCGCCAGCGCCTGAGCTTGACTCCCGGTTCTGAACTGGAACTGCAGGAGTCTGCAGATGGCTTGATCCTCAAGCCACGCAGCCACAAGCCTTCGCTCGTACGAAGGGGACGGCTGCTTGTGCATCGCGGCGTCCCGCCTCGCGGATTCGATCCTCTCGCAGCGATCGAGCAGGACCGTGAGGACCGGATCCGGCACCTCCTCGGCACGCGATGAAACTGTATTACGACACATCCGTGGCGGTCGCCTGTTGCGTGGAGGGCCATCCACATCATGCAGCAGCCTCGGCTGCGTTCGAGCGGTTGGCGCGCGACAAACATACTGGCGTCATTAGCGCGCACGGGTTGGCGGAGGTCTACTCTGTATTGACCCGAACTCCTTTCACGCCGCCCGTATTTCCCAACGAAGCATGGCGTTTGGTGGAGCACAATTTGCTGCCCCTCTTGAGCCTAGCTACGCTGAGGGCGGACGAATATCGTCGCGCCCTGGAGGAATGTGCCGATCGCGGATGGGCCGGCGGCCGTGTCTATGACCTCTTGCATTTGAAATGCGCGGCGAAGGAGAAATGTGACCGGATCTTTACTTTCAACGTCAGGCATTTTCGCGAACTTGCCCCTAAAGAACTAGCCGACCGGATCTGCTCACCGTAGCGGTACCGCTTCCCGGATCTGCACCAGGCTGGCCGCGAGGCGATCTTTCCGAATCACTTTGCCCGCGCCGTCCACCTGGCCGAAGGTCAGGACGCCGGTGGGGCAGGATGACACGCAGGCCGAGCAGCGCACGCACTCCGGGTCCTGCATCGCGAGGCCTTTGTTCGCGAAGTTCATCACATCGATGCCCTGATGGCAAACCGAGGTGCAGACGTTGCAGGAGATGCATTTCTTCTTGTCGGCGAGAATGCCGAAGCGGCTGAAGCGCGCGTAGATATGCATCAGCGCCGCAAGCGGGCAGAAGAAGCGGCACCAGAAGCGTCCCGAATACCAGAAGTAAACGCCGTATCCGATTACGCCGGAGAGAAATACGTCCACGACCCACTTGTAAGAAAACGATGAACCGGAAAGCGCCATGTCGTTGAAGCGGCGCAGTCCCTCCATGGACGGAAAGGTCCACGCGACCACGCGCAAGGCGAGCAGCAGGAAAGCTACGGCGAGCACCACTTGTCCCGCCATGTTCAGGCGATTCCACTTCGGCCCGTGCGGCATCTTGTGGCGGTGCTGGTCGCCGAGCGTCTCGGCGAGCGCGCCACAGGAACAGATCCACCCGCAGTAGGCGCCCTTGCCGTAGAAATAGATCAGCGCCGGGATCAGAACGAAAGTCTGGAAGAAACAAATGCCCAGCCAGGCGGGAAGCGGCGAGCTCGTGAACACGTTATAGACGTTGAGCGGCCACGCCAGGATCAGTCCATAGGCGCGCCAAAACTCGCGTCCATGCCCGTAGGTGACTTTCGGAAAGAGCGGATCGGCGATGGAAGCGGGCAGCCATCCGTGCGCGTCCATCCAGGGAAGCAGGACCTCCGGCATCAGGAAGAGCGGCAGTATCTGAATGACCGCGAGGCAAATCGTTTGTATGCGCACGTACGCCGTCTTGCGTCGCCGGATGCGCCGGATGCCGAAGATGATGATGATCGCTGAGTACGTGATCGTGTACCAGAACGACGGGCCCTGCGCAGATTTGAGGGCGATGCCCAGCAGCGACTTCGGATCGAACGAGGCGGCGAAGGCGCTGAAGTTGTAAGGGAAGAGGTGCGCTTTCTGGCTCAGCTCGTCGAGCGTGCCTCCCGACTTCCAGTTGTAGAGCGCCGCGCAGAAAATCAGAAACGCCGCAAGCGAGGCGATACGCTTCCAGGTCCACTCGCCGGCGATGCTCACGCCCGAGCGGCGGAAGAAGTCGAGCGGCGCCTCGCGGCCGATCATCGAAAAGACAACGTCGTTGATCAGCGTGATCGCCGCTCCGTCGTTACGCTGCAGGTGGACTTTGTCGGGCAGGATTTCCTTCACCTGGCTATTCATCTCCCGGCGAATCTTCAGGCGTTCGATACCCTCGATATTTTCGGGCTTGGGGCGCGAGAACTCGCTCTTGCGGTAAGAGATCGTGACATCCGCACCGCTTTGGGCGAGGGCAATCGCCGTTTCGAGGGCGCTGTCGCCGCCGCCCACTACCAGGACGTGCTGCCCGGCGTAGTCCTTCGGGTCGTGCAGTCGGTTGTAAACCTTGTCCGATTCTTCGCCTGGCACATTCATCTTGCGGAAATTTCCGCTCTGCCCGATCGCGACGATCACGCGTAGCGCGCGAACCGTCGCGCCGCCGCTCACATTGCAGTCGAAAGCGCTGCCCTTGCGAACGACCGATTCGACGTACGCCTCGGTCACGGGAATCCCGCGGGTCTGCTGCATCAACTCGTCGTAGAGTGCTTCTTTCACCTGCGCGGCCACTTGCAGCGTGCCGGCGGGAGTCATGTCTTTCGGATAGGTGTAGATCGGCTTCGCTTTTGGAAAATCAGCGATGGTCTGGAACGGGCGCTTGGACTCGAAGACGACGAAATCGAGTCCGGCCTTGCGAGCCTCGACGGCAGCGGCCATGCCGGATACACCTGCGCCGACAATCGCCAGATCGCGCACGCCGGCTTCTTTGTTCTTGCGGTCCTCGGCAAAGCCGGAATCGGCAACGATCGCGGCGACCGCGCGGACTCCCGTATCGAGGGAGAATTTGAGAAGTGGGATTCCGGTCAGATCGCCCGTCACGTACAGGCCGGGCACGTTCGTGCTACCGTCTTCGCCTGCTTCGGGGCGCTTCTCAACGGTGCCCGCGGGCCACCGCGTGTGCAGCCACTTCACGTAACCAGCCAGCGACATGATGCGGTATTGTACAACCTATCCAATGTCCAGGGCCCTGATTACCGGTGCATCGAGCGGAATCGGCGCGGCCTTCGCGCGCAAGCTGTCGGCGCGCGGATACGACCTGGTTCTTGTCGCGCGGCGCAAGGACCGCTTGGAGCAGCTTGCCCGCGAGCTCGGCAAGTCGGAAGTTCTTGTCGCCGACCTCAGCCGCGCGGAAGACCTCGAGCGCGTCGAAGAACGAATCAAATCCGCCACCGACCTCGATCTGCTCGTGAACAACGCGGGCTTCGGAACCAAAGGACGATTCATGGACCGCGGCGTGGACGAGCAGGAACGGATGCACCGCGTCCACGTCATCGCCACCATGCGGCTGACACATGCGGCGCTCGACGGAATGAAGTCGCGAGGGCGGGGAAGCATCATCAACGTATCGTCGGTCGGCGCGTTCTCCGCCACGCCCAGCAGCATCAGCTACTGCGCCACGAAGGCCTGGATGAACATGTTCACGACGGGCCTGCACATCGAACTTCGCGCCGCCCGATCGCCTGTGCGCGTGCAGGCGCTCTGTCCCGGACTGACCCGCACCGAGTTCCACGATGTCATGGGAATCAACGTCGAGAAACTTCCCGCCTTCGTCTGGCGGAGCGCCGACTACGTGGTCGACGCTTCGCTCGACGGACTCGATCGCGGCAAGCTGATCGTGATCCCCGGATGGGGCAATCGGCTCCTGGCGTCTTTCATGCAATGGACGCCGCCGTTTCTGTTGAATCGAATGAGCATCGCCTTCGGACGGAGGATGGCGGGCCGATGATCGGGATGCTGATGCTTGCCGCGCTGACCGGTGTCGACGCCGCGGTTGCCTACCTAACGGTCGAGGTCCCGCGCTGGGCGCGCGAGAATCATTGTTACTCCTGCCACAATAACGGCGACGCTGCTCGCGCGCTCTATGCGGCAAATAAATGGAAACCTCTTGCCGACACGACGAAATGGGTGAGCCATCCTGACAAGTGGGACTCGAATCGCGGCAATCCTGCATTCAGCGACAAGAAGCTGGCGCGCATCCAGTTCGCGGCGTCGCTCCTTGCTGCCGTCGAGGCCGGCGCGGTGAAAGATCGGAAAGCGCTTCGCGACGCAGCCGAATCGCTGCTGCCCGATCAGGAAGCGGACGGTTCGTGGCAAGTGGATGCCGGCGCGGCCATCGGTTCCCCTGCTACCTATGGTCCGTTTCTCGCGACCTACATGGCGCGCCGCACGCTGGAGAGATCGGGGTCGTCGAAGGCCGCGGAAGCAGTCGCGCGCGCCGATGCTTGGATGCGCCGCGCGTCGCCAACGACGACGCTCGACACCGCGGCGCGAGTCCTGGCCTTGCAGGATCGCGGGGAAGACTGGCGGGCGTCTCTCGACGTGCTCATGCGGAACCGGAACCGAGGTTCGGCTTGGGGACCGTACCGGAATTCTCCCTCCGAGCCGTTCGACACTGCCGTCGCGATGCTGGCGCTCAACGCCGTGCAGGATCGCGTCCCGGAAGCGCGCGCGGCCATCGCGTCGGGCCGCGATTGGCTGTTGAAGGAACAGCTCTCGACCGGCGGATGGGTCGCCACGACGCGTCCGGCCGGATCGCAGAGCTACGCGCAGCACATCTCGACCACCGGATGGGTCACGCTGGCGTTGCTCGCTACTTCACGGTGAAGCGCAGAGTTTTCGTCGTCGTGGAAATCGTCTTCTCGACGTGGTCGAACACGTCCACATCGAAGGGACGGTCGACCTTGTTTCCGGAAATATCTTCGAGCGCCGTGCCGACACGCAACTGATAAGCGCCCGCCTTCCAAGGACGCTCGGGCGTGAAGCGCCAGCGCGTCTCCTCGCTGTCCACTTCCGCGGTGCCGGGCACGTCCGCCACGGAAATGAGCCGCAGGGCCAAGGCCCGGTCCATCGGACGGGGAAAGCGGATCTCGAGCGGGCCGCTGCTTCCTGCCAGCGGCGCAGTAATCCGCCAGGTCTTCAGGTCCACCGCCGTTCGAACCGCCGGCCCGACGTGGAATTGCCTCCGATAAGTCTCACGCAGCGGATTGCCGTGGGCGTCGGGCCAGCCCTGATCGATCACCAGCGTGTAGTTGCCGCCCTCCATGATCGGTGGACCGACGTCGCGATTCGGCACCAGGCCACGCTTGATGCGGCCCGGATCGAAGAGCACGGTGAGGCGCTTGCCTTCAGGGTCCCACAACTCTTCGGCGAGCTCGAGAAAGGGCAGCTCTACGGGCTTTCCTTGGGCATCAAGGAGCCGTATGCGGTCCACCATTTCACCCCGGGACATGGGCGCGGAAAAGTGAATGTACAACTTGAGGATATTCTCGGGCCACGCTGAAGAGGTTGGATATATCTCTTCGATTGTAACAGGCGGACCGGCCGCCTTCGGCACTTCAAAAACAGCCGAAACTTCGGCCTCGCCCGGCGGCCGGAAGACAGCGCGATACTTCACGCCCGGTACGAGCGGATATCTCGGGCTGAAAATCAGCTCGCCCTTTTCTACGACGTAACGTCCACTGATGGGCGGGGAAGACTCGGTGCGGGGCTCCACGTAAACGCCGAACAACTGCGTCCACTCCGTCGCCGCGTGACCGGCGGGGTCCCATCCGGTCACACGGAAGCTGCCGCCGGGATCCATGGAAAGATGGGGCAGGATCTGCGGCAGCAGCAGGAGCAGAAGAATCGGCACTACGGCAGAGCGACGGTCTTCAGGTCGAGCGATCCGCTCTCGGCGCGCACGAGCAGCAGCGCGTTCGTTTCCGTGAGCTTGTCGAGGTGCTGCACGCCCTTCCAGCTTTCGATGGTCGTATAGGGCACGCCGGTGACTTCGGTCTGCGCCTTGATCGCCGGGAAGCCGTCGAGGTTCTCGGTCGAGACCTTCATGACGCCGCGGCTGCTGTTGTTCACCAGAATCCAGTCCTTGCCGTCCTTGCGATAAACGATCATGTCGAGCGGCCGGTTCCGGTTGCCCAGCTCGGCGATGGTCTTGCCCAGAACCTTCACGCCGGGACGCAGGTCGTTGACCGGAATGGCCACGAGCGGCGAGCAGGTGTAGGCGGCGAGGATGTTCTCCTGGTCCTTGATCTTGTACGCGACGAAGGTGCGGATCGGCGCGTTCGTCTCAAAGCGTCCATGCGAGCCGTGATAGATCTCGATGTTCGTGCCGGGCCCGGAGTTCTGGAAGGGATAGGGAATCGCGCGCAGGTTCGAGGAGAAATCCTCGTTGGCGATGCCGGCGACGGATGCAAGTACAAACACCACCAAGACGAATTTCAAGAGCTTCATATG
>CAZRND010000309.1:0-6801 GCA_964601345.1 uncultured Acidobacteriota bacterium | reverse complement strand
CATAGTCTACAAAGCCATGGACCAGGAGACGGGCGAGTCGGTGGCGGTGAAGGTGCTTCGCCCCGAAGTGTCCAGCGACACCCGGGCGCTCGAGCGGTTCAAGAACGAGTTGCGCGTCGCGCGCCGGATCACGCATCGCAACGTGTGCCGCGTCTTCGACTTCGCCCGCACCGGCCCGATGGCTTACATCACCATGGAGCTGGTGGAAGGCCAGACGTTGAAGGACATCCTCGATGAAAACGGCACGCCTCCGTGGGAGGAGGCGCTGCCCATCGTGGCGGGCCTGTGCGACGGATTGGCCGAGGTGCATCGCCAGAACGCCATCCACCGCGACCTGAAGCCGGCCAACGTGATGATTCACGGCGACGGCGAGATCAAGCTCATGGATTTCGGCATCGCCGGGTTCGGCAACACCGGCCTCACCCAGACCGGAATGGCCATGGGCACGCCGCGCTACATGGCTCCCGAACAGGTCGAGGGCAAGCCGCTCGATCCTCGGACCGACGTCTACGCGCTCGGATTGATCATGTACGAGATGGTCACCGGAGACTCTCCCTTCAGCGCCGAGGATCCGCTGGCCATGGCCATGAAGCAAATCTCCGAGCGGCCGGAACCTCCGTCGAAGCGCAACGCGCAAATCCTGCCTGCGGTGGAGCAAGTGATTCTCAAGTGCCTGGAGAAGGATCCGCACGCGCGTTTCGCGAATGCGGCCGAGGTGGGCGCGGAGTTGACAGGGGCGTCCGGCGGCGCGTTGAAAGTGCGAGTGGTAACCGCCCAGGAGCCTCCGCCGATCGCGGCCGGGCTTCCGCGGCAGGTGAATCCCATCGACGGCATGGGTTACATCTATATCGCGCCCGGAACCTTCGAAATGGGCGCGTCGGATGACGACAAGGACGCTGGATCGTTCGAATTTCCGCGTCATTCTGTAACCCTGACGAAGGGCTTTTGGATCGCCGAAACGCCCATCACCATTCGCGTTTATCGCCGCTTTGCCAAAGCCAAGAACGTCGGATTGCCGATGGAATATATTCCGCAGTTTCGCGACGATATTCCCATCACCGGCGTGACCTGGTCCGAGGCGCAAGCGTTTTGTGAATGGGCAGGGGGCCGTCTGCCGACCGAAGCCGAGTGGGAGTATGCCGCCCGCGGCGGCTGCACCAAGCCCGTTTACGGCGAGCCCGACAAGATCGCGTGGTTCGAGGTCACACCGGCGTCGCCCCGTCCCGTGAATCAAAAAGAAGCCAATGCATTCGGCCTTTACGACATGTTAGGCAACGTTTGGGAGTGGTGCGCGGACTGGTCTTACGACTATTCCGCCGAGCCCGAAACCGATCCCAAGGGCCCTGAAGAAGGGAAATACCGCGTAGTGCGTGGAGGATCGTGGGACGACCACCGGGCCCAGTCCCGCCTCTCGAACCGGACTTGGCACCCACCCGAAACTCGCCTCCGGCGCCGGGGGTTCCGCTGCGTGCTGGATTCGATACCTGCCAAGCCCGCCTGACGCCTTGGTTTCAGCTATAATAGGCCTTCAATGGCTAGGAAACGATTGGGGGACGTTCTCAAGGAACAAAAACGTCTCTCGGCAGCCGATCTGGAAAAAGCGCTCAACGAGCAGCAGGGCGGAAGCCTCCTCCTGGGGGAAATGCTCATGCAGCGGGGCTTGGTGTCGAAAGACGACATCGTAGCCGCTCTGGAAGAAGTCACTCATTTTCGTTACGTAGACGCCCGCTTCGCCACGATTGAAAAAGCGATGTTGAAACTGGTGCCCCGCGCCGCCGCCGAACGGTATAGCGCCCTGCCCATGGTGCGCGACGGCAAGAAGGTCGTGACCGTAATGGCCGAGCCCCAAAACCTCAGGGCGCTCGACGAATTGCGGTTCCTCTGCGGCATGGAGATCTCGCCCCGGCTCGGATTCAAGTCCGAGATCGATCAAGCCATCAAGAAGTGCTACGAAGACGGCGATGAGGGCGCGGTGGAGATGAGTCCGGACCAGAAGAAGCTGCCGTTCGTCGAGCAGGTGGACGTTTCGGGCATGCAGTTCTTCACCGCCAGCGCCAGCGACCGGAACAAGGCGGCCATGGACGAGTTCGAGGCCGAGATGCGCCAGGAAAAGACTCCGGCGGTCTCGCTGGTGTCGGCGCTGCTCTGCGCGGCGGCCACCAAGAAAGCCAGCGACATTCACATCGAGCCGCAGGCCCTGACCACCGTGGTGCGCATCCGCGTGGACGGCGTGCTGCGCGAGCTGACTACGATTCCCACCGAGCTACAGACCTCGCTCACTTCGCGCATTAAGATCCTCGCCGACATGGACATCGCCGAGCGCCGCCAGCCACAGGACGGACGCTTCCTGGTGCAGATGGGTCAGCGCCATCTGGACTTCCGCGTGTCCACGCTCCCGACGCACTATGGAGAGAAAGTCGTTATGCGGTTGCTCGACTCCTCCGCAACCCGCGTCGGCTTTGCCGAGTTGGGCCTGCCCGAGGCGATCGGCGCCAAGCTGGACGAGATCCTGAAGATGCCGCAGGGCATGGTTCTGGTCACCGGTCCCACAGGATCGGGCAAGAGCACCACGCTCTATTCCTGCCTGAACACTCTGCGCTCGCCCACCGTGAACATCATCACCGTGGAAGATCCGGTGGAATACAAGATCGAAGACATCAACCAGGTGCAGGTCAATGCCAAGGCCGGGCTGACATTCTCGACTTGTTTGCGGTCCATCCTCCGGCAAGACCCGAATATCGTAATGGTCGGTGAGATTCGTGACACTGAAACGGCGGAAATCGGCCTGCAAGCGTCGCAGACCGGACACCTGGTGCTCTCCTCGCTGCACACCAACGACTCGGTCGGGGCGATCACCCGTCTGCTGGACCTGCACATTCCCGGATTCATGATTTCTTCGTCGGTCACCGCCATCATCGCGCAACGCTTGGTGCGCAAGCTCTGCTCCTGCCGTGAGGAGGGCGTGACGACCACGGAATATGCCACCAAGCTGCTGAATGCCGGCATTGTGGAGGTCGAAGACCGGATGTTCACGCCGATGGGTTGCCCGGCCTGCGACAACACCGGTTTCAAGGGACGCGTGGGCATCTACGAAATGCTGGTCTTCGACGAACAGATCCGCGAGGCTATCCGGACTTCGGTGCGCGACGAGGAAATCCGCAATCTGGCCCGCAGCAGCGGGATGCGCATGATGGCCGACGACGCCTTGGAAAAGGTACGGAAGGGGTATACGACCATCGAGGAAGTGCTGCGCGTGGTCCCCTTCGACAATGCCGGTGGGACGCGGTGCCGCAATTGCAACAAGGTCCTGACGCCGTCGTTCATGTATTGTCCCTATTGCGGAACGGGCGTCCGCCGCACCGGTCCCACAGCGCCGCAGCAGGGTCGCCGGGTCGGAGCAGGAGTGGAAGGATCATGAACAACCAAGTCGACTTGGCTCACGCGCGGCTGCATGCCCGCTTCGGCCAGTACCGCGACCTGACGGTGATCTACGAGGGATCAAGCGAAGCAATTCCGGTGCGCCCGCCCGATCTGAGTCCCGGCGGGATGTTTATCAACACGCCGAAGCACTATCCGGAAGGCGCGGTGCTCAAGCTTTCCTTCTACCTGGTACGCCGGAATTACGAAGTCAGTGCGCGCGCCGAAGTCCGCTTCTGCCAGCCGGGCATCGGGATCGGAGTGGAGTTCGTGGAAATCTCCGACGAGGCCCGCCAAGCGATCATGGACGAGCTTCACGCCGGATAGCCGGCATCATTCGTTCCGCAGAGTTTCCGCTGGATTCAGCTTTGCGATTCGCAGGGCCGGCAGAAGACTGGCCAAAGCGGCGACTGCAAGCATCCCGAGGGCAACGACGGTGAATGTGGCGGGATCGGCCGGCGTCACGCCCCAAATAAAATGCTGAAGGGCCTTCGCCGCGTTTCCGGCCAGTAGCCAGCCGAAACCAACGCCGGCCACAGCCAGTGCCAGTCCTGGGGCCATCACCGACCACATCGCCTGCGCGGTCGTCGCTCCGAGCGCCAGGCGGATGCCCATCTCGCGCCGCCGCTCGGCCACGGAATTCGAGATCAATCCGTAGAGACCGACGGCCACCAGGAGTAGCGCCAGCCCGGCGAGCAAGGCGAGAAGAACGGCTTGAAAGCGTTGGAAGCCGAGCGTGCGCAGCTTGACCTCTTCCATCGTGCGAAACGCGGCGAAGGGCAGCTCCGGATCCACCGCGGTCACGGCGCGCTGCATTTCCCGAGCCAGATCGCCGCGAGGACGCGTCGTTCGTACGACCCAGTTCGGCGAGAACCAGGTATGGACCATCATCAGGCTGCCGGCATTTTGCGACGCGGGCATGAACACACCCGCCATCGGCGCGATCGGTCCATGAGTTCCCCAGCCGGGACGCTGCTGCACGTCGCGCACAACGCCGACGATCTCGCGGTTGGCGCTGGAAATCCGGATTTGGCGGCCGAGCGGCGCCTGATCCTGGAAGTAGTCTTTCACGAACTGCTCGTTCACCAGCACTACCGGAGCTGCAGTCGCGGAATCCGATTCCGCCAAGAGGCGTCCCGCAAGCACCGGGATTCGCAGCGCCTCGAAGTATCCGGGAGTGACATATGTGAGGTTGGTGATCTGCGTCTTCTCTTCGGGCGCCGATCCGGCGATGCGCCGGAAGCCGACGTTCAAGGGTCGCTGATACGGCAGACTCAATCCCACGCCCGCGGCCTCGACGCCGGGTAGAGCGCGTATGCGCGAGAGCGTTTCGTCAAAGAGGCGATTCGCCTTGTCGGCGGTGTCATAGCGGGCGTCCTGCAGCGACAAGCTGGCGGTGAGCACATTCTCAGGATCGAATCCCGGAGTTACGTGGTTCAAATAGGCGAACGTACGAATCAGCAATCCGGCGCCGATCAGCAGCACGAATCCGAGAGCTACTTCGCACGCCACCAGGATGCGTCGCGGCCAGCGGCTGCGGCCGCCCGCGACGCCGCGTCCGCCGCCTTCCGCCAGCGCTGCATGGATGTCCACGCGGCTGGCGTAAAACGCCGGGGAGAGGCCGAATATCAGGCTGGCGAGCAGCGCGAGTCCGATGGTCACTGCGAGCACGCGCGGATCCAGCTCGAGAGTTTGCCAGACGCCGAGCAGCTCGTGCGCCGTTGCCCCGAGCGCTTGGAGCAACAGGTATCCGCACAGAATGCCGCCCGCCGCGCCGCAGATTCCGAGCAGCAAGCTTTCCACGAGCATCTGCCGGATCAGGCCGATGCGCCCGCATCCGAGCGCCATACGCGTGGCCATCTCGCGGGTGCGGCCTGCCGCGCGGGCCAGGAGCAGGCTGGCGCTATTGACGCAGCCGATGAGCAGCACGACGCCGACGGATCCCCAAAAAATGAAAACCGCCTTCCGCAAATCTTGTGTGAGTCCGAGTTGCAGCGGGATCACGGCCAGCCGCAGAGACACACCCTTCGAAGGCTTTACTTCCTTGAGCGCCGTTTCACCGAGCACGGTCATCTCCGCATCGGCCTCGCCCCAACTGACTCCCGGCCGAAGCCGCGCGATAATGGAGTAGTTCGTGCCGGCCCCCTCGCCCTTAGTCGACGGGCGCAGCGGCGTCCACAGATCGGCGGGCCAATCGGTCTGGAATCCGGCGGGCATGATCCCTACGACTGTAAATGGCTCGCCCCGCAGTTTGATGGTCCGGCCGATCGCGGCAGGATCTTCCTGAAACACGCGCTTCCAAAAGCCGTGGCTCAGGACGGCGACGGGCGCGCCGTTGGGGACGTCTTCGGCGCGCGTGAATTCTCGTCCGAGGAGCGGCGCCACGCCGAGAACGTGGAAGAATCCCGCCGACACGCGTTGCTGCTGGACGAATTCGATATTGTGTCCCGTCGCGAAATTAACTCCCGAGGCGCCTCCATAGACGGCGCTGTCGAGATGCGTGGCGTGATCGCGCACGGTTTCCCAGGTGCGGCCGTCCTGGCTGACCCCGTCGCTCGATCCGGCGCTGGATCGATAGGACCGGACGACCTGTGCCAGACGTTCGGGCTCAGGGTAGGGAAGCGGGCGGAACAGCACCGCGTCGACCACGCTGTAGATGGCTGTGTTCGCGCCGATGCACAGGGAGAGCGTCACCAGGGCGGTCAGCGTAAAGACTGGGCTGTTGAGGAGAACGCGCGCAGCATAACGGATTTCCCGCATGCCTTACAGACGAAGGAAAACGCCGGAAGTTCCTCTCTTTTTTTACTCGCCGATCTTGACGAGCATCTTGCCGGAGTTCTCGCCCTTCAGCAATCCGAGAAAGGCTTTCGGCGCGTTCTCGATGCCGTTGACGATCGTCTCCTGATACTTGATCTTGCCGGTCTTGAGCAAGGGGCCGACTTCGCCGATGAACTCGGGCAAAAGATCGAAGTGGTCGGAGATGATGAAGCCCTGCATCAACGATCGCGTCATGATCAGCCGGAACAGGAAACGCGGACCGGGGTCGGGGGTCTGCAGGTTGTATTGCGAGATCATGCCGCAGACGGGGATGCGTGCCCTTGTGTTGATGAGCTGCAGAACAGCTTCGAGCATCGGTCCGCCGACATTTTCGAAGTAGATGTCGATGCCGTTCGGACACGCCGCGCTCAGCGCGGCACGAAGGTCGCCGGCCGTCTTGTAATTGACAGCGGCGTCGAAGCCGAGTTGCGTTGTCAGCCAGGCGCACTTCTCGTCGGAACCGGCGGTGCCGACGCCGCGGCAGCCGAGCACTTTGCCGAGCTGTCCACCAAGGGATCCGGTTGACCCCGCCGCGGCCGAGACTCCCCGCGACCCTCCGGCCTTAGG
>CAZRND010000308.1:5923-6897 GCA_964601345.1 uncultured Acidobacteriota bacterium | reverse complement strand
GGGGCGCGTCCGTATGGCCCGGGGGGCGGTCCGAAGGGTTCAGGCGCCTGTTGGCCTGTTACGAGGTATTAGGCGATCAGCTCGGTGGTTGTGTCGATGGCCGTGAGGCCGCCGCCGAGCACCACCGCCGGCAGATCGACTTGCAGATTCACCAGCGTGTTCTTCTTGTAGGCGCCCGAGGCCTGCAGGCCCATGAGGAAGTCGGAAGCCTGGCGCATGCCGCGGAGCACGTTGTTCCTGACGTCCACGAGCGTCGGCCGGCCCGCGCCCGTGGCGATGGCGATGTGGTCAAAGCCCATCTCCCAGGCGTCGTCGATCGTGACCGTGCCGCCGAAGCGCACGCCGTCATAGAGGCGGAATTTCTTGCGGCGCATCAGCACCAGGTAATTGATGTCCAGAAAATTCTTGTCCCAGCGGACGGTGATGCCGTATTCGGAGACGCCTCCGAATCCCAGGATCAAGCGCTCGTCGAGGTTGCCCACGACGTGGCTGATGTCGCGGATCGGCTGCGGCACGCGGCGCTTCGATCCGCGCATGTCCACCGAGAGCGGCTCGATGCGCAGGCCGTCGATGCCCACCACGCCGAATCCTTCGTTCAGCAGAAAATGCGCGAGCGTGTAACCGGCCGGCCCCATCCCGACGACTAGAACTTTCTTGCCGTTATACGGGAGCGGCACCGGGCGCACCGGGTTCAGCGGATTCCAGCGCGTGAAGAGCGAGTAGATCTCGAATCCATAGGGCAGCGCGAGCACGTCGGTGAGGATTCCAGTTTCCACCTGCGGGATGTTCACGGGCGTCTGCTTCTGGAAGATGCAGGCCTTCATGCAGTCGTTGCAGATGCGATGTCCCGTTCCGGCGCACAGCGGATTATCGACCATCACCGTGGCCAGCGCGCCGATAGCGTTGCCGTCGCGCCGGAGCGTAGGGGCTTCCGAAATCTGCTCGTCGAGCGGGCACACTTGGGGGGGAACCCC
>CAZRND010000308.1:0-5913 GCA_964601345.1 uncultured Acidobacteriota bacterium | reverse complement strand
CCTGTGGAGCGGGTCGATTGGGGTGCCGACATCTTTCCGTCGAGCGGGCAGCCTTCGGGGGGAAGGCCGAGCGGGTTCTTCAGGACCTGGCCCTGCTTGTGAAAGCCCTTCGAGCACGAGTCCTTGTCGCGTTCGTGGCAGTAGATGCAGTAGTGCACTTCCTGCATGGCTTCGCGCTGCGACATGCGCGTGTCGGTGAGCCGGAATCCGTCGCGAAAACGGCGCGTCTCTCGCGGGCCTACCATCTTCTCGGGATGCTGCGGGTCGGGCCTCTCGATCTTCACCAGGTTTTCGAAGTCGAGCTTCTCCGGCAAGCGGAAGGAGGAGAAGTGCGCCGAGCGCCGCCGCAAATCCGGATGGAACGCCAGGGCTTCGGCCCATTTCTCGACGGCGGCCAAGTCCTCGGCGGCGTCCGTTTGAGCGAGCGCCTTCAGGCCCGCCTCCGCCAGCTCGCGTTCCGGATCGTCGGCAAACGAAGCGGACCCGAGCAGGCGGTTCACCGCCTGGCGATAGCGGATTTCGCGATCGTCCAGATTCCATGCGGCCATTGCTTCGCTCGTGGGGCGCAGCTTCAGGACGCGCTTGTCGAGAAATTTTTTCTTCCATTCGAAGACGCGGCTCTCATTGAGCAGCTTTTCCTCAAGTGCGTGATATTCGGGCTGGATGTCGAAGAGGCGGGCCACGAAAGGGCCCACATACGCGGCGACTTTGATCAGAACATCGCTCGTGGCGTGACCGTTGCGATAAGCGGCGTAATCGGCGGCGAGCTTCGGATCGGCCGCCGCCAGCTCGTCGCGAAATACCTGATCGAGAGCGGCGATACGGCGCACCCGGTTCAGGTCGGCATACCGGAATCCCGGAATGCCTAACGGAAAGTTCCAAATGTTTGCTTCTTCCCGTGGCTTAACGGAGAGATGAAGGCTCATTACTTAGCCCGGATGCAGAAAAGCGTGTCCTGGCTCCGCAGGTAGATGCTGCCGCCGACGATCGCGGGCGTGGCGATGAAGGTCTGGTCGGTGAGCGTGTTGGTCGCGACCACTTCGTACTTCTCGCCCATCTTGACGATCACCACGTCGCCTTCCTCGGTCGCGAGGTACAGATTGCCGCCCGCGCCGACGGGAGACGATTTGAAGTTGTAGGGCTTCGGCAGGCGCTGCTGGCGGTAGAAAGCCTCGCCGGTTGTCGCATTCAGGCAACTGATCATGCCGTTGTCGGTGACCATGTAGAGCTTGTTGTCGTGGAGCACGGGCGACGGCGTGTAGGAATTGCCGCGATCGTTCTTCCAAACGATCGCGTCGGTTCCGGCGAGGTCGCCGTCACGGCCGAGACGAATCGCCTGCAGGTTCGGATCGCGGTATCCGCTCATCACGAAGACCAATCCGCCGGCGGCCACCGGCGCGGGAATTACGTTCGCGCCGAGCCCTGCCGTCTCCCAGATGAGCTTTCCCGTTGCCGCATCGTAGGAGCGCGTTTTCTTCGAGGCGGAGACGACCAACTGCTTCTTGCCTTCGTACGCGACCACCACCGGCTGCGACCACGAGGTCTGCTCGTCGCGAGGGACGCGCCATACTTCCTTGCCGGTTTTCTTGTCGACCGCCGCGAGGTAGGAATCTTCCTCCTGGTCGAACTTCAGGTAGAGCAAGTCGCCGTCGATGGCCGGGGCCGCGCCTTCACCGAACTGGTTCTTGGTGCGCATCGGCGCAAAATCTTTTTGCCAGATGAGTTTTCCGGCCAGGTCGTAGGCGAAGAGCCCGCGCGATCCGAAGAACGCGTAGACGTACTTGCCGTCGACGATGGGACTGTTGGAGGCGAAGCTGCCGTATTTCGGATGATAGCCTTCGTGAGGTTTCGCTGTCGCGGCAACACGTTCCCAGAGGACTTTGCCGTTGTTCCGGTCGATGCAGAGCAGGACGAATCTGTATTCGGGACCCATGCCCGCGCCGCCCGGAGCGCCGCCGCGTCCTCCGCGCTGCGGACCGGCAGGCGGCGCCGCAGCGGCAGCCGCTTCGCCGATGGGCACGGCGCTGGTAACAAAAATCTTGTCTCCCCAGACGACGGGGGATGAGAAGCCGCGGCCTGGGACCGGCGTGCGCCAGGCTACGTTCTTCGTGTCGCTCCACTCGATGGGAGCGTCGCCGCGCGCCATTCCGTCTTCATTCACTCCGCGCCAGCGGTACCAGTCGTTATCGGCGGCGAAGAGCCCGCCCGCGAGCACCAATAGCAAACCCAGGATTCGGCCCATCCAGAAAGTCTACCTCATTTGATCGAGGTCACCGGATGGATCTCCCACACGGTCTGCGGATTCATGCCCTTCGGCCCGATCTTGCCCGCGCTGTGGTCGCCGTCGAAGTGCAGCGAACCCTTGACGTGCACTTTGATCGGCGGGGTGGGCTGGTAGTACTTGGTCGCCAGCTTGGTGGTCGGAAACAAGCTGACCAACTGCCGACGCGCGCCTCGAAGCGTCGCCAGGGCCGGTCCGCCGGCGGGAAGTCCCGAAACTTCCGCGGTCATGTATTTTTTGGGCTTCTTGGCATCGCCCAGAATCACATGAAAATCGTTGTCGCCGGACTTTCCCGTTTCATACTTCACAGCGCAGACCCAGCAGGGCACGCTGACATTCTTGTTCTCTTCGGGAAAGCGCTTCTGCGGTCCCACGGGTCCTGTCCCGGGATGCGCTTTCTGCGCGATCGTGCGAGGCTTCAACTTGTACTTGGCGCGCATCTGGCTATCCGCTTCCAGGGAGCCGAGAAGGGCATCGAGATCGACGAAGGCCTTGGTCGGCCCCGTCGCCACTGACGTCTTCACGGGCTTACGATAGTGGCCCTCGAAAGGCGCGAAATTCGGGTCGGAGACTAGCTTTTCGTTGATGTTCTGGACGGCCATGGGCTAGCTCCTTTGCCGCGCGCCCTTCCGCACGGAGCGGAGCAGGAAATAGATCGCCATCGGCAGAGCGATCAGCAGAAGCTCAATCGTCCCAGATCCGCCGTCGGGTGATATTCCGAAGATATTTTCCAGGAAAGTCATGGTGAAAGTCCCTCCTGGCCCGACATATTACGCCTCACCTGTCCGGAATACCATTATTTTTTCTTTAATTTCGGCAGGTCCTTCTTCAGGTTGGTTTCGAAGAGTTTGAAGATGCGTTTGTACTCGTCGACCCAACTCGTGGTTTCGAGAAAGCCGTGATCCTCCACGGGATAGACGGCCAGCTCCCAGTTCTCCTTGCGCAGCTCGATCAGCTTCTGCACCAGGCGCACGGAATCCTGGAAGTTCACATTGGTGTCGACAATGCCGTGGCAGATGAGCAGCGGACCCTTCAGCCCCGACGCAAAGTAACTCGGCGAAGATTGGTGGTACGCCTCGGTGTCCTTCTGCGGCAGGTTGAGGATGTTTCCCGAATACTGATTGTTGTACTGCGCCCAATCGGTCACCGGACGAAGCGCCGCGCCTGCGGCAAAAACATCCGGCTGCGTGAACATGGCCACAAGCGTGATGAAGCCGCCGTAGCTCCCGCCATAGATGCCGATGCGGCGCGCGTCGACTCCGTGTTCCTTCACTAGCCAGTTGGCTGCGTCGACCTGGTCGTCGAGATCCTTGCCGCCCATGTGGCGATAGATGGCCACGCGCCAGTCACGTCCATATCCCGCCGATGCGCGATAGTCAAGATCGGCGACCACGTAGCCCTTTTCCATCAGCAGATGATGGAAGAGATATTCATGCGAGTAGCTCGACCACCAGCGGTGGACGTTCTGCGCATAGCCCGCGCCGTGCACAAAGATGACCGCCGGCGCGCCGGGCGCTACGTTCTTCGGTTTGTAGAGATGCGCCGGTACCATCACGCCGTCGCGCGCCGGGATCTGCACGATCGGCGCCTCGATCCACGGATAGGCGGCGAAGTCGGGCGAGGGAGAGTGCGTCACTTGCACTGCCGAAGCTCCCGGCCGGTTCTCCTCGATGTAGATTTCCGGCGGCTTGTTCGTGAAGGAGTAAATCACGGCGAGCGACTTCTCGTCGGGCGAGATTGTGGCTTGATGGTTGCCCGGATTCGATGTGATCCGGATGCGTTCGCCTCCGTTTGCCGCCATCGCGTACAGGTGGCGCTCGAACGGCCCGCCTTCGCTCGTGGTGAGGAAAAAGTGCGTTTTGTCTTCCGCGAGCTGCGCGTTCGCAACTTCCCATTTTCCGGACGTGAGCTGCCGCGCGTCTCCGCCGGCGTATGGAACGGTGTAGAGATGCGAATAGCCGTCCCGTTCCGAGAGGAAATAGATATCCGCGTCGCTCTTCATCCAGCCCAGGGTCTGCGTGCCGAATCCGTTGATCCAGGCGTCGTCATGTTCGCTGAACAGGACGCGCGTCTTGCCCGTCGCGGAATCGAGCGCCAGAATCCAGCGATCCTTGTTGTCGCTGGCGCGCGCCATCAGGACGGCCTTGCTCCCGTCCTCGGACCAAACCGGATTCGAGAGCTGCACGTCTTTCTTCTGTCCGGCGTCCCCACTTGACGTCGCCCGTCTCCACGCTCAAGATCGCGATGCGCGTGCGGTTCTGAACGTCACCTACCTTGTTCCGGCCATTGATGTCCTCGGTGTATGCCGATTCGGTGACATAGTTCGGTACGATGATGTTCTTTGTGCCATCGCCCGGCTCATTCACAGTGGCGATCACGAACGTTCCATCGAGAGAGAGCTGCAGGTTCGCGACGGTCTGGCGTGCTGTCAGGTTGAAGGGTTTGCGCGGATTTTCCTTCTTTCGCTTGGCTTCGTCCTCCTCGCGTTTCTCGGCGCGTCGCTTGACGATGTCGAGAAGGCCGCGCTCTTCCTTCTTGAGATACTCCTGGCTGTCGGTCCCCTTGCGCTCCTCGGTAGTTGGCGCCGCGACGCCTCCGCGGCCGCCTCGCCCGCCTCCGCCGCCTCCGGTGGGCGCGGCAGGAGTGGTTGCGCCGGGAAGGCGGATGTCCGTCAACTGCTCGACGGCGCCGGTCTCGAGCGACATCACGTAAAGATTGTTCGAGCGCGTGAAGGATACATGGCGCTCGTCCTTGGTGAAATGCGGATTCCCCTCGGCGTCGGTGGTCTTGGTCAGGGGCAAGCGCCGGCCCGCGGCATAGTCGTAGAGAAACAGATCGCCGCCCGTGGCGTAGACGGCCATCTTCTTGTTCTTGGTTTGTTCCGGACGTCCGACGGGCGGAGCGTTCTTGGCTTCCTCCTCGCTCATCTTTCGCAGCCCGGTGTTGTCGCGGCTGACGACGTAGGTCGCGAAGTCCTTCTCGCGCGGCTCGCTCGACTGCTTCCACTCGAAATAAATCTGCCGGCTGTCTCCCGACCAGCGCACAGCGCGCGGCTCGTAGCCCACGAGCGACGGCCCACGCATGATGTTGTCGATGGTCAGCTCGAAAGCGGGCGGCGCGGAGAGCACCGGCGCGGCCAGTGCGGCGATGACGAGAAGGACGAGGCTAGGTTTCATGCAGAAACACTAACATGGCTTGTGGTCTAATGATTCTCATGGATTTCCGCTACGCCTTCCGCACTTTCCGGCGTACGCCGTTGCTGGCCGCGGTGGTGATCGGCTCGCTGGCGCTCGGCATCGGAGCCAACACGGCGATCTTTTCTCTGCTCGACCAGATTCTGTTTCGTCCGCTGCCGGTGCCGCATCCCGAGGAGCTGGTCGTTATCAACTCCCCCGGCCTTCGGAACGGCCGCGGCAACAGCGACGCCCGCGGTGCCCGCGACGCTCGCGACGCTCGCGACGCTCGCGACGCTCGCGACACGCGCGACACCAGCCGCGACACCAGCCGCGACACCGAGTACAACGCCACCGTGACGTACGTGCGGCCGGTGCACGACGAGCTCGTCGTCGTGCGCATCACACCGGATGCCGGCGTTCCCGCCTACGAACCCGGCCAGTGGATCACGGTCGGCA
>CAZRND010000307.1:0-6916 GCA_964601345.1 uncultured Acidobacteriota bacterium | reverse complement strand
CAGCCGCTGCGCCAGGCCAACCAGTTCTTTTACCTCCCGGGCCGGGGCGGATTCCCGGGGAGCTGGTGGGGATCAAGTCCCCCGGCCTGCGGAACGGCCGCGTCAACAGCGACGGGCAAGGCGGCGCTTCGTCCTTCAGCTATCCGATGTACCGCGATCTGCGCGACCACAACGAAGTCTTCGCCGGATTGCTGGCGCGATACTCGATTCCCGCCAGCGTGGCCTTCCGCGATCAGACCGAGCGCGCCGCGGGCGAGCTCGTCTCCGGAAACTATTTTGAAACGCTCGGTGTGCAGCCCGCGCTCGGAAGGCTCTTCACGCAGGAGGACGACCGCACACCGGGCGGGCATCCAGTCGCGGTCCTGAGTTTTGGATTCTGGCAACGCCGTTTCGCAGCCGATCCCTCGATCCTGAACCAGCGCATGACCGTCAACGGCCACGCCATGACCGTCGTCGGCGTCGCGCCGGCCGGTTTTTTCGGCGTGCAGGTCGGCCAGTCGCCGGACATCTTCCTCCCGATGATGATGAAGGCGCAGATGACGCCCGGATGGGACGGCATGGAAAATCACGCCGACTACTGGCTGAAAATTCTGGGCCGGTTGAAGCCCGGCGTCACGCGCCAGAAGGCCGCTGCGTCGCTGGCGCCGTATTACCATTCACTGCTCGAAGCCGAAGTGGAGAAGACCAAGCTCTCCGGCGAGCGGCGCGAGAAATTCCTCAAGAAGCCTCTGAACCTCGAACCGGGCGCGCAGGGGCGCCAGATTCTGCGGTCCGATGCGGAAGGTCCGCTATGGATCTTGATGGGCATGGTCGGGTTTGTGCTGCTCATCGCTTGCGCGAACGTCGCCAATCTCCTCGCGGCGCGGGGCGCATCGCGGCAGCGGGAGATCGCCGTCAGGCTCTCGCTCGGCGCGGGACGCGCCCGGTTGGTGCGGCAGTTGCTCACCGAGAGCGTCCTTTTGGGTCTCGCGGGAGGAGCCGGCGCGCTGTTCGTCGCCTATTGGACGCTCGACGCGCTCCTGTCAGCCGTCAACACGATCGGCGCTCGTGGTCTCTCCGCCAGCCTCGACTGGCGCGTCATGATTTTCAATTTTGTTCTGGCCGCGCTCACGGGCTTGCTCTTCGGCATCTTTCCGGCCCTGCAAGCGACCCGCCCGAATCTGGCGCCGATCCTCAAGGACCAAGCGGAGAACGTCGTCGGCGGGCACGCCCGCGCTGGATTCCGCAAAGCTCTGCTCGCGGCGCAGATGGCGCTGATGTTGCTCCTGCTCGCGGGCGCGGGAATGTTCACGCGGAGTCTCGCGAACCTCCGCTCCGTCGACCTCGGCATCCGCAGCGATCGCGTGGTGGTCTTCGCCGTGGCCCCGCAATTGAACGGCTACACGCTTCCGCGCCTGCTCGCCTTCTACCGCCAGTTGCAGACCGCGCTGGCTTCTCTCCCCGGCGTGCGCGGCGCGAGCGCGGCGGAGGTCGCCTTGCTGAGCGACAGTGAATCGAGCTCCAACTTCACCATCGAGGGCTATGACTCGGCCGATCGCGACGATTTGCAGATGAGCACCAACGACGTGCTCTCCGGGTATTTCTCCGTCATGGGCGTTCCGCTAGTGGCGGGGCGCGAGTTCACCGAGCAGGACAACGAGACGAGCGCCAAGGTCTGCGTCATCAACCAGACGGCGGCGCGCTTCTTTTTCAAGGGTCGCGATCCGGTGGGACACCACATCGTGCAAGGTTCCGGGAACGTCAAGCCCGACATCGAGATTGTGGGCGTGGTGAAGGACATGAAGCACACCAACGTGCGCGATCCTATCAAACGATTTGCTTTTTTCCCCTACACGCAGCAGAAGAATCCGACGAGCCTCACGTTCTATCTGCGCACCGTGCAGGATCCGGTGACGCTGATAAATGCGATTCGTAATGAGGTGAAGAAGCTGGACGCCAATCTGCCGGTCTACGATGTGAAGACGCTCGAGATGCAGGTGGACGAAAACCTTTTCGCGGAGCGCTTCCTCGTGGTGCTGTCGGGCGCGTTTGGCGCGCTGGCCGCGCTGCTCGCGGCGCTCGGCGTGTATGGCGTGATGGCCTACACCGTGGCGCGGCGCACGCGCGAGATCGGCATCCGCATGGCGCTCGGCGCTTCGGCGTCGCGTGTCCGCTGGATGGTGATGCGCGAAGTTGGCGCCACTGCGCTCGTCGGCGTGCTCGTGGCTCTGCCTGCGTCCTACGGCCTGGGCCGCTTGATTGAATCGCAACTCTACGGAGTCAAGGGCGGTGATCTCTGGGTGGCCGTCGCGGCGACCGTAGGCGTGATGCTCGTCGCCGCCGTCGCCGGCTACATTCCCGCGAGCCGCGCCTCGCGGATCGAGCCGCTCATCGCGCTTCGCTATGAGTAGGAACGTCCTTCTCCGTCTCGCCGCCTGCCTGCTCGCTGTTTGGGCCGGTGCGGCGTTGAGACAAGACGCGGTTCCGCAGCCCAGCCAGGAAGATTACGAAAAAGATTTGCGACGGTTCACCACGCTCTTCGCCGCGGTGGAGGAGAACTACGCCGATCCAGTCGAGGCCGACAAGCTGATGTATCAAGGCGCGATCCCTGGAATGCTTCGCGCGCTCGATCCTTACTCCATTTTTTTCGATCCCGGCCAGTTCCATCAGCTTCAGGAGCAGCAACAGGCACGCGCCGAGGGTTTTGGAACGATCGTCTCGGTGATCCCCGGACGCGTCGTGGTGCTCGAGGCCTTCACCGGCGGCCCGGCGGCGCGCGGCGGCATCCTGCCAGGGGACGAGATCGTGGAGATCAACAATCACCGCATCGATGTTCTCGAAGTGCAGGACCTGGTCGATCTGCTCACGGAGACGAAGAAATCCACGGCGCAACTCCGCCTCATCCGCGCCGGGTCGGCGGCGCTGAAATCCGTCACCGTGGCCCCGGCGGAGATTGCCCAGCCGTCGGTGGACCGCGTGTTCTTTCTGGAGCCCGGCATCGGCTACATCAAGCTGAATGCTTTTGAAGGGCCGTCCACTGAAGAGGTTCACCAAGCCATCGAGAAGCTCCAGGGCGCGGGACCGGTGAAGTCGCTGGTGCTTGATCTGCGCAACAATCACGGCGGCCTGGTGGACGCGGCCGTGGCCATCGCAGGATTCTTTCTCAAGCCCGGTACGCTGGTGATGAGCGCGCGAGGCCGGGCGCAGAAGGAACACACCTACCAGGTGGCCGACGTAGCCAAGCCTTACGATTTTCCAGTGGCCGTGCTGGTGAACAACCAAACGGCCAGCGCGGCGGAGATTCTTGCCGGCGCGCTGCAGGATCATCACCGCGCCGCCATCGTGGGTCTGCAAACGTTCGGCAAGGGGATCGTGCAGAGCGTTTATCCACTCAGCCAGGGAACCGGGCTGGCGCTCGCCGCGGCGCAGTATTTCACGCCGTCAGGACGCTCCATCCAGAGACCGGTGCCCGGCCTGCGCTTCACACGGGCCTTCACGGGCGGCGGGATTACGCCCGACATCCCGATGCAGATCGCAGGCGTCGACGATTGGGAAGCCTACGTGGAAGCGCGCGCCGGATTTCTCGATTTCGCTCGACTCTATGTTCCCGGCAAAGCGATTGATGCAAACTTTTCCGTGGATAAAGACGTACTCGAGGAGTTCAAAGCGTTCCTGCGCAAAGAGGACATCGGATTCACGGAGAGCATATGGTCGGCCCACATTCCTTACGTCAAAACTCGCCTGAAGGTGGAGATTTTCAACCTGGCATTGGGAGTCGCCAAGGGTGACGAGGTTTCCGCCTCCGAGGACCTTCAGGTGAAAGCGGCGATTGCCGCGCTCAGCACTTCTCCAAAGTAACGAGCGCGTTGTAATCCGGCTCGCCGCTGCGCGGATCGAGCGTGTTCGCGATCAACACATTGGCTTCCGGCCAGTGCGCCTGCAGCGTGCCCGGCTTCACCGGTTCGATGCGGCAGCGCCCGGTCATCTCGCCGATCTCCGAGCGGAGACGCACCGCGTCGCCTTGCCGCAAGCCAAGGCGCTGCGCGTCGTCGGCCGCGACGAAGATGTCGTCGCGGCGGCTGCCGGTCAGCGGATCGACATCTCCGTAAACGATCGAGTTGAACTGATTGCCGCGCCGCGTCGCCAGATAGAAAAGCTCGCCGGAAGGCAGATTCTCGGGCGGCGTGGCCGGAAGAAACCGGGCGGGTCCCTTCGGTTTCAGGAGCGGGCCGCCGTACTGCACCCAATCGCCTTCTTTTTTCAGGTCCTTGATTCCCGCATACATCGGCATGGCGCGATCCATCTCCAGGCGGATGTCGTCGCCGCTTTCAAAATGGACCCTGGCGCCGGCCCGCTTGCCGATGGCCATCAGGATTTCCCACTCCGAGCGCGACTCGCCGATCTGCGGGCCGGCGATTTGCGGCGAATAGCGGATACGCCGCTCGCTCGACGTGATGGTTCCGCCGCCGCGCTGCTCGTATCGCGTTTGTCCCGGCAGCAGCAGAACCGCCTCGCCCGGCTCGGCCAGCATCGCGGTGTTCAACACCAGGTCCTGATGGATGCGAAGAGGCACGCGCTCGAGAGCCGCGCGCATCCGCGCGGGCTCCGGCATGGTCTCGACAAAGTTGCCGCCGACGATGTAGAAGACGTCGAGCTCGCCGCGCCCGGCCGCTTCGAGCATCTGCGCTGTGTTCATTCCCTTCCATGCCGGAACAGGCGCGCCCCACAATTCCCCGAAGTGCCGCGCATTTTCCTCGTTCACCGCGAAGCCGCCGGGAAATTCTCCGGGCACGGAGCCGCACTCGGCCGCGCCTTGCACGCCGCTGTGCCCGCGGATGGGAACCAGGCCGCACTTCTCGCGGCCCACCATGCCGCGCGCCAAAGCGACGTTGATTAACGACCGCACGTTCTCGACGCCGAAACGATGCTGCGTCAGTCCCATGCTCCAGAGGAACACCGCCGTCTTGGCGCGCGCATATTGTTCGGCGAAGCGGTGCATCGCCGCGCGGTCGAGACCCGCGAGGCGCTCGAGGTTCTCCCACGTCTGCGACCTCACGGCGCGCTCGACTTCGTCGAATCCCGTCGATTGATCGCGGATGAAAGCGCGGTCGATCCAGCCGTTCTCGATCAGGTGCTTCAATACGCCGTTCAAAAACGCGACGTCGCCTCCGACGCGCACCGGGAAAAAATCGTCCATGAGCTGCGTGCCGAACACGGCGCTCTCGGCGATGGACGGAATCCAGTAGCGGTCGAGGCCCGGCTCGCGGTAAGGATTGACGACCACGATGCGCGTTCCGGCTTTCTTGGCATGATGCAAATACTTGATCGCGACCGGCTGGTTGTTGGCCAGATCGCTGCCGAAGATCGCCATGAAGTCAGTGCCGATCCAATCCTGGTAGGAGCATGTGGACGCGCCCCAGCCGATGGACTCCTTCAGCGCGACAGTCGATGCCGCGTGGCAAAGACGCGCGGCATTGTCGATGTTGTTGGTGCCAAGAAGCCGCGCGACTATTTGCGCGACGTAATAAGTTTCGTTGGTCAAGCCCCGCGATGTGGTGTAGAACGCCATGCGATGCGGATCGGCCGCTTTGAGGCGCGCGCCCGCCAATTCGATGGCGTCGTCCCAGGAGATGCGCCGGAATCCGCGCTCTCCCTTTGTGCGCAGCAGCGGATACGGCAGTCGGCCGAGCCCGCGCAACTCGCGCTCGTCCATCTCCGCGAGCGACGCGACGTCGGATACCGCGCCGACGTCCATCGCCGGCATGGTGTTCAGCCGCAGCATCCGCAGGCGCGTCATGCAGAGATGCGTGCCGGGAATCGTTTCGTCGTGCAGGCCGGCGGGACCGAGCGAACATCCGTCGCACACGCCGTGATTCAGGATGCGCCACGCGTAGCCCAGGTTGTCGCGATTCTCCCAGGCTACCTTGGCCATGGCCAGATAGTGATGCGGCTTGGTCTCGCCCCATCCAAATGGCTTCCAGCCGGCGATCGCCATGCAGTTATAGTAATGCGGAATGACGCTGGCCACTTTGCAAGAAGAGGTCGTTGCCTGCCGACGCTGCCCGAGGCTAGCGCAATACTGCGCGCGCATCGCGCAAGTGAAGCGCGCTGCTTATCGGGAATGGAATTACTGGGCGAAGCCGGTCCCGTCTTTTGGCGATCCGCGGGCGCGGCTCCTGATTCTCGGACTCGCGCCCGGCGCGCACGGATCGAACCGCACGGGACGCATGTTCACCGGCGACCGCAGCGGCGAATATCTTTTCGACGCGCTCTATCGCACCGGATTTGCCAGCCAGCCGCAGGCCGTCGAACGCGACGACGGGCTGCGCTTGCGCGATTGCTACATCACCGCCGCGGTGCGCTGCGCGCCGCCCGATAACAAGCCGTCGCGCGAGGAGACGTTGAACTGCCGGCGATTCCTGGTCCAGGAACTTGAAGGGCTCGAGCGCGTCCGGGTCGTAGTGGCGCTCGGAAAATTCGCCTTCGACAACTACCTGGCGTTGCGGCCTTCCAAGGGAGCGAAATTCAAGCACGGCGCGCTCTACCGGCCGCCTGCGCCGTTGCCGGCCTTGCTGGCCTGCTATCATCACGGCCAGCAGAACCCCTTCACCGGGATTCCGCGTTTCCCGCCGGAAACCCCGACCCGCTCGAGCTCGGCGACCTCGTCGGGCCGGACCATGCCGGCCTGCACCAATGAGCCGCTCGGCCGGGCCTCGCCGATGCCGACCAGCATCAGGTCGGCCTGCCGCGCCAGATCGAACACCGCGGAGATGCCGAGCTGGGCGAGCAGCACGGCGCGGTCGGCGGCGCTGTTGGCATAGAGCGGCACCGGCATCAGGTAGGCTTCGCTATCGGTGCGCACGGCGATCAGGGTAATGACGTCGAAAGGGCTTTCCGAAAACTTTCGCGTCCGCCCCCCGGGTAACCAGAGCAACTT
>CAZRND010000306.1:0-6947 GCA_964601345.1 uncultured Acidobacteriota bacterium | reverse complement strand
GGGCACCTGGTGTCGGGGCGGCGCCGTGCCGATGCTCTTCATCGCCTGGCCTTACGGCGAACAGAATCAGAACCGTCCGCTGCCTCCGCAGAATCTAACGCAGGAGGAATTGGTCCGCTTCTCGAAGTCTTTTGACTTAGCGCAGCAGTTGCCGCCGGTTGACTGGTCGAAGGGACTCGCGCATCTGCCGGTCGAGGACATCATGCGCAACGTCGACGGCCCCAAGGGCATCTTCGCCGACAAAATGCCGGTGGATACGGGTGGCGCGATGATCCAGCGCGCTCCGAACGATCCGGCGTGGTATAAGGGCGGACTCTGGCACGACGACAAGAAAATCAACATCCCCGGCTTCTGGTTCATGTCCTGGTACGACGTTTCGGTGGGGCCGAATCTTGCCGCTTACAACTTCGTGCGCCGCACTGCGCGGCCCGAGATCGCCAATCAGCAGTACGCGGTGATCGCGCCGACGCTGCACTGCTCCTTCAAACGCGTCACCGAAGATACGGTGGTCGGCGAGCGGCACGTGGGAGATGCGCGCCTCGATTACGACGCGCTGACCTACGGCTGGTTCGATCGCTTTCTGAAGGGCGAGCAGAATCGCGTGCTCGAGGACATGCCCAAGATCCGCTACTACACGATGGGACTTAACAAGTGGCAATCGTCCGATGTGTGGCCGCCGCGCGGCGCGCAGCCGGTGACGTTCTACTTCGCGAGCGGCGGCAAGGCCAACACGCTCAAGGGCGACGGTGCGCTGTCGTCCGTTGCGCCGGCGAGCGACGCCCCCGACGCATTCGCCTACGATCCGATGAATCCCGTGCCGTCTTTTGGAGGCAACGTCTGCTGCACCGGGAACGCCGTCACTGGCGGCGCGTTCGATCAGCGCAAGATGGAGGAACGGCCGGACATTCTGGTCTACACGACGGAGCCGCTCAAGGAAGGCGTCGAGGTCAGCGGTCCCATCGAGGTAACACTCTACGTTTCATCCGACGTGAAGGACACGGACGTCACCGTGAAGCTTATCGACGTCTATCCTGATGGCCCAGCCTATAATCTGGACGAGACGATCCAGCGCTTGCGCTATCGCGACGGATACGACAAGCCGCAAGCTTGGATGGCGAAGGACAAGACCTACAAGGTGACGCTGCAGCCGATGACCACGAGCAACTACTTCGCGGCGGGGCATCAGATCCGCATCGAAGTATCGAGCAGCAATTTTCCTCGCTTCGATCGCAACATGAATACTGGCGGGAACAACTACAGTGAGAAGACCGGAGTTGTGGCGCATAACGTGGTGCATCACTCGAAGCAGTATCCTTCGCAGGTCACGCTGAGCGTCGTGAAGAGGTAGCCGCATGCATACCACGGGACGCAGACCTTTTCTTGCATCGCTGGCCGGCGCGTTCTGGATGCAGTATGTGCCGAAGCAAAGCGATCGTCCGGAAGCTGCCGCGGGCGACGAGCCCGGCTTCCGTCCCATCTTCGACGGGAAGACGCTCGACGGATGGGACGGCGATCCAAAATACTGGCGCGTCGAGAACGGCATCCTGACGGGCGAGGTGACTCCCGAGACGCTGCTCAAGAGCAACACCTTCATTATTTGGCGCGGCGGCCGTCCGCGCGACTTTGAGCTGAAGGCCGACTACCGCATTACGTCCGCCGGGAACAGCGGAATCAACTATCGCAGCGTGGAGGTTCCGGGAACGCAATGGGTGTTGCGCGGATACCAGGCCGACATTGACGGCCAGAACCGGTACACGGGACAGAATTACGAGGAGCGCGGCCGGCTGTTCCTTGCCGTGCGCGGCCAGATGACGCACGTGGTGGGAGGGCGCAAGCCGCTGATCTTGTCAACGTGGACCGATCCGGTCGCGGCCATCACGAGCGACTGGAATTCCTATCACCTGATCATTCGCGGCAACGTGTGCACGCACATCCTGAACAACACGCTGATGTGCGTGGTGGTCGACGACGACGTTCCGAACCGTACGATGGAGGGACTCATCGGCGTGCAGGTGCACGTGGGTCCGCCAATGAAGGTGGAATACCGCAATATCCGCTTGAAAGAATTCTAAAGAGCTACTTCGGCCAGAGCCAGCCGAATGTTCCGGCGGTGACCATCGCGTAGATCAGGCCGTCGATCGTTCCCTTGATCGTCGTGACCCAGGAGCGGCGATACCAGATGGAAAACTGCCAAAGCGCACCGGTGTATCCGAGAAATGCCGCGGTTCCCACGAAACGGAAGACGCGCAGGTATGGAGTGCCGGGTCCGAGCGCGCGTCCAGCGACGTAGGCGGCGAAAATTCCGATCACGACGCAATAGACGAACCATAGCGCCAAGTTCCTTCCCATGGTCCACTGGCCGCTCGGCAGCACGGTCATCACCGCGACCGGCCCTTTGTTCATCTTCTCCTCGAACTCCTTAGACTTGTAGGTGTCCGGACCACCGGGACTTGGCATCATATAGTCGCCGGGAGGAATGTTGAGGGGGCGCAGCGCCTCCATGGTCTTGTTTTCGTCCGGCAGCTTGCGGTAGTCGGTCTTATGCCAGGCAGTGATCATGTGGATGACGGAGCTGGCGACGAAGACGAAGACCGCCGAGAGAACGATGGGGACGCAGAGAGCAACGATATCGACCATGACCGTCTCCTCTATTTGGGGTTGACCGCGCCCGCGGCGGGCCAGTTTGTATCACCGACGCGTTTGAGATTCATCTCGAAGATCCGCTCGGGGTCCTTTCCGGGCGCGATCAATTCTCCGATTTCTTTCCAGGCGCCGTCTTTGACTGTGGCCGTGTAGCGGATCGTCATCGGCCCGGCCGGGATGTCCCAGGAAAAGCCGTCGGCAGTGGCTTTCACCACAAAATCTCCGGAGTTGCCTTGCGCGTAAGAGCGCATCGAGTACGCCGACGTGGCTGGATTAAAGGAAATGACGGCGAAGGCGTTGAAGCCAACCGAGCCATTCTCGTTGTAAGCGCGACCCTCGATGACTTTCACCGATCCGTCGAGGAACGGTCCGACGCGTTCGGTTTGCGTGACGGAGTGTTTCTCGCCGGTGGGCAGAGTGGTCGTCGCCGGGCCCCGCCAGACGCCGTCGAGGAAAGCCAGTTTCTCCATGGCCTTGCGCTGCGCGGCGATGAGCGCGGCCGGATCGGGGCGTTGCGCCCAAATCGGCAAGGAGAGCGGCAACGAGAGTACCAGGAGCGCCAGTGGCGCGAGCCGCCGGATCACTTCTCCTCCGTCTTGTTCTTGATGATGTTGCCGAACATCTTGCCGCCGTGATCCTGCGCGCCCCAGGTTCCGGCGTACATGCCGTTGAAGATGAGGATGCGCGCGCTATAGACGCCTTGTCCGGCGATCGCGTAGTTGGCGAGCATGAGTACGGGCGAGTCGCCGGCCCACTTCACGGGCACGTTGATGGAGGCGCGGAAATCGCGCTTGTTGTACTGGATGCGCGCGTCGAACTTCCACAGGTCGTCCTTAATCTTGGTGATGCGTTCGACGGTGTACTTGTCCTCGTGCGTCTCGGCGCTGTCGCCGACGGTGAAGAATCCGGTGAGCGTGACGTTGGTCATCGCCTCTTGGAACTGCTTTTCCGCGGCGGTCATTTCGACCGCAGGTGGAGCAGCGGACTGCTGCAGAGACGTGAATGCGAAGAGCACCAAAGGAAGAATCATGTCCAGCCTCCCAGAGAGGCGGATTTTACCACAGCCCCCCTTAACCTTTCTTTACACAAGTCGCCCACGCTCGACATAGAATGTTTGGGAATGCAGAACGCTGTTGAGAACGGGGTGGAGGTGTCGAAGGAAGTATCCAAAGCGACGGCCGCGGCGGCGCCTGCGGCGTCGTCGTCGAGCAAGTGGTTGGTGTGGCTGATCCTGCTGGCTGTGGGGGGCGCGGTCGGCTACCGTTTCCTGCAAGAAGCTCGCGGAAAGCCTGCCGCAACGCCAGGCCCGCCGGGTGGCGGCCGCTCCGGTCCGCGCGCCAATCCCGTGGTGACGCCGGCGCGTCGCGGCGACATACCCGTCTACTTGTCGGGACTCGGCGCCGTCTCAGCGTTCAACTCAGTCACGATCCGCAGCCGCGTCGACGGGCAGCTCGTTAAGGTCGCGTTCCAGGAAGGTCAGTTCGTCAAGGAAGGCGACCTGCTCGCCGAGATCGATCCGCGTCCATTCCAGGTGCAGCTCGAGCAAGCCGAAGGACAGATGGCCCGCGACCTGGCCACGCTCAACGACGCCAAAGCGATTCTGGCGCGCTCCCGAACGCTCTTCGAAGAGCAAGTCATCGCCAAGGCGCAAGTCGAAACGCAGACGGCGACCGTGGCGCAAATTGAAGGCAGCATCAAAGCGGACCAGGCTACGATCAACAACGCCAGGCTGATGCTGACGTTCTGTCGCATCGTCGCGCCCATCAGCGGCAGGATTGGCTTGCGGATCGTGGACCAGGGCAACATGGTTCGCGCCAACGATCCGAACGGTCTGGTGGTGATCGCGCAACTGCAACCGATCTCCGTCCTGTTCACGATTCCCGAGGACAACTTGCCGTCGGTCCTGAAGCGAATGAACGCCGGCGCATCCCTGGAAGTGGACGCCTACGACCGCGACGGCAAGGTGAAATTGGCCGCCGGTACTCTGCAGACTGTGGACAACCAGATCGATTCCACGACCGGCACGTCGCGCTTGAAGGCGGTCTTTCCTAATCAGGATGGCGCGCTCTTTCCAAATCAGTTTGTGAACGCCCGATGGCTACTCGAGCGCAAGAGAGGATCGACGATCGTTCCCGCGGCTGCCGTTCAGCGCGGGCCTCAGGGCGCGTTCATATACGTGATCAAGGACTCCACTGTCGAAGTTCGCCCGGTGAAGGTGGGAATCTCCGAGGGCAACGATGTATCCATCGAAGAGGGAATCGAGCCCGATGAGCAGGTCGTAATCGACGGCGCCGACCGCCTCCAGGAAGGCATGAAAGTGGACCTCCGCAAGCCTGGGCAAGGCAAAGGCGGCGAGGGCAAGGGCGAAGGCAAAGGCGGCGGTCACCGGCCGAAGTCATGAGCATTTCCCGTCCGTTTATTCTCCGGCCGGTAGCGACGTCGCTATTGATGGCGGCCATTCTGCTGGCCGGGGCGGTGGCCTACAAGCAGCTTCCCGTATCGGCGCTGCCGCAGGTCGATTATCCCACCATTCAAGTCGTCACATTCTATCCGGGGGCCAGTCCGGACGTGATGGCCTCGTCGGTGACCGCGCCACTCGAGCGCCAGTTCGGACAGATGCCCGGGCTGAACCAGATGACCTCGACGAGCTCGGCGGGCAGCTCGCTCATCACTTTGCAGTTTTCGCTCGACCTGAACATTGACGTCGCCGAGCAGGAAGTGCAGGCGGCGATCAACGCCGGCGGAAACTTTCTGCCGCGCGACCTTCCGAACCCGCCCATTTACACCAAGACGAATCCCGCCGACGCGCCGATCCTGACGCTGGCGCTGACCTCGAAGACCGTCCCGTTGCCGAAGATTGAAGACCTCGCGGACACTCGTCTCGCCCAGAAGATTTCGCAGTTGTCAGGCGTGGGGCTCGTCAGCATCAGCGGAGGACAAAAGCCGGCGGTGCGCATCCAGGCGAATCCCACCAAGCTCGCGGCTCTCGGGCTGAGCCTCGAGGATCTGCGGACGGCCATCGCCGCGGCCAACGTGAATCAAGCGAAGGGAAACTTCGACGGGCCGCGGCAGGCCTACACCATCGGGGCCAACGACCAGCTCGTCTCGAGCGACGGCTACCGTCCGATCATCGTGGCTTACCGAAACAACGCCCCGGTGCGCCTCTCCGACGTGGCCGACATTTCCGATTCGGCTGAAAACGTCAACCAGGCGGCGTGGATGAACAGCGCCCCGGCGGTGATCGTCAACGTGCAGCGGCAACCGGGCGCCAACATCATCAGCGTCGTCGACCGCATCCACCGCCTCTTGCCGCAGCTCACGAACACACTGCCGTCGTCGATCCAGGTCGCGGTCCTGACGGACCGCACCGTTACCATCCGCGCTTCGGTGCACGACGTGCAATTCGAGCTGATGCTCACAGTCGCTCTCGTGGTCATGGTGATCTTCCTGTTCCTACGGACGTTCACGGCCAACACGATTCCGAGCGTCGCGGTGCCGCTCTCGCTCGTCGGCACGTTCGGCGTCATGTACCTGCTCGGGTTCAGCCTGAACAACCTCACGCTCATGGCCTTGACGATCTCGACCGGCTTCGTCGTGGACGACGCCATCGTGATGATCGAGAACATTGCCCGCTACATCGAGCAGGGCGATCCGCCGCTGCAAGCCGCGCTGAAAGGCTCCGAACAGATCGGGTTCACGATTCTGTCGCTGACCGTTTCGCTCATCGCAGTGCTGATCCCGCTGCTCTTCATGGGCGAGATCGTCGGCCGCCTGTTCCGCGAATTCGCCATCACCTTGAGCGTGACCATCATGGTTTCGGCGTTCGTCTCGCTGACGCTGACTCCGATGATGTGCGCGCGCCTGCTGCGGCACACGCCCGACGAAGCGCAGGGCTGGTTCTACAAAGCATCGGATCGCGTGATGAAAGCCATCATCCGGAATTACGGCGTCACCCTTGGATGGGTCCTGCGCTACCGGACGGCGACGCTGCTCGTGGCCGTCGCCACGCTTGGCGCGACCATATGGCTCTACATCGTCGTGCCGAAGGGCTTCTTCCCGGTGCAGGATACCGGCGTAATCGTGGGCATCTCCGAAGCGCCGCAAACTTATTCGTTCGCGGCCATTGCCGGCCGCCAGCAAGCACTGGCTAAAGTGATCCTGGAAGATCCCGCGGTGGCCAGCCTCTCGTCGTTCATCGGCGTCGACGGGATCAACACGACGCTCAACAGCGGCCGGATTCTGATCAACCTGAAGCCCCTCGAAGAGCGGAGAATGAGCGCCAGCGACATCATTCGCCGTCTGCA
>CAZRND010000305.1:0-6951 GCA_964601345.1 uncultured Acidobacteriota bacterium | reverse complement strand
AAACTTGCGAGGTGAAGCCGTCGCTGTGGACGATGCCTCCCGCGCTCACCGTGGGAGCCTTCACGCCGACGCCGACCGTCACCGCAACGGATTGCGGGCTGCTCGCTTCGGGACCCGCGCCGGTCACCGAGATGGTGACTTTGCCGTGATAGATTCCGGCTGCCAGTCCCGTGGAGTCCGCGATGACATTGATGGTGGCCGGCGCTTGTCCAAGTGTTGGACTCACCGAGAGCCAGTTCGCGCCGTCATCGGTCGAAACCGCCGT
This sequence comes from uncultured Acidobacteriota bacterium, assembly GCA_964601345.1. Classification (GTDB taxonomy): domain Bacteria; phylum Acidobacteriota; class Terriglobia; order JAJPHL01; family JAJPHL01; genus CAZRND01. The sequence goes on along the minus strand of CAZRND010000305.1, from coordinate 6,686 downwards.
GGTGAATGAGAGCGCCCCAACGCCGGAGTTCCCGATTTGCAGAGGACTCGAGTTCCGGAATGTCCCCACTTGCGATGAGAAAGCCAGGGACGTAGTCAGCAGCGAGAGAACCGGCTTGGGATCCTGCACGGAGAGCGTCACCGATATCGATTGCGGCGAGTTCGACGCGCCGGGATCAGTCACCGTAATCTTGCCGGTGTAGGTACCCTTGGCCAGCCCGGTGATGTCGATCGCGACCCTGGCTGCAAGGGCGCCTCCCGAGCCGCCGGCAGTGGTGGATACGCTGAGCCATTTGCCTCCATCGGTGGTCGAGACGACCAGCGTCGGCTGGAGAATTCCCGGTCCGCCGTTGTTGATTGCCACCGAGACGGGAGTCGGATTCTGACCCAATCCCGCCGTGAAGCTGAGGGATATCGGATTGATGACGATGGTGTTGGCGACGACGCCTCCGACGTTCAGTTGTACGGGCACGTTCACCGGAGAGTTGGCTGCCGAGGCTGCCGTTACCGTGATGACGCCCGTATAGAGTCCTTTGGGCAGCGCCGAACTGTTGAAGTCGACACGCACCTGGACGTCGGCACTGAGAGTGCTGGCCATGGGCGCGGAGAGCGACAGCCAGTCGCCCCCATTCGACGTCGCTTTCGTGAAGGTCGCAGTGAATTGGCCTGTCCCCATGTTGCGAATATCAAGGAAGGCTGACGGAGCGTTCGTTCCGACGGTTGCCGCGGCGCTGACCACGCTCGTCGAAGGGACGAGATAAGGTCCGGGAGGAAGCACCTTCAGCGATATTGGCACCGCGGTCGGCGATCCTCCGAGCCCCGCCTGCGTAAGCGTAACGGTCCCGTTATAGTCGCCCACGGCAAGCTGGCTGCTCGTAACCTTCACATGCACGACCAAGGTCGTGAAAAAAGATCCGCCCGCAGTAGTGGATACCGCCAGCCAGCTCCCTCCATTGGTGGTGGAGGCGGCGGCCGCCGGGTTGAACGAAGCCATGGTGTCGCTAGGATAGGCGTCGATCACCTGTTCGGGTGGATTCGTTCCGGCAACAGCGAAAAAAGATAGGCTGGTGGTGTTTGTCTTCAGGTCCGTTGCCAGAGCGGGGCGCGACGCCACCAAGGCCAGGGTCACCAACCAAAGAATGGGGGAAAGTCTCTTGCTCATATTCTCCTCAATGGGAAGGCTGAACCGGATTCCTGGAAGTGGCGGGTCGGCCCGCGCGGCGCGAAAGCACGCAACGATGCCGTCACTTCATCCAGTACAACCTGAGATTTCGGCTAGTGGATTAGACTGCCGACCACCGGGCGCGGTCGGCGATGAAACAAATATATCGCGATTTGCCGACAAAGTCAAGAAAGCGTGCCACGGTGATAACATTTTTACGTGGCGAAGAAAAAAATCTCAACGCCTTGGCTGGAAAGAGTCGCCGTCGGCATCGCGATTCTCGCGGCGCTGATCTTCATCGCCTACGGAAATTCGCTCACCGCCGGATTTCACTTTGACGATTACGCGGCTCTGACCGACCCTTACGTGGCCGGGCCCGGCTTCGGATGGGAGATCTTCCGGCCGGCGCAGACCCGGCCGCTCACCTATCTCACCTTTCATTGGAACTATCTGGCCGGTGGAACCGATCCGGCGGGATATCACTGGGTGAATCTGCTTCTGCACCTCGCGAACTCGATCCTGATGTTGCTGATCGCTCGCCGCCATCTGCCGCCGGTCGCGGCGCTCATCGTCGCGGCCGTCTTTGCCGTGCATCCGTTGCAGACCGAGGCCGTCACTTACGTCTTTGCGCGCTCCACGCTGCTGACCACGTTCTTCGCTCTGCTCGCGGCCCTCTTCTTCTTCCGCGAGCGATTCGCGTGGAGCGCCGCGGCATTCGGCTTGTCTCTTCTGGCCAAGGAAGAGACCGTCGCGCTCCCCGCGTTTCTGCTGCTCTACGATTGGCTAAAGAGGCAGCGGCCGCGCATCGGCTATTACGGGGCACTCGCCGCGCTCGGTGGGCTCGCCGCCGCGCGCCTCTTCTATCTGCTTTCGACGCTGCCCGATCCCGGCGTCGGTTTCCGCGTCAAAGGAATCCCGGTCACCGCCTACGCGCTCACCCAAACCCGCGTCGTGTGGATCTACCTGCGCCTCTTCCTGTTTCCCTGGGGACTGAACCTCGACCGCGATGTGCAGGTATCGCAAGGATTGCTGACGCCGCTCACGACGCTTCCGTCTCTCTTGCTTCTGGCCGCCGTGGGCGGCGCGCTCCTTTGGCTCGTCTGGAAACGCAACGAGATCGCCGCCTTCTGGGCTTTAGGATTTTTCCTTCTGCTCGCTCCGAGTTCCAGCATCGTGGCCCAGGCGGACGTCTACTTCGAGCACCGCACTTACTTCCCGTTCTTCTGCCTGTTGATCGCCGCCGCGCTCGTCGCCGCGCAATGGAAGCACTTCCCCGCAGTCGCATGCGTCCTGATCCTGCTGATGACAATCGGTACGATCGTACGCAATCAAGCCTGGCAGACTGAAGTATCGCTCTGGACCGACATCATGGAGAAATCTCCGGGCAAGTCGCGCGCTTATCTGGGACTCGCGCGCGCCTACGCCGAAACCGACGGAGCCCGCGCGCGCCGGCTGCTCGACCAGGGGCTGAAGATCGATCCTAACAACGTCGAGATCCTCATCAATCGAGGCGTCCTCCTGCTGCAATTGGGGGAATCGAGGGAAGCACTCGCCGATTTCGAACGAGTCATGTCCCTGACGCGCGAGACGGCGGATCATTGGAACAACATCGGCGCGGCGCGCTTTCGCCTCGGCGAAATGGACGCCGCTGTCACGGCGTATTCACGTGCGCTCCAGCTCGACAAGTGCAGCTACAATGCCCGGCGCAATCTCATGATGGCGCTGGTGCAGCAAGGTAAAAAAGGGGAAGCGTATCAGCTCGGCGCGGTTCCCCCCGATTGTCGGATGCTGGCGGAGCAAGCTTCGGAGCTGGCGGAGTATCGGGAAAAGCAGAAGCCCTAGCGAACGACGCCTTCGAGGGGACTGCTCGCGGTGGCGTAGAGTTTTTTCTGCATGCGGCCGGCGAGATAAGCCAGGCGTCCCGAGAGGACCGCGTGTTTCATCGCCGTGGCCATCATCTCCGGCTCCTGCGCTCCGGCGATGCCGGTGTTCATCAGCACGGCGTCCGCGCCAAGCTCCATCGCCAGCGCCGCGTCGGACGCGGTGCCGACTCCGGCGTCGAGAACAAGCGGCACCGTCGTAATCATCTCCCGCAGGATTCGAATGTTCGCGGGATTCTGGATGCCGAGGCCCGAGCCGATCGGCGCGCCGAGCGGCATCACCGCCGCCGCGCCGGCGTCGATCAAGCGGCGCGCGGAGATCAAGTCGTCGTTCGTGTACGGCAGCACGACAAATCCTTCCTTGGCCAGGACGGTGGTGGCTTCGAGCAGCCCGGCGTTGTCGGGAAAGAGCGTCCGCTCGTCGCCGATCACTTCCAGCTTCACCCAATTGGAAAGGCCCAACTCGCGCCCCAGCCGCGCCGCACGGATCGCTTCATCCGCCGAGTAGCAGCCGGCCGTATTCGGCAGCAGGAAGTACTTGTCGCGATCGATGTAGTCGAGCATCGACTCCTTGCTGCGATCGGTGAGGTTCACGCGGCGCACGGCTACGGTGATCATGTCGGCCCCGCTGGCCTCGTGGCAGCGGGCCATCTGCTGAAAGCTGGCGTACTTTCCGGTACCGACGATCAGGCGGGAGCGGAACTCGCGTCCCGCGATTACCAACGGGGTATCCATGCAACCTATTGTAGAATGCGGGTGAACCTGTTGTAAAATAGAGTGGAAGGCAAACAAACCGGGAGGAACGACTCAATCATGCTGACGCTAACCGAGACTGCCGTGACTAAAGTGAAGGACATCATCGCACAGCAGACTCCGCAACCCGCCGGACTGCGCATCTCCATTGTGGGCGGAGGCTGCTCGGGCTTTTCCTACCAAATGAATTTCGACAACAACGCCGGCCTCATGGACAAGGTCTACGAATACCCCGGGCTGAAGGTGTTTGTCGATTCGGCCAGCATGATGTACCTGGACGGCGCGGAGATCGATTACATCGAGACGCTCGAAGGCGCCGGCTTCAAGTTCAACAATCCCAACGTGAAGAGCACCTGCGGCTGCGGGAGTTCTTTCAGCGCCTAGTTTTTCGCCGGCCAGTCCAAAGTCCAACGCACCAGCGCCGCGCCGACGGTGAAGCCTGCCCCGACGGTGCAGAGCAAGGCCAGGTCGCCTTTTTTGAGGCGGCCCTGGTCGAGCGCTTCGCCCATCGCCAGCGGGATGGTTCCTGCCGTGGTGTTGCCGTAGCGGTCAATGTTGATGACGACCTTGTCGAGGTCCATGCCGAGCCGCTCCGCCGCGGCGGTGATGATGCGGCGGTTGGCCTGGTGCGGGACGAGCAACTTCACGTCGTTCACCTTTAATCCGTTGCGCTCGAGCAATGCCGCGCTCGCCTCGTGCATCTTGCGGACCGCGTACTTGAACACTTGCCGGCCGTCCTGATGCACGCAGTGCATCTTCTTGTCGACGGTTTCGTGCGTGGAAGGATTGCGGCTTCCTCCGCCGGGCATCATCAGGTATTCCCCGCCCGAGCCGTCCACTTCATTCCAGAAATCCAGCAAGCCTTCGTCGGGCTGATCGGTCGGTTCGAGGAGCACGGCGCCGGCGCCGTCGCCGAACAGGATGCAGGTGGCGCGATCGGTATAGTCGATGATGCTCGACATGGTGTCCGAGCCGATGGCCAGGACCTTCTTGTGATTGCCCGCGGCGATGAACTGCGCGCCCGTCACCAGCGCGTAGACGAAGCCGGAACACGCCGCCAGGATGTCGAAGCCCCAGGCCTTGCTCGCGCCGATTTTGTCTTGCACGAGGCACGCGGTCGAGGGAAAGAACATGTCGGGCGTGACGGTGGCGACGATGATCAGGTCCACTTCACTCGCATCGATGCCGCGCGCGGCGAGCGCCTGGCGTGCCGCCTGCGCCGCGAGATCGGACGCGGCCACGCCCTTCGCGGCGATATGGCGCTCCCGGATTCCGGTGCGCTCCAGGATCCAGTCGTTGTCGGTATCGACCATCTTCTCAAGATCGAAATTGGTGAGGACCTTGGGCGGCACGCATCGGCCCAGGGCGGTAATTTTTGCACGCAGCACGCTGGATATTGTTACACGAATTCTTCCGCCTGACTAGGAATCCCCGCCGAAGTGCGATATCTTTTAACCTATGCCTCGAATGGTGAAGTGCGTCAAGTTTCAGAAGGAACTGCCGGGCCTGGACGAGGTGCCTTTCAGCACCCCGCTCGGTCAGCGCGTCTACGATTCCGTCTCGCAAGAGGCCTGGAAGATGTGGAAGGAACACCTCAAGATGATCGTGAACGAGTATCGCCTGAACCTCGCCGATCCGCAGGCGCAGGAGATGGTGGCGAAGCAGCTCGAAGACTACTTCTTCGGCGTCGGCGCGGCTCTGCCTCCCGGCTATGTCCCGCCGAAGACTAAAGGATAGGCAGCTCGGAAGTAATCCGAAAATCCAAAGATTGATGCGCGGCCCGCAAAGCTGCCTCGGCCTCTTCCGGCCGCGCTCCTTGCGAGAAGATGAATCCCAGGTAGCTCGATCCCTCGGGCCACGGGACCATCTTCTGCCCCGTCTTCGCCGTGATCTGGACGCCGGTGATGCCCGGCACGCCGGTGGCGCGATCGATCCCGCCCACGCCGTTGAGAATACCCTCGCGCGGGACGGGGATCATCATCACGCCGGACGCGCCGGTTTCGAGACATAGCGCGCCGACATCGTCTCCCAGAGCATGGCGAAGAATTAATTCTTCCAGCGTCGTGCCGCTGCCGAAACGCAGCGCCCGCGCGCACAGTCCGCCGATGGGCCGCGCCGCGACTTCCAGAATCCATGGACCGCGCTCGTTCCAGCGAAGCTCAGCGTGGACCGGTCCATGGTGCAGGCCGAGCGCTCGCGTGGCGTCCGCCACGGCCTGGATCGTCTTGGCCTGCACCGCAGCGTCGAGGCGCGATGGCGTGACGTAGATGGTCTCTTCGAAGTACGGACCATCGAGCGGATCGGGCTTGTCGAAGATCGCCAGCGCCCGGAAGACTCCGCGCGTCATGATTCCCTCTACGGCGAATTCCCTGCCCGGGATGAATTCTTCCACCAGGATTTGTCCCGTGATCTCTTCTTTCTTCACCTGCACTTCAGGACTGTGGATCAGACCGGCGATGCGCGCGAACGCCGCGCGGAACTCCGCGGGCGTGTCGGCGCGGATGACGCCGCGACTGGCCGACATCGAGCCGGGCTTGAGAACGCACGGAAATGGCGTGCCCGAGGTTGGCCCGACGTGGCCGCTCGCGGAGAGCCGCGCGTACCAGGGCACGCGCATGCCTGCCGCCTCGAGAGCCTGCCGCGAGCGGAACTTGTCTCGGCATGCCGCGGCCGCTTCCGGCGGATGAAACGGAATCCCGAGCGCGCGTGCGGCGAGCGCCGCGGTCACGGCCGGTACATCTCCAAGTGACACGATGCCGTCGACAGGATGACTCGCCGCGTGATCGACAATGATCTGCGCGGCGGCCTCGGGCTGATGGAAGCGCAGCGCCAGCGCCCCGTCGCGCCAGGGATCGTCGAGCACATGGCAGCGGTCCGTGCCAAAGACCGGCC
>CAZRND010000304.1:4821-6981 GCA_964601345.1 uncultured Acidobacteriota bacterium | reverse complement strand
ACCGGTAATGCCCGGAGCGGTGCAGGCAGCCGGGCCCGCCGTCGCCGTGTTGCAGGTCGGGTCGACGATGATCAAGTCGCCCGGGGCCGCTGCGTCAATCGCGCCCTGAATCGTTTGTGACGCGGCGACGTGCGTAGGAGCTTTGCCGCCGATGGTGACCGTCACGGCATCGATCGATTGCTTGCCGTTACCTGCGGTGATGACCAACTCGCCGCACCGCGCTTGCGAACGAACTCGGCGAAGCGCGATCGCGCGCCGCGGCTCTCGAGGAACGCAGCCGCGCCGCGGCGGCGGCCCTCGAACGCCTGGCGCAAACCGTCGAGGCGGCGCGAGCCGCGGCGTCGGAGATCGAGCGCCAGTCGGCCCTCGGCGCGGACGAGATCGATCGCCTGCAGCAGGACAACCTCCAGACCGTGGAGCGCGCCGAGCAGTGCGGCCTGGAGAAAGTGGCCGCGGAAGCCGCGGCCGCGCAGATGCAGGCCGACCTCGAAGCCGGACGCGCGCGCATGGCGCAACTCGAGGAAGAGATCCGCGCGGCGCGCGCGGAGCTCGATCAGTCCCGCGAACGCAAGTCGGCGATCGAGATCTCGAACGCCCGGCTGGAGAGCGATCAGCGGCATCTCGAAGAAACTTGCCGCGCGGACTTGGGCATATCCCTCGCCGAAATCGCCTGCGACGCCGCGGTGACCGGCGAAGCGCTGCTGCTGGCCGAGGAGACGGCCCGCCAGTTGCGCGAGAAGATCGAAGGACTCGGGCCCGTCAACATGATGGCTCTCGAAGAGTACCAGGAGACGGCGCAGCGCCACGAGTTCCTGCTGGTGCAGCAGACCGATCTGCTCGATTCCATCCGCGACACGCAGCAGGCCATCCAGGAGATCGACAGCGTCTCGCGGCGGCAGTTCGACGAAGCCTTCGAGGCCATCAACACGAATTTCCAGGAGACGTTCCGCACGCTCTTCGGCGGCGGCTACGGCGCGATGCGGCTGAGCGAGGAAGAGGGCGTCACGCCCGGTTCCGCTTACGAGGCCGGCATCGATCTGGTGGTGCAACCGCCCGGCAAGCGGCTGCAGAACGTACTGCTCCTCTCCGGCGGCGAAAAGGCGCTCACCGCGCTCGCTCTGCTGCTGGCGGTGTTCCGCTACCAGCCGAGCCCCTTCTGCATCCTCGACGAGGTGGATGCGCCGCTCGACGAAGCCAACATCGGACGCTTCACCGAGATGGTCGGGAAGATGAGCCTGGCGACGCAGTTCATCATCATCACGCACAGCAAGAAGACCATGGAGGCGGCCCCCGTGCTCTACGGCGTGACGATGCCCGAGCCCGGCGTCTCGCGCCTGGTCTCGGTGCGGTTCCAGAACAGCAACCTGGCGCAGATCGCGTAAACTCATTTTTTTTTGGTTTTGTTTTTGCCCAAAAACATTTCTCCCCATTCTGGTGCCTAGTCGCTGGAAGCCCCATTTTTATTGGCCCAGGTGCGCCTTAATTCTTCCTTGACAAAGTTTTCGGCGGGGCTAGAATGCAAACCTCTTGGATTGAGGAAACGACGCTGACCGCCGAACACACTCTTCGCTTGACAGATCTTCCGGGAATCGCTCTGGTTTTTCGCGGCAAGGTGCGCGATCTCTACGCCGCCGGCGAGCATCTGGTGTTCGTGGCCAGCGACCGGCTCTCGGCGTTCGATTGCGTCCTGCCCACCGGCATCCCGCGCAAGGGGCAGGTGCTGAACCAGATGTCGATCTTCTGGTTCGATTTTCTGAAGGACACGGTCCGGAATCACTTTCTCACCGACAAGGTCGCGGACTTCCCGCCCGAGTTTCATCCCTACGCCGCGCAGCTCGAAGGCCGCTCGATGATGGTGCGACGCGCGGAGATGCTGTCCATCGAGTGCGTGGTGCGCGGTTACCTGTCGGGCTCGGGATGGAAGGATTACCAGCGCAATGCCGCGGTGTGCGGCATTCCGCTGGCGCGCGGGCTGCGCGAATCCGATCGCCTTCCCGAGCCGCTGTTCACCCCGGCTACGAAAGCCGCCAGCGGGCACGACATCAACATCTCGTTTGAAGATGCGGCGAACCGGATCGGCCGCGAGACGACGGAGCGGGCGCGCGATCTCAGCCTGGCGATCTACAAGAAGGCTTCGGCCTATGCCGCGTCGCGCGGCAT
>CAZRND010000304.1:0-4811 GCA_964601345.1 uncultured Acidobacteriota bacterium | reverse complement strand
TTGAATTGGGCGTTGTCGACGGCGAGTTGGTTCTCGCCGACGAGGTTCTGACTCCGGACTCCAGCCGGTTCTGGCCGGCCGAGGGTTACCGTCCGGGCGGGCCGCAGCCTTCGTTTGACAAGCAATTTGTCCGCGACTACCTGGAACGGATTCGATGGAACAAGGTTCCGCCGGCTCCGGAGCTTCCCGAGGATGTCGTGTCCCGGACCTCGGACAAATACGTGCAGGCTTACCGGCTGTTGTCCGGCCGGGAACTGGTGTGAGAAGTTGGACCGCTTTCGATTTCATCCTGATGGGCATCGTGGCAATCTCGACGGCAGCAAGCTTCTTCAAGGGTTTCACGCGCGAGCTGATTTCGCTCGGCGCGGCGATCTGGGGATTCATCCTGGCGTCGTGGTTCTACGGCGGGCTTGCTCCGGTCTTTGTTCCCTACGTGAAGACGCCGGAGATCGCTTCTCTGGCGGCATTTCTGAGCATCCTGCTGGCGGCGATGATCGTAGGAGGCATCGCGTCATCCTTGGCGTCGCGGCTGGTGAAAAAAGCGGGATTGCGGTGGTTCGATCGCCTGCTCGGCGGCGCATTCGGTTTGGTGCGCGGCGGGCTGCTGGCTCTGGCGATCGTCATGGGGTTTGTCGTTTTCCCTCCGGGGACCGGCGTGGTGGAGCGCTCGATTCTCGCTCCCTACCTGGTATATGGGGCTCGCGTGCTCGTGGCGGCCGCGCCTGCTGAGCTGCGGTCGCGCTTCGGCGCAGGTTTGGAGCGGGCCCAAACGATTTGGCATCAGCAAGGCTTAATAAAGTGAGGAGAGAATGAAAGAAGAACCGTTGGCGGCACTGATTCAGCAAATGGTGGAAAAAGGGATTCGCTACAACGTAGCTTCCCAGGATTTTGAAAAACTTTATATCGGCAGGGTCCTCGAACGCTCCAAAGGAAACCAGTCGCGCGCCGCGCGCCTGCTGGGGATGCATCGCAATACGCTCAGCCGCAAGATTTCGGAATACGAACTGACCGTCAACCACGGCAACGGGAACGGGAATGGAAACGGCAACGGAAACGGACACCGGCACAACGGCGTCAGCCTAGGCGAGGGCCGAAGGTAGCGGGCGGCTCGGTTTGACACCAAACCCGATGCTTTCATAGACTGAGGGGCATGGAACTTCGCCTCAAGCCTGAGACCGAATCTCATCTCCAGGACTTAGCAGCCCGGACCGGACGACATCCCGGCGATCTAGTTGAAGATGCGATGGCCGGCTACTTGGAAGAAGTCGCGAGCGTTCGCCATTTGCTGGACGGTCGCTACGACGACATCAAGAACGGAAGCATCAAGCCGATCGCTGGTGAGCAAGCCTTCAAGCGCCTGCGTTGATACTGGCCGTCATTCACGGACTGTCGCAACCCGCGAATCATCGCCGCTCTTCTTCGCGGCCGGCCTTGAATCAGCGATATCGCCCTAACCCTTTTTCTTGGCGCCGGTCTTGGAGCCCGTCTTCGGGGCGGCCTTGGGCGGAGCTTCCGCTTTCGGCGGGATAATTTTGCCGTCAATCATGCCGAGCGAGAAGGGCGATTCCTTCATCGTGTTGACCGTGCCTTCGAACTCCACGGTCTTCCCTGCCGTAACGGGTTTCAGCGAGGCAGCGGTGAGCGTCAGCACGACGTCGTAGGCGCCTTCTTCACCCTGCGTGGCCGGAAGCACAGCGATGCGAATCGTCCTCGGATGGAGCGCCGGAAGCGCGGAGACGACTTTCCCTTCGAGACCCAGTCCCGTTCCTTTCAGCTTTCCGAAGACTTCCTTGGCCTTGTCCCCGCCCGCGCTGAGCACTTCCTTCATCTGTCCGAAGCTCATCTGCGAGACGTCGGCGGGAATCGGCGGTGGCTCGGGCTTCGGCGGAGGAGGAGGCGCCATCTCGGCCTTCGTCATCACGTGGAATCCCTCGGGCGGAAACGCCGCGGACTTGGCATCTTCCTTCAGCTTGGCCAGGCCTTCGTCCGACCCGTGGTAGCGAGTGTAGAGCGTCGTCAGATACTGGTCCACCTGCGTCTTGCCCGCGGGCGCCAAAGCCGTGGGACCGTCGATGACCACGGCGCGCGCAAAAGCCCACATCGCCGGATCATATTTAGGAGGCTTCTCCGAAACGTAAGCATTCGCCAGCCGGTAGAAGACCGAGGCGTCCTGCTGATTCTCGGTCGCCGCCGATCTGAAAGCGTTCTGCGCGGAGGGGAAATCCTTGCGGGCCAGGCCGACCACGCCGATCGCCTGATGGAAGGTCGAGCTGGTCATGTTCTTGGACTTCTGGAAATCGGCGTCGCTGACGTTCTCGGGCTTCGGAAGCGCGCCGATCTGATCGAGGCCGCGCTTGGCCAGCGATTCCGCGTCGGCCAGCTTCTGTTGGAACTGCGGATCCTGCTCGGAGAGCGGCGACTGCGCGAAGACGAAACTCAGCACCAGCAGCGAGCGGAGGTTGTTCGGGTTGACCTCCAGAATCTGCCGGGCGGTCGCGTCGGAAGGCTGGCCGGCCTGTTGCAACGCCACCAGCTTCAACTCCAGCGCGTCTTCCTTCACCACCGTGTTCGGGTACTTGGTGAGGAATTCATCGAGCAATTGGACTTTCTTGGCCGGGGCCTGCTCATTCAGGGCCGCGAGATAAACTTTGTACTCTTCGGGATCGGTGATCGATTTCTTCTGCGCCGCGGGGGTCTGGGCGAGGGCCGCCAGAGTCAGGCACAACAGTCCGGTTAAGATTGCGAGTCTGCGCATTTGCAAGGCTCCTGTTTTTTGGAAACAACCTCAACCCGGCATTATATCCGGGCCCGCGCCAAGATCAATCCCGAATTGAATCCAGAAGTGAAGGGAGGGCGGACCCCTTCCGGGACTCGGCCAGCTTCGTCAGGTAGGTCCTGCGGTTGGCCGGCATGCGCGGATCATGGACGATCTCGAGCAGGTCGTTTTTCTGCGTCTGGTCTGCGAGGACCAGTACGCGCGCCAGCGAAGTCAGAGGGTGGCGCAGCAGCGCCAGGCGCACGGCCCGGTTCACCGACCAGACCGGATGCGTGGCGATGGCCTCGATAGCTCCGGCGGAAATGGCGGCGTGCGTCAGAGCCTTCAGGATGAGCTCCTCGGTCATCCGCGCGTGTTCGAGCGCGATTGTGTAGACTTTCTTCTCCCGGTCGAGCAGCAGTATTCCCGCCGCTCGCGCGCTTCCCTGCCGCGCCATCGCCACGCGCTCGCCGAGCGCGAGACCGGGGATGCGGTTGATCAGCAATTCCTCCGCCAGGCGCTTCAGATCGGGCAGCACATGCGAGTGCTTCGCTACTTCCAGCATGTCGAAGGGCGCCGCGGTGCGCAGCAACGGAAGGCTCAGGGATCGCGGGGTGTGTTTGTGCAGGATGAGCGCCACCTTCACGCGCCGGCTGCGGAGCAAGTCCTCGCGCAGTCCGAATTCCTGAATGGCGCGTTGCGGCAGATCGCGCCGCGAAACGAGCACCAGAGCCTGCTCCTCGGTCAGCGCGGGGTTTTGGATGAGCGTCCGGAGGACTTCTTCGGAATGGGAGTAGAGCAGCGAGCCGAAATCTTCTTTGGGAGCCGAGGCTTTTTGTTTCAGGGGAGTAGCCGTTCAAACCGCGCCGGGAGAGCTTTCACGATGTCCATGTAGGTCACGTACACCGCGAAGAGCACCAGGAAGGCCAGGCCCACGGTGACGTACCGTTCCTTGATCGCCAGGCTCAGGTCGCGCCGCAGCGCTCCCTCGATCAGCAGCAGCAGGATCACACCACCGTCCATGATCGGAATCGGGAAAAGGTTGAAGATCCCGAGGTTGAGGCTGATCGCGGCCATCAACATCAACAGATCGGGCAGGCCCTGGCGCGCCGCTTCCCCCGCCAGGCGGCTGATCCCGATGGGGCCTTCCATCGAACGCGGAGACATTTTCCTCTCGAAGATCTTGCCGACAAATTCAAAGATCAGCAGCGCGTACTTGCTGTTGGTCTCGACCGACACGCGCAGCGCCGAAGGGAAACTCAGATGACGGGTGATCATCTCGTCCTGCAGCTCGACGCCGATGAGCCACATTTTGCCGGCCGCGCCGTTATCCCGCCACTCGGCATTCACCACTACCGGGATGTCCCTGCCCTGGCGCCGGACAACCAAGTTCATCGGCCGGCCTTCGCTCTTTTGAACTTTCTCGACCATCTGCGGCCGGAACAAAATCTCTTCGCCGTTGACGGAGACGATCTGGTCGCCGGCCTGGATGCCGGCCTTCGCCGCAGGACGGCTCGGATCGGCATTTCGGATCATGGCCGGCAGATACGGCGCCCAGCCGGCTGCACCGATGCGGCTCGGTCCTTCGGCGCTGGGAACGAGCGTCGTGTTCAGGAGTTTCGTGCCGCGGCGGTACACCACTTCCATCTGCTGTCCTGGACTTGAGAGCACTCGCAGGTCCACATTCTCCCAGATCGGATTTTCCAGGTTATCGAGGCGCAGCACGACGTCGCCGGGCTGGATTCCGGCTCTCGCCGCGGGACTGTCCTTCTGGACCCAACCGATTTCGGCTACGCGTTCCTGGTAAGCCAGTTTCTGGTAGCGGAACATGAAGAGCCCGGTGAGCAGAGCGATCGAGAGGAAGATGTTGAAGAGCGGTCCCATGAGCGCGATGATGAAGCGCTGCCAGCGAGGTTTCGCCAGGAACTCCGAAGGATCGCCGCTCACTCCCTCCATTGGATTGTCGCCGGCCATCTTCACGTAGCCGCCGAGCGGGAGAATGCAAACGCGATACTCGGTGTCGCCGTATTTGCGACAAAACAGGCGCTTCCCCAAC
>CAZRND010000303.1:0-7002 GCA_964601345.1 uncultured Acidobacteriota bacterium | reverse complement strand
CGCCGACGCCCAACTCCGACTGGATCTCGTAACGGCCCGCGAAGATCGCGCCCACCGAGGGAGGCGCGTCGGTCGGCGGAGTCGGGATCTTGATGGCCCGCGTGACCAACTGGCCCTTCTCGACCATCGTGGTCACGTCCTGGCGCACGGCGCCGTAGACTCGCGTATCGGCCCACACCACCTCGAACAGGTCCTCGGCGTGCTTCTTCCCCTTCAGTTCCGCGCGCCGAACCAGATTGCAGTGGATGCCCTTCTCCTTCTCGATCTGCTCGTACACGGTGCTCGAGATCATGATCTGCGCCGGCTCGCATTGCCCGCAAACGCGCGACGCCACGTTGACGGCGTCGCCCGAGACGTCGTCCCCCTTGCGGAAGACCTCGCCGAAATTGATGCCGACGCGCAACTGGATGCGCTCCGCCTCTTTCGCCGCTTCGTTCTTGGCCAGCAGATCCTTCTGCATGTCCATGGCGGCCTGCACAGCGGAGAGCGCGTCGTGAAACTCCGCCATGGCGCCGTCGCCGGTGGACTTGATCTTGCGCCCCTGGTGGGCTTCGAGCGCGGTCAGGACGACATCGTCGTGGCGCTGCATCAACATGACGCCGGCAATGTCTCCGAAGCGGTCGTAATAGGCCGTGGATCCGACTACGTCCGTAAACAGGACGGCCACCTGAGCCTGGTGTCGGCGCAGCTCGGAGTCAATGCGCGCGCGTTCGCGCAGTAACTGATCTAAAGAAGAATTTGGCTCCTCAGCCATAGCCTAGACTCGTCATAGTTTGACACAAAAGCAGATGGTCTGCACTATTTGGGTGCTTCGAAACTCGAATCCTTGACTTCCGCGTTTGGCTGCACGGAACCGACCGTCCGCGTCCAGGTCGCTGTCGGGCGGGAATACTTAACCCGGAACGGATATTGCACGCCCTGCACCGCGCGGTAGTCTTCGTAATCGATCTGCGTCGGCAAGGGACCGAAGGCCGTGGCGGCCACGTAGCTCTGCCGCAGCAACAGGCCATTCTCCTTATCGAAGAACAGGCGGTCGCCGGTTCCGCCGCGCTGCGCCGGGAACACGATCAGCACTTCGCGGTCGCCGATTTTGGTCGTACCGATGACGCGCAGGTTCAACCCGGCGCTCAGAACGCGCGCGCCCGGATAGGCCTCGCCTTCATGGGCCAGCAGCGGCGCGAGCTCGTCGCTGTCGTAGTACGTCCCGGCGCTCGCTTTGCCCCAGGCGTTCTTGCCGTTCAGGACTTCCGTGACGACGCGGTCGGAACTGCGCTTCTCGGCAAAGACCTTGTCCGGCGCGCCGACACGGACTTCCACCGCCGCCGTCTTGCCGTCCGCGGCGGTTTCCGATCCCTTCACGATAAATGAGTGGACTTGCGCCAGCTTGTCGGCGCCGCCCAGCGCAGCCTGGTACTTGGCCACTATGTCTTCGGCCTTCGGCCCTTGTCCCTGGCGAAAGCGCGTCATGGGCGGTGGCGGCGGCAGGACGGGCATCGGCGTGGCCGCGACGTTGACCGGCTGCTGATGTCCCTGATGGCAGGTGAAGCAATTCACCCGCTGCTCGCCCTTGAAGGCATTCTTGTTGATCTCCCGCGTCATGGTGATCATTTCGCGCGCGGTCTTCTTCATGTTCTTCTGATCTTTGTCGAAGGCTTGGAGGTCGTGACAGTTCTCGCAGGTCACGCCCAACGCGGAGTTGAAATATTCCATCGCGCCGCGCATGCTCGTCGACGGATCGCCGTTCAGCACCTTGATGTTCTGGAAAACCTCTTCCGCTTTCTTGTCGGGAGATGCTTTGTCGAAGGCCTGCGCCGAAAGGAGACCTGTCCCCAGAGTGATGGCAATAAGAATCCTCGTCATTGGGAGATTATAACTTGCGCGATGCGATCGCCGGCCAGGATTCGTGTCTTGCCGCCGTCCGCGCCGAGGCGCGTGATCGAAACCCCGTCGGTATAGACGAAGTTGCCTTGCCGATCCATGTCGTACGCCAGCACACGGGAGGCGATCGTTTCCGGCTGTCCGCCGCGCGCGCGTCGCATCAACTGCCACGATGCTGGAACGGTTCCGGGCTGCTCATCTTCTTCCGGCTGCGCCATGGCCGCGGCCAGATTCGCTTGCATCAATAACTGTCGCGGATCCATCTGGCGCAGGCGTGTGCCTTTCTGCGTGGTCAGAGGCTTGCCGGTGTACCTCATGGAGAAGAAGTTGAAGTACTGAAACAGAGCGCGCGCCATGCGAAATGGGAAAAGTACCGCATCTTTCAAGGTCTGCAGAAATCCCCGTGAAACTCCGGCTTCATAGGGGCGGCGAATGTAGTACAGCGTGCCGTCCGCGGCCAGCCGCGGCACCATCAGATCGTGCCCTTCTTCCGCGGCAATTTCCTCGAGCGCACCGGAGTCCAAGTCCAGTTGGTGGATCGCGGACGGGCCGAGGCCGACAAACGCTCCGGCTGAATTCCTGCCCAGACCGGCGCTCTGAAAAACGATCCGGCGGCCCGGTCCCGGAATCCATTGCGGGCAACAATCCATGGAATCGCCCTCGGTCACTTCCGTCAGTTCGACGCCGTGCACCGGCAGCACGACGATGTTCGAGTGCATGCCGTTTCTCGCGAAGGCCGCGGCGGCGAGCGTTGTTCCGTCATTATGAAGAGCGACGTGCCGGATTTTAAATTCCGCCGTGTGAAAGAGCCTGGTCTCGCTGCCGCCGGCGTCCAGCAGAAAGACGCCGCTCACATCGGCCGTTTCCATCGAGTAAAAGAGGGCGCCGTCGGGACCGGCCGCCAGTCCTGTGCGCGTTACCGGAGCCAGATCCGTCTGGGGCTCCGCGCTTCCCCAAATGCCCGCAAACCTCGCCCCGCGTCCTTCCTCTTTCCACCCGTGACGGCGCTGCGTCGACACAATCCGCTCTTGCACCGATCGCTCGAACTGGCTTTCGAGCGCGTTGGACGCGCCATCTTTGTGCAAATGGAGCCTGCCGTCGGATAAGAACGCGATGGCCGGCCCAGACATAAGGAATGCAGGATTATTGCATTTCTCTTACTCCGCTCGCAACGTAATCGCCGGGTCGACGCGCGACGCGCGCCACGCCGGCGCCCAACAGGCGGCCGCGGAAACGCCGAGGAGCAGGGCGGCGACGGCCGCATAAGTCAGCGGATCGAGCCGCGAAACTCCGAAGAGCAGCGTCACCATCGCGCGGCTGGCGGCCGCGGCTCCGGCGAGGCCGAGCAGCGTGCCGAGCGCGGTCAGAACCAATCCGTGGCGAAGCACCAGTGTCATGATGTTGAAGCGCGACGCCCCGAGGGCTGCGCGCACTCCGATTTCGCGCGTGCGCTCCACGACGCTCCCGGCGAGCACGCCGTAGATGCCGACCGCCGCCAGCATCAGCGCGACAATCCCAAATGCTTCAAAGAGGATCAGCGCAAAGCGCCTCTCGGCGGCGGCGGCGGCGAGGAGCGAATCCATCGTGGCCGCGCGCGTGACAGCTTGATTGCGGTCCGCCGACCAGATCGCCTCGCGGACGGCCGGCACAAATGCCGCGACATCGCCCTGGGCGCGAACAACGAGAGACTGGACCAGATCTCCGCCGGGCCATTGCGTCACAGGAATGTACACCGAGTCCGTCTCGGTCTTTGCCAGCGACGCTTGTTTCACGTCGCCCACAACGCCGATGACCTGATAAGGAGTCTTCGTGATGGGGCCCAGGTGCAGGCGCTCTCCGATCGGATCCTGATCCCCGAATTTGGTTTTCGCGAGCGACTCGCTGAGCAGAGCAACACGCGGAGAGCCGGCGTTGTCGTGTTCGGTAAACAGGCGGCCTTTGCGCAGCGGGATGCCCATTGTCTCGATGTAGCCGGGACTCACCGCATAACGATACACACCAAAGCCTTGCTCGGTATTCGGTTCGAAGCGCGCGCCGTATTCGTCGAGATCGTCGCTCATCGGCAACTGGCTGGTGAAAGCCGCCGCCGTGACGCCCGGCAACCTGCGCACCGCGTCGAGGTCCGCCTCGAACGAGCCGCCCTTCATCAGGGGAGAAGCTTGCACCTGCATCGTCAGAAGGCGCGAGGCGTTGAATCCCGGCGGGATGGCGAACAGGCGTTCCCAACTGCGCAGCAGCAATCCCGTGCCGACCAGCAGGACAAGAGCGAAGGCCACTTCGAGCACGACCAGAGCATTGCGCATCCGTCGCTGGCGGCGGCTCCCAACGACTCTTCCTAGATCCTGTTGCAAGCGAGCCGCGTCGAGCGACGGGATCAGGCCAAAAGACAGGCCCACCAGCGTCGTCAGCGCCAGAGCAAATATCAGCACCGTGCCGTTGACACCGATCTCATGCAGGCGCGGAAGGCCCGGCGGACTGAGCGCGACGAGCGCCCGCACGCCCGCGCCGGCAACGAAAACACCCAGTGCGCCTCCGAGCGCCGAGAGCAGCAGGCTCTCGGTCAGCAACTGGCGGACGACGCGCGCGCGCCCCGCGCCGAGCGCGGCGCGCAGCGCGAACTCGCCGCGTCGCTGCGCTCCGCGAGCGAGCAACAGATTCGTCACGTTCACGCAGGCGATGAAGAGCACCAACACGACGGCTCCGAGCAGGACGACCAGCGCCGGCTGGACGGCGCGGGTGACCTCGCTCTGCAACGTCACGGCGGAGAATTGCGTGGTGCGAGCGTACGTCTGAGGTTGCTTTTCCTTCAGCACGGCCTGCCCCAGCTCGTTCATCTCTCGCGACGCTTGCGCGACCGTCACACCCGGCCTGACGCGGCCGATCGTGCCCAGGTGATGCCCCCAGGCGCTTCCCATCGCCAGATCGTATTGCAGCGGCGCCCACAGTTGCGATTCGGGCGCCGGCACATTTTCAAAGCGCGCCGGCATCACGCCGATGACGCTGAAGCTGGCGCCATCGAGATTGACCGCGCGTCCGAGAATGGCGGCATCAGCGTTGAATCGCCGTCGCCACAGCGCGTCGCTCAGGATCACGACGTTGGGTCCGCGACGCCGGTCGTCCGACTCCTGAAAGTCCCTTCCAAGCACCGGAGGAACGCCCAGGACGCGGAAGTAGCCGAAGCTGACACGCTGCCCATCGAAGCGCTCTGGCTGGCCGCTTCCCGTGATGGTGGGCCGCCACGGTTTGAAAACGGACATCGCCTCGAAAGAGCGGCTTCGCTCGACCAGGCTGCGATACATGCCGAACGTTCCTTGCGTCCGCCGGGTTCCGGTGTTTTCAAGGATCGCCATGATCCGGCCCGCTTGCGGATAAGGCAGCGCCTCGATCAGGACGGGGTGGAGCACGCTGAAGATCGCCGTCGTCGCGCCAATGCCGAGCGCGAGCGTGAGCACCGCGGCTAGGGTGGAGCCCGGATGAGTCCGCAGCAAGCGCGCGCCGTAGCGAAGGTCCGCCCAGAACGTTCCGGCCAGGTTTTCCCAGCCGTAGTCCTGAACGCGCTCGCTGATACCGGCGGCGTGGCCGTACTCCAGTCGCACATGCCGGCGGGCGGCTTCCTCCGGAACGCCGCGGGCGATTAACGCCGCCGCAGCCTCCTCGAGATAATGCTGCGCTTCTTCGGACGACTCGCGATAAGCCGCGTCCCGATGAACAAGTCGGCGCAGTCCGCGCGTGAGTTGGCGCCAGAGCGACATGGTTATACTTCCTCTCGCAGGAGCCGGGCCACCGCCCCGGCGCGCCGCGTCCAGTCATTCGTTTCGACTTCCAGTTGTTTCCGGCCGGCGCGCGTCAGCGAATAGTATTTGGCGCGGCGGGAGTTGTCCGTCTGCCGCCACTCGGAATCCAGCCATCCGGCGCGCTCGAGGCGCTGGAAGGCGGTGAGCAGCGATCCCGGATTGACCTTGAATACTCCGCGCGAGACCTGCTCGATGCGCCGCGCGATGCCGAACCCGTGCAGCGGCTCGAGGCTCAGCGTCTTCAGGATCAACATATCGAGCGTTCCTTGGATGACGTCGGTGTCCATAGGTCGAGTGTACATCTTGATTGTCAAGATGTGATTGTCAAATGGTGTAAAACATGGCGGCTCCTCTGTTACGATGCCGGAATGCTTCGAATCATTGCCTTCGTGCTGCTGCTGATCTCTCCGGCCTTTGCCGCCGACTTCCCCCCTCCGGTCGAGGGCGACTTCATCGCCCGGAACTACAAGTTCACGACCGGCGAGACGCTGCCCGAAGTGAAGATCCACTACCGGACCGTCGGATCGCCCGTGAAGGACGCCGCGGGAGTCGTGCGCAACGCCGTGATCGTCATGCACGGAACAGGCGGCAGCGGACGCGGCTTCCTCAACGCGACATTTGGCGGCGAATTGTTTGGCGCGGGCCAGTTGCTCGACGCGACCAAGCACTACATCATCCTTCCCGACGATGTCGGCCACGGCAACTCCAGCAAGCCGAGCGACGGCCTGCACCAGAAGTTTCCCCGCTACACCTACGAAGACATGGTCCGCCTCGAGTACCTGCTGGTGACCGAAGGACTGCCCGTGAATCATATGCGCCTGGTCATGGGCACCTCGATGGGCGCCATGCACACCTGGCTGTGGGGATACATGTATCCCACGTTCATGGACGCGCTGATGCCGCTGGCCTCGGCGCCGGTGGAGATCGGCGGGCGCAACCGGATGCTGCGCAAGATGATCATGGACTCCATCCGCAACGATCCCGAGTTCAAGAACGGCGAGTACACCGGGCCGCTGAAGAATTTTCTCGGCGCGCAGTTCGCGCTCTTCATGATGACCTCGAGCCCGCTGCAGTTGTACCTGCAGTCGCCGACGCGGGAGAAAGCCGACGCCGATTTCGAGCGCCGCTTCTACGGGCAGGCCCGGCGGCAGGATCCGAACGACATGTATTACGCCTACGATTGCTCGCGCGATTACAATCCCGCGCCGCACCTGGAGAAAATCGTCGCGCCGCTCTACGCCGTGAATTCGGCCGACGATCAGGTGAATCCGCCGGAGCTCGGCATCCTCGAGCGCGAGATCAAGCGCGTGAAGCGCGGCCGCTACATCCT
>CAZRND010000302.1:0-7013 GCA_964601345.1 uncultured Acidobacteriota bacterium | reverse complement strand
CGGAGTTAAGAACATGGTCGCGGTCGCCTCGGGCAAGGGCGGGGTGGGGAAGACCACGGTGGCGGTGAACCTGTCGATCGCCTTGGCGCGGCTTGGCTGCAAGGTCGGCCTCATGGACGCCGACGTCTACGGCCCCAACGTCCCGTTGATGATGGGTGTGAACGAGCAGCCGCGCGCGGCAGGCGACAACCTGATCCAGCCGCTCGAAGGTTACGGCGTGAAGCTCATGTCCATGGGATTTCTGAATCCCGGCGACCGGCCGCTGATCTGGCGTGGTCCGATGCTGCACAGCGTGATTCAGCAATTCCTGCGGAACGTGAAGTGGGACGACCTCGATTATCTGATCATCGACTTGCCCCCCGGAACCGGCGACGTGCAATTGACGCTGATCCAGAGCGTGCCGTTGACCGGAGCGATCGTCGTCACCACGCCCTCGGATGTCTCCCTCGAAGACGCGCGCAAGGCCATCACCATGTTCCAGCAAGTCAAAGTCGACGTGCTCGGCGTGGTCGAGAACATGAGTTACTTTGTCTGTCCGCACTGCGGGGAACGCGCCGACATTTTCAGCCACGGAGGCGGCGAGCGCATGGCCCAACAGTTCGGCGTGCCTTTCCTTGGGCACATCCCTCTCGATCCCGAGGTTCGCGTGGGCGGGGACAGCGGATCGCCGGTGTGTATCCGCGGTCCGGAATCGCCGCAGGCCAAGGCCTTCTACGACGCGGCGCGGCAGGCCGCGGCGCGCGTCAGCGTGATGAACTTGCAGGAAGGGAGCGGCGGTCCGCTCGTCACGATCCGCGACTGATTCCTATTCGAGAAACTTGATCCCGTAGGAAAAGTCGGGCGATTCAGCGATCTTGGCGGCCCGGACGACTAGCGATTTTGTTCCCATGCCTTCGCCGCCCGGCGTGTAGTGCATGGTCACGAAGACATTCTCGTGAAGCCCGTACTTCCGGCGGCTGACAAAGCTAACGCCGCCCTTCGAGACGTTTACGGGCTCGGTCACTTCCCCAGTCTTGTCTCCATCGCGCCGCACGTAGATCTTGGTCCGCATGGCGATGCGTCGCGATGTCCGGCGCTCCTTGCCCTGCGCAGCCGGAGCCGCGGCGGGAGCGGCAGCCTTGGCCGGAGCAGGGGCCGGAGGCGGGGGAGGCGCGGGCGCCGCAACCGGCGCTTCTTCCACGGCGGCCGGCGCGGCAGGCGTTCCGGAGAGCAAGGAGTAAGCTTGCACCTCCGAAGGCGTCAGCTCGCGGGATACGTCGATTCCCTTTAGGTGGCGCCCCAGGCGCTCGAGGCGCCCGACGTAGAGCTGCTGTTGAAATTTCTGGCCGGACTCGCGAATCGTCATTTCCTTGACTCGCTGATGTTCCCTGTTCACCTTCTCCCGGCGATCTTCGGGAGAATACTCTCTTAAATCCTCCACAAACTTGGGGAAGTCAAATTTTTCCGAAACGGGCATGAATCGCATTCTAGCACTAAAGGAAAGTTGCCGAAAAGCCGATGAAACAAAAGGGAGGGCATCGGATGACCGGTCAAGAGGATGTGCTGAACCAGGCGGAAGCTCTATCCCTGACGGATGGAGATCGCGAACTGCTGATCGAAGTGGTGAATATTTTCCTGGAGGACTATCCCCGGCTCTGCCGGAACGCGCACCAGGCTTTGGCCGAGGGCGACGCCAAGACCCTGGAGCGGGTCGCCCACACGGTGCGGGGCTCGGTGGCGAATTTCGGCGCAAAGCCGTCGATCCAGGCCGCCCACCGCCTGGAGCAACTTTCGAAGAGCGGGGACTTGAGCGGGGCCGCGCCGGCGCTGGCGGAGCTCGAGCGGCAGCTCGCGCTCCTGCGTCCCGCGCTCGAGGAAATGATCGCGGTTCAAGGAGAATCGGAATGAAGGTGCTGGTGGCCGAGGACGACGTCCTCTATCGGGAGAAGCTGCGAATCCTGCTGGAACGCTGGGGGTACGAAGCCGCCACCTGCGACAACGGCGTCGAAGCCTGGCAGATCATGCAGGAGGGGGGCGGCCCCAGCCTGGCGCTCCTCGATTGCCTCATGCCCGAAATGGACGGCATCGAGCTATGCCGCAAGATCCGCAATCGCGAGGGCGCCCCGTACGTTTACATCGTCATGCTTTCGAGCCGCAGCGAGAAAGAGGACGTCGTTCAAGGCGTCTATTCCGGCGCGGATGATTACGTCATCAAGCCCTTCCATCCCGACGAACTGCGCGCCCGCCTGTCGGCGGGAAGGCGCATCCTCGAGCTGCAGCAACGCCTGATGGCGGCGCAGGAGGTGCTTCGCGCGCAGGCGCGCGAAGATTCTCTCACGGGCCTGATGAACCGCCGGGCGATTTCGGAAACCCTGGAGCAGGAACTGGCGCGTACGCGTCGCGCCGCAATGCCGCTCGGCGTGATGATGCTCGATATCGACCACTTCAAGCAAATCAACGACCGGTATGGACATGACGCCGGAGACGCGGTGCTGCGCGAGGCGTCGGAGCGTTTGCAAGCCGTCGTCCGCTTGTACGATTCGGTGGGGCGCTGGGGCGGCGAGGAGTTTGTGATCCTGATGCCGGGATGCGACCTGCCCGGCATGATGATGCTTGCGGAACGAGTGCGCAGCCGGATCGCTGAATCGCCGATGGCCGCGCCCAAGATCTGCGTCACCATCAGCGCGGGCGTCGCGTCCATCGACCCGTCCGGACATCCCGCGCCCGATGCCATTCTGAAAGCGGCCGACAACGCCCTTTACTGCGCCAAGAGCCGCGGCCGCAATCGCGTGGAGAGCGCTACGCTCGAAGCCGCCTGACAACTATCCCATCGATGTGCAGCTATCGGCCTCGACTTTGTAGAGGACTCGTACTTCACCCGGCTGCCGGTTCGGGTACCTGTCCATCTCCAGATACTTCTTCGCCATCTGGTCGATGTGATCGGACGCCCCCGCCTCGGTGATCTCGACGACGCGCCCGCGAATCTCGAGATACCTGTAAGGATTCTGCGGATCGATGATGGCCAGCGAAACGCGCGGATCGCGCTTCATGTTGCGGTCCTTCTGGCGCCCCTTGGCGGAATTGACCAGGATGTATTGCCCGTCGTAATCGCACCAGACCGGCGTGACTTGGGGACGGCCGTCCGGCATCAATGTGGCCAGACTGGCGAAAGCCTTCTTGCTGAAGAGGTCGAGATATTTCTGGGGAATGGCAGCGGGCATGTCGTCTTCTCCTCGGACATCTAAGATAACACTTCTCGGTCCGATCGCAGCCGCCACACCACGCCGCAAATCAGCAGGAATCCCCCAATTTGAAGTGCGGCCAGCCGGCTTCCCAGAAACGCCCAATTCAACAGCGCCGTGCTGGCCGGAAAGCAGAGTTCCGCGATAGCCGCGAGGGAAGCGGGCGTGCGGCGCAATCCGCGATAGTAAAGCAGCAGGCCCGCCAATCCCGGCACAAACGCGAGCCAGACGAGCGAGATGGCCTGGCGCGAATCGGGCAAGGGGAGCGGGAAGTGCGTGGAAAGAGCCGCGAGCGACAGCAGCGGCAGCGCCGTTACGATGCGCAGCGCGGTCACGGTCTCGAAGGATAAACTCGGCGCGAGATAGCGCCCCAATACCGTGGACGTGCCCCACAGCGCAGCCGCGCCGAGCGCCAGCAGCGCTGCGTTCATATCGATAGGACGGATCGCGGGCCAAAGGCCGCGATCGCCGAACGACACGAACCACGCGCCGAGAAGCGCAAGCACGGGATAGATCCAGTGCTTCATGCGCAGGCGCTCGCCGAGCACAGGTCCTGCCAGCGCGATGGTAAAGATCGGTTGCAGTTTTTGCAGCAGCACGGCCGTGGTGGGATTTCCGATCTTCACCGCCTCGGTAAAGCAAAGCGTGGCGATGGCCGATCCACCCCACGCGATCCCGACGACTGCCGCCCACTGCCGGCCGGAGAGACGCTTCCAGCGATCCCAAGTGAAGACCAGGACGGGAATGAGCGCCGCACTCAAGATTAGGTGTTCGTAAAAGACGATCAGCAGCGAGGGAAGTGTCTGCGCGAGCGGATTGCGCAGTACGGTGTCGGTTCCCCATACGGCTGCGCCCAGGGCCACCAGCAGCACGGAACTGCGATCGCTCGAATCGTTCGGAGGCACGGAGTATTAAGAATAGAATGGAAAGCCGTGATTGTAACGCTGGCAGGCGGAATAGGGGCGGCTCGGTTCCTCGAAGGCTTATCGGCAGTCACGCAGTCGATCACAGTCATTGGCAACACCGGAGACGATCTCGAATGGCAGGGCTTGCACGTCTCGCCCGATCTCGACACCGTCGCTTACACTCTCGCCGGTGTGGTGGACACCGCGAAGGGCTGGGGAGTCCATCGGGACACGTTCGCCTGCCTGGATGCTATGGGGCGCTTCAGCTCCGAGACCTGGTTTGGCCTCGGCGATCGCGATCTGGCGACACATCTCTTCCGAACGTCGCTCCTTCGCGAAGGGAAGAGTCTTGCGGAAGCGACAGCGGAGATTTGCAAGGCACTCGGAGTGCGCGCGCGATTGCTGCCGGCGACCAACGGCCGCCTTCGGACCAAGGTCGAGACCAGCGAGGGCTTGCTCGATTTCCAAGTTTATTTTGTGGCGCGGCGGACGGAGCCGGAGGTCACCGGCATTGTCTTCGACGGCGCTCCCGCCTGTACGCCGGCGCCCGGCGTGCTCGAAGCGATCAACGGCGCCGCGGGCGTGATCCTTTGTCCGAGCAATCCGCTGATCAGCATTGGGCCGATCCTCGCGGTCCGCGACATCCGCCACGCTCTGCGCGAAACGCGCGCGCCCGTGGCGGCGATCTCCCCGATCGTCGGCGGGCGCGCACTCAAGGGTCCCGCGGCGCGCATGATGCAATCGATGAAACTCGAGGCATCCGCCAAACAAGTGGCCGCGATGTATCGCGACTTCGTGAAAGTTTTCGTCATCGATCACGCCGACCGCCAGGACGCCGCGGCGATCGAGGCTTTCGGAATGAAGGTCGTGGTCACCGATACCGTCATGAAGGACCGCGCCACCAAGGAATCACTGGCCCGCGTCACGCTGGAGGCGATGGGCCTGTGATCTTCGGGTTGCTTCCGGTCAAGGCGCCGCAAGAGGCGAAGCTGCGCCTGAAGGAACTCCTCACATCCGCGCAGCGCGAGGAACTCGCGCGGTGCATGTACGAGCAGGCGCTGGCGCGCCTGCTCGAAGCGCGCGGGATCGATCGCGTGGTGGTTGCTTCGAGCGATGCCGCGGTCCTGCGGCATGCCGAGGCATCGGGCGCCACTGCGTTGCGCGAGACTTCGCAAAACGGGCACAGCGATTCGGCCGACCGCGCCGCCCGCCAGTGCATGGAGTGGGGCGCGTCCGTCGTGGCGTTCGTGCCCATCGATGTGCCTCTGCTGAAAGCGGCGGAGATCGAAGAAATCCTGGCGACTGCCCGGCGAGCGGGTGAGCCGAGCCTGGTGATCGTCCCTTCGCTCGATGGAACCGGAACCAACGCGATGGTGCGCACGCCGCCCGATCTGATCGAGAGCCGCTTCGGTCCGGGCAGCTTTCGCGCGCACGTGGGTCAGGCCGAAGCGAAGAACGCGCGCGTTGTGGTGACTCGTCCCGCGGGACTGGTGTTCGATGTCGATACTCCCGAGGACGTGCGCATGCTCTTCGACAAGGACCCGCAAGGGAAGGTGGCCGGCTTGTTGCGGCGGTATCTGCCATGAGGATGGTCGGCCTGCAGGGCATCCCGGATGTGGCGACCGGAGACAACATCGCCCGTTTGATCGTGGAAGCTGCCGCTACCGACACCGCGTGGGCCGACTGCGTCGCGGTTGTCGCGCAAAAAATCGTCTCCCGGTCGGAAGGCCGCGTCGTCGACCTCAATCGCGTGCAGCCGTCGGAGCAGGCCAGGGAATACGCCGCCAAGCAAGGGAAAGACCCGCGTCTGATGGAAGTAATTCTCGGCGAGACGCGCCGGATCGTGAAAATGGAGCGCGACGTAATGATCGTCGAGACGCGCCACGGGCTGGTCTGCGCGAACGCCGGCGTGGACCAATCGAATGCGCCCGGCCCCGATCTGGTGACGCTTCTCCCCGCCGATCCGGACGCTTCGGCCGAGCGCATCCGCGCCGGCCTGCGCGAGAAGACGGGTCACGACGTGCCGGTGATCATCAGCGACACCTTCGGCCGGCCCTGGCGCATGGGACTGGTGAACGTGGCTATCGGCGCGGCCGGTCTCGCTCCGCTAAAGGACTATCGCGGCCGGCGCGACCGCGCCGGCCGCTTGTTGCGCGGAACGGTCAGCGCAGTGGCCGACGAGTTGGCCGCCGCCGCCGGCCTGATGATGGAAAAAGCTTCCGGCGCGCCGGTGGTCCTGATCCACGGCGCTGCCATCGAACGCGGCGCGGGGTCAGGCAAAGATCTGATTCGCCCACCCGAAGAAGACCTCTTCCGCTAATATAAGGTTCATGAAAAAGAAAATGTTTTTGGGAGTCGTTGCCCTCGGCGCTCTCGCCGCGCTGGCTTTCCCGCAGAAGGATGATCCCCTGGATCCCCTGAAGGCTGCTCCGGATTCACACAAGCTCGTGCTCGATAACAAGTTTGTGCGTGTGCTCGACGTTCACATCGCGCCGGGAAAGGTCGAACCCCGCCATCGCCATCCACACGGCCTGAGCGTGTATTACACCGATTGGGAAGCAACGGTGACCGAAGAAGGTAAAGCGCCGCGCGTCACGCCGCGCAAAGCAGGCACGTTTGCGTGGAGCGAGGCGATCATCCACACGATCAAGAACACGGGAACGACGGAGGCGCACGTCCTCCGCGTCGAGTTGAAGTTCTAGGTCCGTCTACCGGGGAGGACGTCCGCCGCCCATGGGCATTTCCATCTTCTTCAGGCCGGGCGGAAGGACGAATTGCCCGGCGGGGACTGCCTTCTGTTCGACGCTCAGCACGGTCATCTCGTAGGTGGGCGTCGAGCCGTTTTACGAAACCGTGTGCACGGGAAAGCCGTGGATCTCCTCCCGCT
>CAZRND010000301.1:0-7035 GCA_964601345.1 uncultured Acidobacteriota bacterium | reverse complement strand
TCCGCGCCGATGCGCTCGCAATAGGTGAGAACCTCGTCTGTGCCGAAGCGGTTCGACTCGAGATCGTTCCAAGCCAGGTCCATGCGCACAGGACGCTGGTCGCGCGGGCCGATGCCGTCCTTCCAGTTGTATCCGGACGCGAAGTTGCCGCCGGGATAGCGCAGGATCGACACGCCGAGTCCCTTGACGGCTTCCATCACGTCTTTGCGGTACCCGTCTTTGTCCGAGAGCGCGTTGCCCTCGTCGAAGACGCCGCCGTAGATCATGCGGCCGAGGTGCTCGGCGAAGTTGCCGAAGAGTCCCTTGTCCACTTCTCCAATCGCCCGGTCCGTATCGATTTTGATGCGCGCGGTTTGTGCGGATGCGGCACCGGCAATAAGAAGGGCGATGAGGAATCGGCGCATAGGAAGTTCTCCTTAGAATTTCACTTCGACGGGACGTCCCTGGAACGCGACCGGCCGGACCGCGTCGCCCAGCTTTGCTTCGAACCTGCGCGCGCCGAGCGAACGCGATCCGTTCGCGAGGCGCAGGCTGAGCGTCTTGCGCGCATCGTTCCAGGTCATCTGGATGCCCATCCACTCGCCCTTGCGATAGTTGAACGAGCTGCCATCGTCTTCGTAAAGCAAGAATGACCCGTCCGCGCCGGGATAGATGCGGAGTTCAGTGGGCTGATCGACCTTCTCGCTCGTGTACTGCTTCACCGGGCCGAGCGGCAAGATTGCACCCGCACGGGCATAGAGGGGCGTCGTCTCGAGGTCCACGGGACGGGTGATTTCGCGCCCACCCTCGATACGATCGTTGGTCCAAAAGTCGTACCAGGCGCCGAGCGGCAAATAGACTTGCCGCGACGCCGCGCCCTGCTCCACAACTGGAGCAACCAAAAGATCTCGGCCCCAATAGTATTCGTCGCCGCGAGCGACCGCAGCGGGATCATCAGGATGATGCAGCCACAACGCGCGCATCACAGGCATGCCGGTGACAGTGCACTCGCGCACGGCGCTGTAGAGATACGGCATCATGCGGTAACGCAGGTTGAGATACTTGCGGCAAATCTCCTCGACCTGCGGATTGTGCAACTGGGTCGCGTCGGGAAGTCCCGCGCCGTTGTAGTTGGCAATCTCGATCGGTCCAAGCTCGCCGGTGTTCCATTGCCACGGAAGGCGGAGTTTCCAAGTCCGGCCGTGCGCGCGGAAGAGCGGGCAGAACGCCGCGAACTGGAACCACCGCAGATAGAACTCGGCGGTGAACTCCTTGGTCGGAACGAATCCGGCGATGTCAGTGCCCCAGTACGGAATGCCGGTGAGTCCCGTATTCACGGCCACGGGGATGTGGGTCTTCAACGTTTCCCACGTGGAGTAAACGTCGCCCGACCAGAGGAATGATCCGTATCGCTGCATGCCCGCCGCGCCGTTGCGATGCAGAGCGAAGGGCCGCTCGTTCGGACGGTCGAGCTGTGGAGCTTCCCAATAAAAGCGATTCCGCGCAAGGCGCGATGGGTAGTTCAACGGATCGCCCTCGTCGGGCCACCAGCCGTCGACGCCCTGCGAAAAGACCGGCTGATGCGTCTTCCAGTAGCAGCTCGGCTGCTCTTCCGAAGGACGCGCCGGATCGCACGCGTCGCGCACCGTCCCCTGCATGGCGCGCGCGCGAATCACCACGTGCAGCGCGACTTTGAAGTGCTGCGCGTGCATCTCGTCGAACATCGCCTTGGGATCGGGAAAGACATTGCGGTTGAATTCGAACTCGCCGTTGTTGGTGTTCCATCCGGAGGGGCAGAAGCCGGTGCCGAGATAGATCATCGTGTCGCAGGGGAGCTTTTTCTCGCGGAAGGTTTTCGCTTCCTGCAGAATCTCCTCGCGGCTCGCGAGCGTGCGGTGCGATTGCTGGTAACCGAAGCTCCAGAGCGGCGGCAGCTCGGCGTGGCCCGTAAGCATGGCGTACTCCGACATGATCACCGCCGGATCGCGCGAGACAACCAGAAAGACGTCGAGCGGGAGAAGCGCGCCGCCCGCCGCGGGCGTGAACTTGCTCTGCGCGCCGGTGAAATCGAAGCTGCCGTACGGGTGATTAATGTACATGGCCCAGCCGCCCGTGCCGATCATCCACTGGATCGGAACGCGTCCGCCATGCGTGCGAAGCTGGTAGCCGCCCTGCCCGCTGCGCATGCGGTCGGTCGATCCACGGCGGTCGAATTGCGGCCCGCCCTCGCCCAGCGCGAGCAGCGGCGCGCTGCCGGTGTCGAAGGTCATGACGCCGGTGTCGGGCGCGACTTGAATGCGCTGGACGGTTTCGTCTTTCACACGGACGGTGAACGTGGAATTCTCTATCCCGACGGCGATGTGGCCCGGCTTCACCTCGCGCCAGTCGGTGCGCACGAGCGATCCGTCGTACGGGATATTCCCCGAGCCCGCGGTCAGGCGGACCGTGTTGGCGCTGACCTGCGTCACGCGCATTTCGAAGCCCTTGGTCTGTGGCAACAACAGCGCCGCCCCGGCAACGCCGGCGCGCTTCAGGATTTCTCTGCGGTTCGTATGCAAGCGGTTACATGTTAGTCTACCGGGATGCGATTTGCCATACTCTTGCTGGCCGCTCTGGCCCAGGCGCAGCAACCCGTTGAGATCACCATCAACGCCGCCGCGAGGCAGGGTCCGGTGCGGCCTGTTTATGCGGCGTTCGGCTACGACGAGCCCAACTACACCTACCAGCCGAATGGGAAGAAGCTCCTGGGCGAGCTCGCCGCGCTGAGTCCCGTGCGCGTCGAGATCCGCGCGCATCATCTATTGGTGACGGGCGACGGATCGCCGACGATGAAGTGGGGATCGACGAATGCCTACGCGCTCGGCGCCGACGGCAAGCCCGTATACGACTGGACCATCGTCGACCGCATCTTCGACGCCTACATGCAGGTGAACGCGCGCCCGTTTGTCGAGATCGGATTCATGCCTGAGGCGCTCTCGAGCCAGCCGCGTCCTTACGCGCGCAACTGGCCGAACCAGCCCGAGGGCCGCGGCTGGGCGCAGCCGCCCGCCGATTACGCGGCGTGGGCCGAGCTCGTACGCCAGTGGGTGCTGCACTCCGTCGCGCGCTACGGGAAAGCCGAGGTCGAGACGTGGTCGTGGGAATTGTGGAACGAGCCGGACATTTTTTACTGGCGCGGCACGCCGGAGGAGTACAACAAGCTCTACGATTACACCGCCGACGCGGTGAAGCGCGCACTGCCCACGGCTCGCGTGGGCGGCCCGGCCACGACCGATCCCGCGAACGCCAAGGCCGGCGACTATCTGAAGCAGTTTCTGGAACACTGCGCGCGGGGAACGAACGCCGTCACCGGCAAGACCGGCGCGCCGCTCGACTTCATCAGCTACCACGCCAAGGGCGCGCCGCGTTTTCAGGACGGACACGTGCGCATGGGGCTGGGGCGCAATCTCACCAACGTCCAGCGAGGACTCGAAATCATCAGCGCGTATCCGCAGTTCCGCTCGCTGCCCGTCATCTTGAGCGAGTACGATCCCGAGGGCTGCGCGGCGTGCTCACCGCGCGACCGTCCCGAGCTGCAATACCGGAACGGCACGCACTATGCCAGCTACACGGCGGCGAGCATCGCCGGCGTGATGCGCCTCGGCGATCGCTACAAAACGAACGTCACGCTGCTGACCTGGGCTTTCGAATTCGAGGGCAAACCGTTTTTCGAAGGCTACCGGACGCTGGCCACAAACGGCATCGACAAGCCGATCCTGAATTTGTTTCGCATGGCCGGATTGATGCGCGGCGACCGCCTCGATGTCCAGAGCTCGGGCGCCGTGGGACTCGATGCAATTTTGCAATCAGGCGTGCGTGGAGATGCGAGTATTGATGCGCTGGCGGCGCGCGGCGAGCGCGAGATCACCGCGCTCGTGTGGAATTATCACGACGACGACGTGCGCGCCGGGATGGCGCCGGTGCTCATCAACATTTCCGGGTTGCCGGCATCGGTCGGGCGCGTTCTCGTGGAGCATTTCCGTATCGATGAGACTCACAGCAACGCCTATACCGCGTGGCAAAAGATGGGCTCGCCGCAGGAGCCCACAGCCGAGCAGTACCAGCAGCTCCTTGCCGCCGGCAGCCTGCAGATGTTCCGATCACCGGCGTGGGAACCCGTGAAAGACGGAAAGCTGGTCCTGCCCTTCTTTCTGTCAAGGCAGTCCATTTCCCTGTTTCGAGTGAGTTGGTAGCGGATCAGCGCTTGCCCGCGGGACCGGTAGACTCGCGCACCACGAACTCCGGATCAATGACGATCTCGCGGTCCGGCGCGACGGCCTTGCCGTCCTGTGGGATCAGGTACTGGCAGACGGTGTGGCCGATGTGATCGCGCGGGATGTGCACCGTGGTCAGCGGCGGATAACAAAATTCCGAGAGACGGATATTGTCGAAGCCGGTGACGGAGACGTCGCGCGGCACGCGCAGCCCGCGCTCGCGCAGCTCGCGCAGCGCGCCCACCGCCATGATGTCGTTCACGCAAATGATCGCCGTCGGCTTGTAGCCGCTGCCGAGCAGCGCGCGCGTTGCTTCCCTTCCCCCTTCGAGCGTGTCGTCGGCCAGCGCGGTCTGAACGGACACGCCGCTGCGCGACTGCGCCACGATGTCGAGCACCGCCTTCATCCGCTCGTTGATCGGACCGAGCTTGGCGTGATGCCCGACGAAGCCGAGCTTGCGATGCCCCATCCCGTGCAGATATCCCATGATCTTCTCGATGCCGCGGCGATAGTTCACGCGGATGTTGGGGAGTTGCCGCCGCGGCGCGCCGACGTCATAGAACATCACGCGGATGGCGCTTGCCGTCAGCTCTTCGACCAGCGCCGGATCCATTTCGGAGACGATCACCGCGAGTCCCGCGACGCGGCGCCCGATCATCAGCCGAATGCTGGCCACAAGCTGCTCCGAGCGGTAATTCGTGTTGGCCATCACCACTTCGTAGCCGCGGGCATGCGCGTCCGATTCCACGGCCTGGTAGATATCGAAAAAAAACGGATTCTCGATGTTCGAGACGATGACGCCGATGGTCTTGCTCTTGCCGCCGGCCAGCGTGCGCGCGTGCAGGTTCGGGTGATAGCGCATCTCCTCGATGGCTTTCAGCACGCGAGCGCGCGTCTTGCCCTTCACCAGGTCCTGATTGTTCAGGACCCGCGAAACGGTCGCGGTGGAGACACCGGCGCGCCTGGCTACCTGTTCGAGCTTCATACGGCAGGTCTATTGTAAGCGAGATTCGCTAGCGGGGAGGCTTGGCCTGCGCGTCGCTCAGGCCGCGATGTCCGGCCATCAGCTTCTCAATGTCGGCGATTTCGACCGGCACGAAGGCCGAGAGATTCTCGTAGCCGTTCTCGGTGATGAGGATCATGTCTTCGAGGCGGATGCCCAGGTGCTCGCCGTGAATCTGCATGGCCGGCTCGATGGTGAAGACCTGTCCCGGCTCGAGCGTGGGCGTGGGATTGCGCACGTCGTGCACTTCCATCCCGACAGTGTGCCCAAGGCTGTTGGAGCGGCTGTTGCGATACCGTTCGACGAAGTCCTTCGCGGCGGCTTCGATCTGCGCATCGGTGAAGCGGAACGCCGCCAAGATCGTATCCATCTTTCCGGCCGCTTCCTTGATGATGTCGCTCGGGCGGGCGTGGACCTGAATGGAGGTCATCAACGCCTGGTAGAGCTTCAGGTAGATGGTGTAGAACTCGCGCTGGCGGACAGTGAATTTGCCGTTCGCCGGAAAGACGCGCGTCACGTCGGAGGTGTAGTTCTTGAAATCGGGAGCGTAGTCGAATTGCACCAAGTCGCCGTCTTCGAGACGCGACGTGGCCTTGTGATAATGCGAGTAATACGTGTTGGCGCCGCTGGCGACGAGCGCGAAATAGGCCGGGCCGTAAGCGCCGTTCTTCTTGAAGACGAATTCGGCGTCGGCCTGCAGTTCGTATTCATACATGCCGGGCCGCGCGTCGCGCATGGCCTCGATGATGCCGAGGCCGGCGATGCGCGTGGCCTCGCGAAGAATGGCGATCTCGCGCGGGCTCTTCGTTCCGCGCAACTGATCGAGAATCGGATCGAGATTCTCGATCTTCGACTGCGGCGCGGCCGCCTTCAGCTTCTCGATGAACGCCTCCTCGCGCGAGCCGCGGCCGTCCCAAGGATCGTTCTTCGTGGCGCGCGCCAGCGCCGCCGGATCGCTCGCCGACGCCGACCCGAGCACTTCAGGACGGAAGGGCGTGTAGATCGTTGGAGCACCGGCGAGACTTTGCAGCGCGCCTGCAAAGTCGTCGCGCGGAAAAACCGCCTCGATGCCGGTGGCTCTCGCGGCGTCCTCGCCCGGCGAAAGGCCGGGCCCGTACATCAGGTTCTCGCGGCGCGTGTTCTTCGGCAGCAGGAAGAGAGTGGACCGTTTGGTGCGTCCATCCATCAGGAGAATCGCGCGCGGCTCGACCACTCCCGTGACGTAGAAGAATTGATTGCTCTGGCGGAGCGGCTGTTCGCCGGGCCGCTCCGTGGTCCCTTGCAGAATGGCAACGCCGTCGCCGATTTTCTCGAAGACTTTGGCTCGACGCGCGGCGTACTCCTCCGGTGGAAAGACGTTGGTGAAGACGGGCTGCGCCGCGACCGTCGTGCCGAGCACGGCAAGGATAAGAAGCGTTCGCATTCCTACTTGCCGGTCTTCACCGGAGGCGCGGGCCGTTGCGGCAATGTCGCAGGCTTCGCCTTCATGCGGTTCATCACTTCCTGAACTCCGCGCGCCAGTTGCTAATCGTTACCCTTGAGCACTTCGGCCGGATCGTTGTCCACTACGATGTCCGGATCGACGCCGTGGCCTTCGATGACCCACTGGCCGGCGGCGGATGCGAATCCGAACTCCGGCACGTTGACCTGGCCGCCGTCGAGCAGGTTGCCGCGATTCGTGATGCCGGTGACGCCGCCCCACGAGCGCTTGCCAATGAGCGGACCCAGCTTCGCCTCCCGGAAGATGTAGGGGAAGATGTCGCCGTCCGAAGCCGAGGTCTCGTTCATCAGGCAAACCAT
>CAZRND010000300.1:0-7055 GCA_964601345.1 uncultured Acidobacteriota bacterium | reverse complement strand
CCCCCCGGGGCTGGTGGCGCGGGGGTAGCGGGGGAGGAGGCAGGCGACGGTCCTGTCGTTGTACGACGGCGAGCGGCTGAAGGGTCCGCGGTGGCTCGGCCACCCGCAGACGTGGCCGGAGATCGACGCCCGCATCGAAGAGCGACTCGCCGCGGCAAACGGACGCGGAGGGTCCATCGTGCTCCTGTCGTCGTCGATCGTCAGCCCGTCGACGCAGGCACTCGTCGGCGACTGGGCCAGGCGCTACCCGTCGTTCCGGCACGTCGTCTACGACGCGGTGTCG
Organism: uncultured Acidobacteriota bacterium; assembly: GCA_964601345.1. GTDB lineage: Bacteria > Acidobacteriota > Terriglobia > JAJPHL01 > JAJPHL01 > CAZRND01. The sequence goes on along the minus strand of CAZRND010000300.1, from coordinate 6,772 downwards.
TTCAGCGCGCTGCGAAGCGCGACCGACGCGTGCTTCGGCGTCGACCTCTCGATGCAGTCCGGCGAAAACGTCAAGCTACCGCTGGGCTGACCCCAGCGCACGCCAGCGCACCTCTCGGTCCTGGCCCCACATCTGCCATCCGTCGGCAGCGGCCGGCAAACAGTACGGTCGTTCGAACTGTTGTTCCCAGCGCAATGACGAATTCGAGCCGCCGGCCGGCGCTTTCCGCGCGGTCCTCGTGGGAAGCGGACATTCGAGTATGTGTTGCTTGGCGGCGTGAACGATTCGGAGGCCGACGCGCGCCGCGTCGCCAAGCTCGCTGGCGGATTATCCGCCAAGCTGAACCTCATCGCCTGGAACCCCGGCCCGGGCATCGCCTTCGAAACGCCGACTCAGGAGCGCGTGCTGGCATTTCAGAATACGTTGAGAGCCGCCGGCGTTCCCGCCTTCATCCGCAGGCCGAGAGGCAGGGACATCTTTGCCGCCTGCGGGCAACTAAAGGCTACGCAGGCTTGAGCTTGCCATGGGGCAGTCTTATCTGGAAAGAATTGGTTCTTTCGAAAGTAACTGGCGTATAGGACCGAGGTCGACGTCAAGGCCAATTGCGCTCATCAAAGCAGAATCCATCTCCGCTCGAATGGGATCATGGGCCACATAAGGTAAACGCGCAAGCTTCTGGCCGCACATCTTTTTGTAGGTACTGACTAGGGTCCCTACAGCGAGCGTTGTCAGTTTTGAAGCATCGAGCACCTTTAATTGCTGCAACGAAGGCTTCTTCAAGTGAATCCACGCACCCTCAGTCTCAACTCGGATGCCCATCAAAGATAAAACTCCCAAAGTCGAGTTGAGCCACAGGACGAGGATCTTTTCCAGGTCCTCGGGACCCAAGCCCATGCTCTCCTGTATGGCAAACGGCCACCATGTGTTGGACAACGCGATTTCCTCGACGCGAACCGCCAAGGCTTTCATTGTGTTCAAGCGGATGCCCTCGGCGATCATCAGCCTACCGGCGCGTGACCAGAGAAGATCAGCATCTCTAAGATGGCGACCCTTTGGGCCCTTGCTCAAGGCGGACAAATACCCATTGTGTTGCTGTCCAATTGTTGCCGTCTTGTCGGAATTGTGCCCCCAGAACGCGCGGTAAGCTGTTTCGTCCTTGCACACGGCGAACCCATCGTGAATGTCTCTGCGATCTGGTCCGAGATCCCCCAACTCTTTCAGTGTGGTCAAGGGCAACGTTCCGACGAGCCCTTTGCTGGGTACATAGACTCTCCCATTGGCCAGGTTGCTCGCCACCCTGCACATCTCGGTCTGCGCGAACGAAGCCTCATCGCTCCATTCCCCCGCTTGAATCTTGCTGGGTGGACAAAGAAGCACCTCTGCGACCTTAGTCTCATTCAACATCAGGCTTTCGGTGCCTACGCCGGCCAGTAGAACGCCAGAAGCCTTTTTGATTTGTTGTGCGACCGCGAGAGACTGAATGCTAGTTGTGGGACGCTTCCAGAGATTAACCACTTTGGTTGCCTTCGGTATTTCGCCTGGTCGGAGCCTTCGGGCTACGATTAGCACCTCGCTCATTTTTGTGTTTTCAGAGAAGTTCCACCTGCCGGCTTCGTGGCTAACAACAATGTACCGAACTTGATAATTGTTGCCCAAGAGCGTACGAGTATCTTTCCATGCAACACCCGAGATTAGAGACCGCTCCAGCACTAAGGACATGTGCCCATCCGGTTTCAAGAAGTTGTGTCCGGCTGCGACGAAAACCGCACCTAAGCCCGCAGTAATGTTGGCGAACGCCTTTTGCTTTGCAACGAGCTTCTTCAATTCGCTCTGGAGACGCGTTCTCTGCGCTTTCGGTAGGTTGCCGAACAACAGATTCCCGCCGACACTACGAGTAAACGGCGGATTCATAACGCAGAGGTCTAGTTGAGGAATCGCGACCAACTCTGCGGTTCTCCCGGTCCTTTTCTCCCGAGCAGGCCCGGCGGCACCTCCAAATAGGTCGGCTTGCACGCTTAACTTGTTTGCCGCCAGAAGTTCGATGCTGCCCAGCTTGCGGTTAACTCCTCCGATAGGAAGCGTATAGAGGTGCATGTCAGCAAACTTCGCTTCCGGCTCATGCAGAGCAAGGGCACAGCCAGCAAGCTGAATGGCAAACGGAATAACGTCCAGGCCCCAGATGCAATCCTCAATAAGAACCTTATGCAAGGCTTTAAGGTCAACGGTGACGCCTTTCGCCGCGCAGGCTCTTACGTGGTTATCAATGATCGTTTCAATAGTCGCCTTGAGCAGCGTACCGGTCCCGCACGCTAGGTCCGCGAACATAACCTTCCGAAGGGCGGCCTTATCGCTCCAATCGATTGACATCTCATCTGGATCAAGGGTCAACTTCAAAAGGAGAACAGATGCAGGAACGGTTGTATAGAACGCTCCAAAGTACTTACGTTTTCTGGTGGCAAGCAGGAGGTGGTAGAGGCGCCCCATGAGATCGTGGCGAAGAGAGGCTCGCTTGCTAGTGATGGATAGCGCTTCTTCAGCAAGCAGTTTGAGCGCTGAATCGATACCTGGTGTTCCGGCCAATTCGGAAAGAATGTCCGTTGCAAGCTGGAAGATCGGTTCGTAATCAATCTTGTTTAAAATGTGGAACCATTGCTCCTGGAATGACGCCACGACATTCCCAGACAAAATGGTTCGCGCCAAGGGATGAACAGTGCTTTCTTGGCCCGACAACACCTGCTGAAAAATCATCGCATTTACTAGTGTCAGGCAAGTGGTTCGCGCAATACGGAGATTGGACTCGGTAGCGGGCACCTACTCGTCCCCCATGTCGTCGGTGTCATCTTCGAGTTCTTCCGGAATGCCAAGGATTTCCTGAAGGCGCTTAGGGACCGCCTTGGAGGCGGCAATTGTTCGGCTGGCAGAATCGATTGCCCGCTCAAGCCCGGCAGCCGCTACTATTAGCACGTCTTCGCTAACCAATAGCTCGTATGTCCGACGCAGTTGCTCAGTCAATCCGTCGAGGTTCGCGTGTATCCACTGACCATCGTCATTCTGCGATACCGCACGAATGAGCAACTCCGTCTTGTTGAGCTGTTCCGTCAGCGACGATAAGGACTGGATCGACCGAAGCTTAGGGGGATACAGAACAGCAAGACAAATGGGACAAACGCCCTGCTCAACACGCTTTTTTGCATCTCGGAGCAAGCTCTCTTGCACACCGCCCTTGTCGGCAATCCGCCCTTCCAATAACACCCTTACGCCCCAAAGATCGGCAATTGTTACATCAGGCAAGGTGTGTCCAGTGCCCTTGACGGACTGCTTAATCGTTTCAGGGATTGACAGCAGCCCGCGCTGGGACAGCAGATCGGCGAGTACCACGTTTAAGACTCCTCGCGAACATTGAAGGTTGCGTGCGTCTTCATACCGGAGCCGAATGGTATTGTACTATCCCGGGTGGGAGTGGGACATGAGCGACATTCATCTGCTTCGTACGCAGTCCGTGGCAACGTCGTCGGCGTTCGAGAACTGGCACTGGGTGCTCGACAAGATCGAGAGTCCTAGAGAACTCGGTGTGGGAGGAAGCACCATCCGATCCCGTTGCTTGCGCAGCCGTAACACCTTCCCTCCCCGAAAGTGACGGTCTACGTGTAGAGTGCTCGCGAGCGCGGAACTGGCTGCCGTTTGCGGCGGCAATGTTGGATGTACAGGCGCATGGCCTTCAGGATGCTGCGTCGAGCTTCCTCGATGTCGTCTCCCAGGCCGTAGACTCCGGGGAAGCTGTCGCTGTAGGCGTAATATTGCTCGTCTTCCTTCTCGATGGTGACCGGATAGCTGTAGAGCGTCATTACCGTCCATCCTATGCCGTCCACCGCGGCCTATGCAACTCCACCAGCTAGTGAATTAAGGAATCTATGCTCGACACGTTGAGCTGCTTGCGGACCAGGTTCAGCCCGTAGACGCACTCCTCAAAGCTGTCACTGAGCTTACGGAAAACAGGGGCGGCCTTGTGATATTCAAATTGATTGAACGCCGCCACGATGTGGTAGGACTCCTTGCCGGCGCGGATGTAATCGACATAGGAGCCCGTCCGCAGGCGGCGCAGGCGCCAGTTGCGAATCGACTCCGGAAACATCCCGCTGAAGAAGAGCGTGAAGTCGCCGACGTGCTTGCGCACCTCGCGTTCCCGCTCAAACCCGGGAGCGTCGAGCAGCGGATTCGATTCCACCAGCATCTCGCCGACGTCTTCGATCGCCCGTCCGCGGGCGTCGCGAATCCGGTAGACGTGGTCGGAATGGGTGAAGTCGAGCAGCAGGCCGGTGACGTACCCGGTCAGGTCGCCGTCGCGCATTTCCAGATGTTGTCGAAAGTTGTGCTCTACCAGTTCGGCGAATAGCCCAGACAGAGGATGAAGTTCGTTCATCTTGTTCTACCTACTAACTACCGACGTGCGGCGGAATTGTCAAGTTACGGTAACCGGGAGGTCCTATAATAGACAATGGTGAAAGAGTACTATGACTGAAGTCACGCTGGTCTGGGCCTTCGGGGCAGGACTGATTTCCTTTCTATCGCCATGCGTCCTCCCCTTGGTTCCGGGCTACATCGCCATTGTCTCCGGCGCCAGCCTGGAAGAGCTCAAGAAGGAAGATCCGAAGCTGCTCGGGAAGACGATGTTTCACTCCGTCATGTTCATCATCGGCTTCTCGGCGGTCTTCATCGCCCTGGGCGCCTCGGCCACTTGGCTCGGGCAGATGCTGATGCAGAAGCTGACGCTGCTCTATCGCATCGCGGGATTGCTAATCGTACTCTTCGGGCTGCACATGGCAGGCGTGATCCAGATTCCGTTGCTCTATCGCGACGTGCGCATGCACGGCAGCGGCGGCGCATCGACCGCGTCGGCGTCGCCCTTCGGCTCGATGGTGATGGGATTCGCATTCGCCTTTGGCTGGGCGCCGTGCGTTGGACCGATCCTGGCCGGCATCCTGGCCATTGCCGCCACGCAAGAACGCGTGATCGAAGGAATCTTTCTACTCGCAGTGTATTCAGCCGGCCTGGCGGTGCCATTTCTGATCACCAGCCTGGGAGTCAACCGCTTCTTGAGTTTCTACCAGCGCTTCCGCAAGCATCTCCATCAGATGGAAGTCGCCGCCGGAGTGATGCTGATTATTCTGGGCGCGCTGATCGCCACCAACCAGTTCACGCGGCTCTCCGCGTATCTGGCGTTTCTGAACAAGTTCGCTCTATAAAGGAATCCTATGTCCGATCCAATCAATCCGCTCCCTGAACAAACACAGACGCAGCCGCCGGCGCCGGAACCTCAGCGCGCCGGCACGCCATGGCTCACCGTCGGCATTCTCCTGGCGGCCGTGGCTCTCGTCGCGGTGTGGGTACGAAAGGACGCCGTCAAGACGGCCTCCGCGGTCAAGACCACGTCGGTGAAGGCGGACAGCGGCGCCGGCAAGATCGGTACCGCGGCGCCGAACCTGATCCTGAAGGACCTGAACGGCAAGACCGTGAACCTCGCCGATCTCAAGGGCAAGGTCGTGATCGTGGACTTTTGGGCAACGTGGTGCCAGCCCTGCACGATCATGATCCCGTGGCTGATCGATTTCCATAACCGCTACCAGGCGCAAGGACTCGAAATCGTCGGCGTGGCAATGGACGAAGAAGGCCTCTCCGCCGTCAAGCCCTATACCGAAAAGTCGAAGATGAATTACACCATCGTGCTTGGCACCGAGGACGCCGCCGAATCTTGGGGCGGAATCTTCGGACTGCCGACCACGTTCATTATTGATCGGCAAGGACGCATCCATAACCATCACGTCGGCCTGGTGAGCCGCAGTACGTTTGAGAACGATATCCGGAGCCTGCTGTGATCATCCTGGCCCTGCTGCTGGCGCTCGCCGCGCCGAAGGAATACGTGAAGGTGGCGATGCCCGATGCGGAAGTCGTCGCCAAGCGCGGCCAGAAGCTCGATATTGTCGTGAACTTCACGGTGCTTGCCGGATACCACATCAATGCGGCGAAACCTAAGCAGGAGTACCTGATCCCGACGCGCGTGGAATGGGCGCCATCGGCGCTGAAGCACGTGGAGGATAAATTTCCCGCGCCCGATCTCAAAGAGTTTGGGTTTTCCCCGGGAGAGAAACTGGCTGTCTATCAAGGGACGCAAAAGATGACGGCGACCTTCACCGTACCCGCGAATGCGGCACCGGGCAAGATGACGATTGAAGGCAAGCTGAAGTACCAGGCTTGCGACGACCACGCCTGCTACCCACCGGGCACGGCTTTCGTGACCGTGCCGGTGGAAATCAAGAAGTAACCGCTCTCTAGACGATCTCTTCCTTCTGCGTGTCCCAGGTGACCGTGCGTTTTTCGCGATAGGACTTGATCGCCATGCGGCAAGCAATCGCTGTGCGGAAGCCGATTTCGAACGGGCAATTCGGCTGCTGCCGGTTGCGCATCGAATCGAGGAAATTCTGCATGTGCCGGCTGGTGATGTCGGCCCGTCCCACGATGTCCGGCGATGTCGATTCCGCGGGAGCCTCGGCGCCGCGGGCCGCGCCCTGCCTTGCGCCTTCCGCGATGTAGGTGACCTTTTCACGCTCGCGCAGGATCGAGCCTTTCTGGCCGAGCACCTGCTCGTCGATGTTGTAGTGCCGGTTGCCGAATCCCGAGTTCCAGGTGAAGAGCAACCCCTCGGGCTGGTCCATGGTGACGTTCATCGTGTCGGGGACCTGCATGTCGGGCGACAGGTAGTTGCCGCCGTTCATGG
>CAZRND010000299.1:0-7078 GCA_964601345.1 uncultured Acidobacteriota bacterium | reverse complement strand
CGAATTCGCCGTCATTGGTAAGAAGCAACAGCCCCTCAGAGTGATAATCGAGCCGTCCCACGGGATAGACGCGCTCACGGACTCCCCGTATCAGGTCTACGACCTTCGGCCGCCCCTCGGGATCGGAGAGCGTGGTGACATATCCGCGAGGCTTATTCAAAGCCAGATAAACCAAGTGGCTAGGCGGCCGGACGAGTTTGCCTTGCACCTTGATGTGATCGCGATCGAGGTCGGCCTTGCTGCCGAGCTCGCGCACCACCTGTCCGTTGACGGTTACCGCCCCGGCGAGGATCAACTGCTCGGCCTTCCGGCGGGAAGTGACTCCGGCGCGGGAGAGGATTTTTTGCAGGCGTTCGGTGGGCATGAGAAGGCGCGCTACTCTAGCTGGAAAGCGGACTTGGAGAGTTCCTCAAATTCCTTGATGCTGGGCAACTCGGAAATATCCTTCAGCCCGAACTGCACCAGAAAATCTTTCGTCGTGCGGTACAGAATCGGACGTCCGATCACGTTCTTGCGGCCCGCCGTGGTGATGAGCTTCTTTTCCATCAGGGTCCGCAGCACGCCGCCGGTGTTCACGCCGCGCACCTCCTGAATCTCCGGCAGCGTCACCGGCTGGCGGTAGGCGATGACGGAGAGCGTCTCGAGGGCGGGGATCGAGAGCTTGATGGGCGGCTTCAGCGACTTGACGAATTTCCGGACCGCCTCGTGATGCTCGGCCTTGGTGGCCATCTTGAATCCGCCGGCGACCTCTTTGATCTCGACGCCGCGATGGTCGGTATGGGTGTCGGACGCGAGCTCGGCGAGCGCCGCCACGATATCGTCGGGCTTCTCGAGTTCGAGGGCGTCCCGGAGCTGCGCCACAGTCACCGGTTCTTCGGCGACGTAGAGAATCGCTTCGATTTGTGCTTTCCAATTCATGCGGACGGTTGATCCTCCTCCAGCGCTCCCATGGCCGATTCCAGCGCCCCCGGAGTGTAGAGCGCCTGGAACTTGCTTCCCTTGCGCACTTGAATATCGCCGAAAATCTGCTCCTGGCGCAAGACCACCGCGTGCAGGCGGGTCATCTCCAGAATAGCAAGGAACAGCGTGATGAGCGCGCGCCGCGTGGTGTAGACGGCGAACAATTCGCTCAGCAACATGACGCCGCGCGTCTCCGCCAGCTTGTCGCGGACGCGCTCGATCATGGTTTCCACCGTTACTTCCTCTTGCGAGATGTCGAGCTGCGGCCGCGTCCGGGCGCGCTCGATCGTTTTCTGGAACGTGTCGATCAGGTCGAAGAGCGTCACGGCGATGCCGGGCTCGTCGGTCTGGTCGAGGAATTCTCCGAGGGCCGGGTGCGTACCGAAGTGAGAGAAGGAAGCCTGCTCGAGCATCTGTTTCTGCTGCAACATCTGGGCGGCCTTCATGAACTTCTCGTGCTCCAGAAGCTGGTTGACGAGCTCGGTCCGCGGATCCTGTTCATCGGGCGACAGTGTCGGATCGGCCGGCACCAGCATCCGCGATTTGATATGAATCAGCGTCGCGGCCATTAGGACAAACTCGCCGCCTGCTTCCACGTCGAGTTCCGGCTTGCTGTGAATGATCTCGAGATACTGCGCCGTGATCTTGGCGATCGGAATGTTGTAGATGTCGATCTCCTGCTTGCGGATGAGATCCAGCAGCAGGTCCAGCGGACCCTGATAGCCTTCGACGGTGAAGTTCAGCGGCGAATCCATTTTCACGAGCGCAGCAGTACGTTGAACAGCGCGAAGACCGGATCGAAGATCATGTAGGGCACGCCTAGAAAGAGCAATCCCATCAGGATCAGAAATCCGTAGCGGCCGAGTTCCTCATACGCTCCCTGCCAGCCGGAAGGGAGCAGTTGGCCCAGGATCTGGCCGCCGTCGAGGGGCGGAATGGGAATCAGGTTGAAGACGCCGAGCAGAACGTTGATCGCCAAGAACCGGTAGAGCAGCAGCGCCACAGGGACGATCAAGGAACCTTCGCTCGGATACGAACGATACGAGGTTAGCGCATCGATGACGATGCGGCCTTCCACGGAAAAGAATCGCAGCAAAGCCAGAATCACCAGGGACACCGTGGCCACCAGGAAATTGCTGGCCGGCCCCGCGACGGTCACCAGAATGTCATCGCGCCGGGGATGGCGCAGCCGGTTCGGGTTCACGGGTGTGGGCTTGGCCCATCCGAGGATCGGCAACCCGGAGATCATGCCCATGAGCGGCATCATAATGGTGCCGATCGGGTCGATGTGGGGCAACGGATTGAGGGTCACGCGGCCGAGCATGCGCGCGGTGTCGTCGCCGCAAAGGTCCGCGGTCCAGGCATGGGAGGCCTCATGCACGCTCAACGCGAACAGGAAGGCCAACAGGTCAAAAACCAGCTCGATTGGATTCCCACTCACTTGTTCATTGTACTGTGGTTTGGTATGCGATTTTGACCTAACCGCCGGACAGAAGCCCTGTCTAAGGTTATGGATGGAGGAGAGCTTGACGCTAGCCGCTGTGGCCCCGGCGAGGGCAGATGATGCCGACGCCTTCCGAATGCTTGTGGAACAACACAGCCGCAACGTTTTTCGGCTCGCATATCGCATGACGGGAAATGAACAGGACGCAGAAGACGTGGTCCAGGAAACATTCCTGAAGGCTCATCGCGGCCTCGCCAGTTTCGAGGCGCGGGCCAACGTAGGAACCTGGCTCCACCGCATTGCCGTGAATTGCTCGCTCGATCTGATTCGCAACCGGCAGCGGCGCGAGAAAAACCGCGTCGAGGACAGCCCGGAAGGTCCTTCAATTCTGGACCAGGCGCCCGCCCCCAACGCCCAGCCCGACCGCCTGGTTTTCAGCGCCGAGTTGAAACAACGCGTGGCCGCGGCCATGAAGCGATTGAGCGAGACCGAACGCGCCGCGTTTGTCCTGAGGCATTTTGAAGGTCGTTCCATTGTGGAGATCGCCCGCACTCTGGGCCTCCGCTCCGGGGCCGCCAAGAACACAATTTTTAGAGCCGTGGCGAAGCTGCGGCAGGAACTGGAACCAATCCGATGAAACACCTTACTCAAGAAGACTTGATTCTCTATCACTACGGCGAGGAAGTGGATCGCCGCGCGGTGGAGGAGCACCTGAAGGCGTGCCGGGAATGCAGCGCGTCGCTCGCCGGACTTACCGAAATGCTCGCGGCGGTGAGCGAATTGCCGGTGCCGGAGCGCAGTGAAGATTACGGACGGGAAGTCTACGGCCGGCTCCGCACCCGCATGATCGAGCAGAAGCAGAGCCAGGGGCAATGGAGCTGGACCGGCTTCTTCGAGATTCGCCGCTGGGTCGCCGTGGGCGCGCTGGGCGCCCTGACCATCGGGGCGTTCCTCTCCGGGCGTCTCTGGCAGAGCAAAGTGGCTCCGTCGTCGGTTGCCGCTACGCCGCAGGCCCGGGAGCGAATCCTTATGGTGGCGGTGGGCGACCATCTGGAGCGCTCCAAGATGGTCTTGATCGAACTGGCCAACGCTCCGGTGGAAGAAGGCGCGGGCAAGACAGTGGATATTTCGATGCAACGCGAATGGGCGGCCGACTTGGTGAGCGACAACCGCCTGTTCCGGCAAACCGCCGTCCAGAGCGGCGACGTGGGCGTGAAGAGCGTTCTCGAAGAGCTGGAGCGCATCCTGATGGACATCGCCAATAGTCCGGCGAAGATTTCGCCGCGCGACCTCGATGGCCTGCGCAAGCGGATCGAGGATCGCGGGCTGCTCTTCAAGGTGAAGATTATCGGTTCGGAGATTCGAGAGAAGGAAAAGTCGACGGGTCCCAAGGAACCCAAGCTATGAAAACTAGATCATTCATTGCAGTGTTGTTCGCAGTGGCACTGGCAGCGCCCGCGTGGACGCAGGACGGGAAGGGCTGGAATGCCGACCAGGCCAGGGAGCAGGCGGAGCGCGCCAGGGAGCAGGTCGAGCGCGTCAAGGAGCAGGCGGAGCGCGCCAAAGAGTCGACCATGCGCATCAAGGAACAGGCCGATCGCATGCGGGAGCGCGAAGACGAGCTCTACTGGCGCGGCGCGGATCTTCTGAACGAATCCCGCTGGGAGCAGGCCGTGGCCGCATTCGACAAGGTCGCCAAGGGTTCCGGTCAGCGCATCGATGGCGCAATCTATTGGAAAGCCTACGCCATGGGGAAGCTCGGCCAGGGCGACGCTGCTGAAAAGGAGCTCGAGGCGCTGAAGAAGAGCTATCCGAGCAGCCGCTGGTTGAACGACGCCAAGGCGCTGGAAGTCGAGATCAAGCAGAACGCCGGCAAGCCGGTCAGCCAGACGGATACGGCCGATGAAGAACTCAAGCTTCTGGCGATCAACAACCTGATGCACTCCGATCCGGATGGCGCGGTGCCCATTCTGGAAAAGTTTCTGCAAAGCAACAACACGCCCAAGCTGAAGGACCGGGCCTTGTTCGTGCTGGCGCAAAACCGCTCGCCGAAAGCGCTCGAAGTCCTGAACCAGGTCGCGCGCGGCAAGGGCAATCCCGACCTGCAGCTCAACGCGCTGCGTTACCTGGCGATGTTCGGCGGCAAAGAGAGCCGCCAAATGCTCTCGGAAATCTACGGCACAACCACCGATGCGGCCATCAAGCGCCGCATCCTGAGGAGCTACATGCAAGCAGGCGACAAGGATCGCCTCTTCGCGGCGGCCAAGAGCGAAACGAACGCGGAGCTGCGGTCGGAAGCGATCCGGTTGTTGGGCTCGTTTGGCGCGAAAGAAGAACTCTGGCAGCTCTATCAATCGGAGGGCAACGCCGACAACAAGAAGCAGATCATCCAGTCTCTGTTCGTCGCCGGCGCCGTGGATCGCTTGACGGAGCTGGCCCGCGCTGAGAAGGACCATGATCTGCGCCTCAACGCCATCCAGAAGCTGGGTGTCATGGGCGGTTCCAAGTCCCGGTCGGGCGTGAGCACCGGCGAAACGCTGGTGGCCATCTACGCGGCCGACAAAGACTCGGACATCAAGCGGGAAGTCCTGAAAGCGCTCTTTGTACAAGGCGACGCGAAGTCTCTGGTGGACATCGCTCGCAAGGAGACCGATCCCGCGCTGAAGAAAGAAGCGGTCAGCAAGCTCTCGATAATGCGGTCGAAGGAAGCCACCGATTACATGATGGAGATCTTAAGCAAATGAAAACTCCCAACCCAGTCCTCGCGGTCCTGACGCTTGCTGCCGCTTGCTTCGCGCAGACGCAGCCCAAGATGATCAACGCGCAGTTGCAGACGCGATCAGCAGCCGCGGGCCTGGAGCGGGAGGTCCGCGGCGTGATCGCGTCGCAAACGGCTCCGGCGTGGGTGGGCTACTCGGTGCCGATCGTCGCAGGCAATCGCATGATGTGTTGTTCGTACGGAGACGGCAACTGGGGCAGTTGTCGTCTTGAATCCGGTCACGGAGACGGCGTGAACATCGTCGGCGAGCCGCCCACGGTGCGCCTCGAGGGCGCGCGGTCCCTCATCGTCATGTTCCGCGTCGAGCAGAAGAGCGTGGAGAAGTTCCGGACATTCACGGAAGATTGCCTGATTGACGCTGGCAACCTGCCGCTCTATTGGTTCAACGACGTGAAACCGGATGAGAGCGTCGCCTGGCTCGCGTCGCAGATCACCGTGGGGGACAACAACAAGAAGAGCAGCGGTCCTCTCTCAGCCATCGCGCTGCACGCCACGCCGGCGGCCGATCAGGCCCTCGAGCGGATGATCCACCCGTCGCAGCCCGAGGCGTTGCGCGAAAAGGTGACGTTCTGGCTGGGGAACGCGCGGGGCAAGCGCGGCTACGAAATTCTTCGCCAGATGGCCCAGAACGACCCGAGCGAACGCGTCCGCGACCAGGTGACGTTCGCGTTCTCACAAAGCAAGGAGCCGCAAGCCCTCGAGTCCTTGATCGGCATGGCCAAGAACGACAAAAGCACTCGCGTGCGCGGCCAGGCTTTGTTCTGGCTCGCTCAGAAGGCGGGCGCCAAAGCGGCGGGCGCCATTACGGACGCTATTGAAAACGATCCTGAGACGGCCGTGAAAGAGAAAGCGGTCTTCGCGCTCAGCCAGCTTCCCAAGGACGAAGGCGTGCCGATGCTGATCCAGGTGGCGCGGACGAATCGCAATCCGGCGGTGCGGAAAAAGGCGATCTTCTGGCTGGGGCAGTCGAAAGACCCGCGGTCACTGGTGTTCTTCGAGGAAGTGCTGACAAAGTAAGAAAAAGCAACCACAGATGCACACAGATGAACACAGATAAGAACAGAGGTTTTTATCTGTGTTCATCTGTGTGCATCTGTGGTTTCAGGCTTTCGGGTGGGATCGCTCGTAGACATCCTTAAGTTGCTGTATCGAGACATGCGTATATTTCTGCGTCGTGGACAGTTTCGCATGGCCGAGCAGCTCCTGGATCGCACGCAGGTCCGCGCCGGAATCGAGCAAATGCGTGGCGTAGGCATGGCGGAACGTGTGCGTATGCATCCCTGGATCGGAAGCGAATAGCAAAGCGTACTTCTTAACAATGCGCCCGACCGACCGCGACGTCAGCCGTCCGCCGCGATGATTCAAGAACAGCGCCGGATTGTCGGTGCGGCCGCGCCTGGCCATCCAGGCCGCGAGCGCTGCGGCTGCTTTTTGGCCGAAGGGCGAGAGGCGCTCCTTGCGTCCCTTGCCGCGCACGCGTAGCAGGCGCTCGGAGTCGCGAACGTCGGTCGTATCGAGTCCCGTGAGTTCGCTGGCCCGGATCCCACATCCATAGAGGAGCTCGAAAATCGCCCGATCGCGCACCGGCAGGATCTCCTCGCTCTCCGGAAACCGGTCGAGAAACTGGCCCATCTTTTCGACGCTGGGCACGGCCGGGAGATTCTTCGGCAGCTTCGGCGACGACGCGAGGCGCGCCGGATTGCTCTTCACGATCCCTTCCCGCGCCAGAAAGCGGAAAAAGGATCGCATCGCCGCGAGCCGGCGGGCGATGGAGGCGGGCCGGTTCCGGCGCGCATACAGCTCGCCGAGGAACGCGCGGATATGCAGATGATCGACGGCCTCGATCTCCGGCGCTCCATCGGGAATCTGTCGCAGGAACGTTCCAAACTGCTCGA
>CAZRND010000298.1:0-7106 GCA_964601345.1 uncultured Acidobacteriota bacterium | reverse complement strand
AGCGAGCGCTTCCGCAAGTCCGACAACATGGGCATCTACCTCCAGGTCTACAACCTGGGCATGGATGAGAAGACCAAGAAGCCCTCGGCGACCATCGAGTACGCCGTGCTGAAGGACAACACGCCCGAGCCGGTGTTCACGGCCAGCGAGACGGCCGAGCAGGTGAAGGGCGCCAGCGGGCAGCAGATGACGCTGGAAAAACTAATGCCGCTCGCCTCCCTGGCGCCCGGCAAGTACACCTTGAAGGTGAAGGTGACCGACAACATCGCCAACAAGACCATCTCCCCGACGGCGGCGTTCACGGTGCAGTAAGCAAGACGGAGGAGCGTTGCAGCGATCCGCGCTTGGATTTACGTTGTTGCTGGCCTTGGCCGCCGCGCCGGTTTCGGCCGGTGGTCCTCCTGCCAAAGCGGTGAACTCCTCGCTCGGCACAATCGCCGGCCTCGTCACAGACTCGCACGGCGTCGCGCAGATGGGCGCCACGGTGGTCCTGCAAGCTCCCGACGGACGCATCCTGCAGCGCCTCTTCACCAGCGATCGCGGCGCATTCCTTGTCGACCGGCTCGCTCCCGGCGTCTACGGATTACGCGTCACGTTGGCCAACTTCCTCCCTGTGCTCAAAGAGAATGTCCTGGTCGAGCCGGGCGGGCGCGCCTTCCTGAGTATCAATCTGGCTTCTCTCTCCGACGCCCTGGCTTCCATCTCCGGCAGAGGACGGCCCAAGCCGGAGAGCGACGACGATTGGAAATGGGTGGTGCGCAGTTCGGGCGCGACGCGGCCGATCCTGCGCCTGCTGCCGCTGCCGAGCGGCGCGAAGCCCGACTTTACGGCAACAACGTGGCACAAGCCCGACTATCGCGCGCGCGTCGAGTTCTCGGGCGGCGGCGCGCGCTTCGGGAATCTCGGCAGTGAGGCCGATTTTTCGACCGCCTTCGGTTATACCCAGAGCCTCTTCGGAGCCACGCTGCTGCTCGGCGGCAACCTCGGCTATGGCTACGACCGGAGCACGCCCGCGACGGCGTTTCGCGGAGCCATTCGCCGCGAACGGGCGGACGGGACGACGCCGGAAATTTCGGTCGCGCTGCGGCAGATCTACATGCCGAACGCCGGCAGCCTGCAAGCCCTCAGCCTGGGCTTTGAGGACAGCGCCAAGCTCGGCGCTTTGCTGGGCGACGATTTGCGCCTCGAGTACGGCGTGCTTTACGACTCGATCGATTTTCTGAATCACCTGACGGCGATCAGCCCCTTCGGCCGCGCGATTCTTCGCGTGGCGCCCGGCTCGACCCTGCGCTTGATCTACGCGGACGGCCTGCCCCGCCCGCGCCCCTCGGGGGACGATCCGCTGAGCGATTCCGCTACGCAGTTGTCGGCCGCTCCGCGTATCTCCATGCGCGGTGGCGCGCCGTCGTTCCAAAAGGGCCGCCACCTGGAAACCACTTTCGTGCGCCAGTTCACGCCGTCGGCGGCATTTCAGATCTCGGCATACCGCGACGACGTCACGGATCTGGCCGTCGGCGCATCAAGCGGAACCACGATCAACAGCGGCGACTTCCTGCCCGACCTCTTCACGCAGAACTACTCCTACAACAGCGGCAGCCACCACCTGATGGGCGCGCGCATGGCCTATCAGCAGAAGCTCGGCGGCAACGTGCAAGCGACCCTGACCTACGGCTACGGCGGGATGCTCGGACCCGAGCATCGCGGCATGCAGTCCGACACGCTGGAAAACGTCCGCGACATTCTGCACCTGCAACGCCGGCACGCGCTGGCCGTGAAGCTGGGGTCGAGCCTGCCTGGATCGAAGACCAACGTGCTCGCCTCCTACAAGTGGGTGAGCGGTCCGTCGATCCTGGCGGGCGATCTGTATGACGAGACCTTCGGGCGCGCCGAGCCGAATCTGAATCTGGTGATCCGGCAACCGCTGCCGCAACTGGTTCCCTTCACTGGCCGCGTGGAAGCGCTGGCCGACTTCCGCAATCTGCTGGCCCAGGGCTACATCCCCATCACCACGGCGGACGGCCGCCGCATCATCCTTCTGCAAAACGTCCGCAGCTTTCGCGGCGGATTCAGCTTTAATTTCTAGGGAACCAGCCGCAATTCATCGAATCGCTCGAAGTGTTCCCGGTTGGCGGTGGCCAAGGACGCGTTCGAGCGGATCGCTGTTGCCGCGATCATACAATCGACAAGAGTGCCGCGTCTTCGTCCGCCTACATTGAATAGTTTCGCGGCCAACACGGCATCGTCCGGCAAGAAGGGGATTGGCTCACCCAATATTCTCGATAGGAAATCCAAATGGCCGGGCTCAACCGGACCGCATAGGAATCCAGTCCAGGCAATCGCGCTCATGGCAATCGGATGAGACGCGAGCCACTTCTTGAGGAGCGTTGCTTCACCGGATCCACGCGCCATCGCCCGGATCAGGAAACTCGTATCGAGATGGATCAACGAGTCCTCTTCTTCGAGGCGTCACGTTCGTCCCGAACGCGCCGGGCCCAGGTGTTCGCCGATCTTGCCGTCAAGCCCATCGCTTTTTGCAATTGGTCAAGAGCCTTGAGGCGCTCGGCCGCCGGCTCTGCGGCATCGTGCGCCGCCGCCCGAATGGCCCGCCGCAAGGCCTCCGACTTCGAGACGCCCCACTTCCTGGCAACGCCATCCAACCGACGAACCGTCTCGGGATCGAGCGCATAGGTGCTGCGGACCGTCATTATGGCCATACCATAAGATATCACGCCGGAGGCGGTTTATTCGGAACGGAGCGTCTGGGCCGGATCGGTCCGGAGGGCATTGAGGACGGCCGGCAGTGCGGCCAGCAGCACGGCGGCGAGGATGGTAGCGGATGGCGCGGCCCACGCGATGATGTCGCCTGGGCGGACGCCGTAAAGCAACGTCGCGATGTACCGCACGGATGCAAGGCCAAGCGTTAAGCCCGCCGCTGCTCCTGCCAGCGTCATCAGGAAAACGCCGGCGGTTACCTGCCGCGCGATATGGACCTTGCGCGCGCCCAGGGCCATCCGGATTCCAATCTCGCGCCGCCTCTGCAACACCGAGTAATGGAGCACGCCGTACAATCCCACGCCCGCCAGCAACAGCGCGATCCCCGCGAAGAACAAGGCCAGCGTCGCCAGCAGCCGCTCGCGGATCGTGCGCGCGCGGACCAGTTCTTGCTGCGTGAAGACGTTGGTGACCCGGAATCCGGGTCCGGCATTGGTCATTTCACGGCGCAGAACCGGCGCCATCAGCAGCGGGTCGCGGGACGTCGTGCGCACAATGAAGGAGCCGCGACTCCGATTTTGCAGCACCCCCTTCGCATCGAGCGAACTGAAAGGCATGTATGCCGTGGCCAAGAACGGCTCGCGAGCATCGTGGTAGAGAGCGTTACCGGTCGAGCCCACCACCTGGATGCGGCTGCGCCGGCCGTCGCCCTCGACGCGCTCGAACCATTTGCCGACCGGGCTTCCGTTGCCGAAGTACCGCGTGGCGAAGACCTCGTTGACGATCGCCGTACTGGGATACACCTCGTCCGCGCGAAAATCGCGGCCGTCCCGCAAAGGAATCTTCATCGCCGCGATCCAGCCCGGGGAAATATTCAAAAGATACGCAGGGTCTTGGATGGGGCCTCCCCCAATCGCGATCGACGCACTCCATGAGTTTGGGCCCAACAAGGGCCATCCCGAGAACGCGACCGTCTCGACGCCCGGAAGCCGGCGCAGATGCTCGGCCGCCTGGTTCCACGCGGCGGGCGATTGCGCCACGGCCGTCATGGTGTCCAGAACGAGGATTCGTTCGGTCGAGAATCCCGTAGGGCGGTTCGCCAGTTTTTCGAAGGTCGCGACGAACAAGCCCGCCGCAAAGTGGACCAGAAAACAGAACGACACCTGGAGAGCGACGAGCGCCAGCATCAAGCGATTCCTCGAGCGCGGTTCCTCCCCGCCCTTGAGCGCTGCGGCCGGCCTCGCCGCAGAAGCCCGCAGCGCCGGTGCCAGTCCAAACAGGCCCATGACGAGAAGAGTCAGCAGAATGCCGAATCCAAAGACGCGCCAGTCGGCGGGCAGGATCAGCCGCGCCTGAGGATTGGCCATCGTGACCACGAGCGGCGCCGACCACCAGGCAAAACATCCGCCAACAGCCGCCGCGCAAATCCCCATCAGCGCGGCTTCGATCAAAACCAATTGCAGCAGGCGCGCGCGCCCCGCGCCGATGGAGACCCGCAGAGCCATCTCGCGCACGCGTCCCGCGGCCTGCGCCGTCATGAGATTCGCCACGTTGGCGCACGCGATGAGCAATACCATCCCCACCAGTACGGCCAGGGCCGTAAGCGCTTCCCGATAGTCTCTCTGCATTCCCGAAACGCCGGCCGCGGCCGGCTCGAGAACCGTCCTGTGGCGGAGGTAGTTTTCGATCGCCTCCTTGGGCACGTCCACTTGTCCCTTGGCTTGCTCTTCACGGAAAGCCTGAACGGTGGGCCGGAGGCTCTCGAGGGCCGCGCTCGCCGTCACACCCGGATTCAGCCTCACAAACGTCCGGAACCAACTGAGGTCCGACCGGTTGATCGAGAACGTATTCATGGCCGTCGGGACGAAGATACCCGTCACGGCGCCTGTCTCGGTACCGGTGAAACCCGCTTCGGCCACGCCTACCATCTCGTACAGAAACCCGCCCATCTTGAACTTGCGGCCCAGCACGCGCGGATCGCGGCCGAACCGGCTCTCCCAATAATCGTAAGAGAGCACGGCGACGGGATGCGCGCCCGGCTTGACGTCGTCGGTCTCCTGAAGAAGGCGTCCCAGCGCGGGACGGATTCCGAAGGCGTCGAACATCCATCCGGAAACGTACTGCCGGTTTGCCTTCTCCATTTCGGCGTCCCCGCCGTAGGTGACGTCGAGGCGATCGGTGAAGGAGATGGCGATCAGCTCCGCCTGAGCCTTCGCCGCGGGGCGCATCCGCCGAAACAGGGGATAAGAACACCCATCGTTGAATCGAAAACGGCCCTCGGCGTCAATTCCCTCGACGCCCACAATGTAGAGACGCTCCGGATGCGAGACCGGCAGTGGACGAAGGAGCAAAGCATCCACCAGGCGGAAGGCCGACGTGCAGGCGCCAATCGCCAAGCCGAGAGAAAGAATCGCGGCGAGAGACGTGGTCTTGCGTTTCTTCAGTTGGCGCCAGCCAAAGACCACGTCGGCGCGGAGCGAATCGAGCCGGACGGCGATCTTTACGTCCCGGCTGGCCTCGCGCTGCTGCCATGTCCCGCCGAAGGCGCGCCGCGCCTCCTCGGGATCGCGTCCCTGCGCGACGGCTTCCGCAATGTGGAATTCGAATTCCTCGTCCAGGTCGCGATTGACGCGGCCGCCCCGAAAGACATTGCCAAGACGCGACCAAAGAGACATATCAGGCCATCCTCAGCACCCGGTTTACCGCGGACGTTACCGAATGCCAGCGAGACTCCTCGACGGCCAGCTCCTTCTTGCCCGCGGCGGTCAGTTGATAGACGCGCGCGCGGCGCCCGCTGCTTTTGGCGACCCACTCGGCGCGAATCCAGCCTGCTTCTTCCATGCGGTGCAGCGCAGGATAGAGAGACCCTTCCTCGGCGCGCAGCACGTCGGCGGAGATTTGCTGAATCGCCGACATGATGGCATAGCCGTGCAGAGACGGCCGGCGCGAGAGGATTTTCAGAACCAGCACATCGAGCGAGCCTTGCAGCGCGTCGCGTTTCCCCATACCCAGCTATCTTAATATATAGACATCTTAGCTTGTCAAGGCCTTGCCCTTTACTTCGCAAGAGGATTGAACCATTTTACGCCGCGGAATCGCGCAAAGTCTCGATCCGTTGTAGCGATGCGCGCGCCATATTCGATCGCGAGTGCCGCAAGGTGCGCGTCCGTCACAAGATCGCCGGCCGTGCCCATGGATTCAATCAGTCCGAAGAGAGCGCCGGCATGGGATTCGCCCGGCGTGAGAAGCAAGGCGACAGGCTGATTGAGCCAACTCCTCACGTCCTGAATGGCTTCGGCGACCGGTAAAGGATTCTGGAAAGCCTTCCGATGCGTCGCGATTCTCAAAAAGCCGAGCACGACCACCCATGCAAACCCGATCTCCTCGCTGCCGTTTACCGTCTCTTCCCACCAGCGGCGGGCTTGTTTGTGGTTCAACGCCTCTCTGTCGTAGGCGTACAACAGGATGTTAACGTCGGGCAGTATCATCCGCTTGCTGGCGCAGGTAGTCTTCGACTTCGAATTCGTCCAGGAGCTGGTTCATCTTGTCGCGATCGAACCCGGGCCTGAGTCCGAAGGCGTGCGGCTTGACTCGGAAGGGCTTGCGCGGCTGGCCGTGGATTTGTTCCAGTCCTTTGCGAAGGGCCTGATTGAACAGCTCCTTCTTCCCGAGGCCCGTCTCCTTCAGTTTTCGCTTCAACTTCAAGGCGACATCGGGCTCCATGGTCAGCGTGGTACGCATCAACGCATCATAACTGGATTTCAAGTTGATGTCAAAGCATCTAACGCACACCCTCAAATAGCCCGGCCGCGCCTTGGCCGCCGCCGATGCACATCGTGACCACGCCGTAACGGGCCTTGCGGCGCGCCATCTCGTTGGCAATGGTTCCGACCATGCGCGATCCGGTCATCCCGAAGGGATGGCCGATCGCGATCGATCCGCCGTTGACGTTCAACTTCATCGGATCGATCCCCAGGCGATCGCGGCAGTAAACCACCTGCACGGCGAAGGCTTCGTTCAATTCCCAAACGTCGATGTCGTCCATCGACAGTCCATGGCGCTTCAACAGTTTTGGGGGGAAATCAGCAAATCGGGGGATGGGCCGTCAGAGAGCTGTGAGGAATTGCCCGGCGTCACCGATCCCTCTCCGCTCGTTTGATCGAAGTAGGGCTTCAGCTTCGCCAAGCCCTCGCTCGTAGTGTCCGGGCGGTTGCACTCATCCGCATCGCAGAGATGTTCTTCTTCGCCGACCGGCTCGCCCGTCTTCTTGTCGAGAATGGCGCGGACCACCTGCATTGGCGCGAGTTCCCCGGCGAAGAATCCTTCCCTCTGGGCCCGCGCAGTCCTTTGCTGGCTGAGGAGCGAGTATTCATCCTGCGACAGGCGCGTAACCC
>CAZRND010000297.1:0-7157 GCA_964601345.1 uncultured Acidobacteriota bacterium | reverse complement strand
AGCAGCGGTTTCCTAAACCGGAGGTCGGGTGTTCGAATCACCCCGGGGGCACCAGCTTTTCAAATGGGTCTCGATCTCATCGTCGAGGGCTGCGCCAAGCCCGGTCACGAGCGAGAATGGCGCCAGATCTTGGAGCGTTCGTTCGCCGGCGAGAAAGCTTCCGAGACGGAGGTTGCGCGCTTCCAGGAGATCTCCATCCCGGCTTACGAGCGCCTCGGAGCACCGCGGGTTGGCTTCGACGCCGCTGCAGACAAATGGCTCCTCGAAGCGCGGAAGCCGAAGACGCCCGAAGAAGCGAGCGCCGTATTGAAGGACTTCAACGGCTACTACGTCGTGCGCCTCATCCAGTGCGACGGCGTTCCCAAATACTCTCACGGAGACATGTACGAGGGAGCGGACGCTACGAGTTTCCGCGGCGCGTTCCTCAACGACTGCTCCGACGTGCTGGCCGAATTGATTTTGAGCGATGCCTGGAACCATAAGCTCCCCGAGCAGGCGGTCGCCTACGGAATGTCGCTGCTCGTGGCGGCCGATGCCGCTGAATCTGGCGGCAGGCCGTCCCGGCCCTGGTACGCCTTTCTCACACGTCTGTTCGCCGGAAAGAGGGAGTCCCTCCCTCTGGCGGAACAACTGGATATCGTGAGATCGGCCGGGCGCTGGTACATTTATTGGGGAACGCGCGGGCACGCGATCCGCGCCTGGTTCTGACGCTAAATCTCCGACAACAACTTTGCCGACCTGCCGATCGTTGCGATGTCCGCCGCGCTCAGGCGCCCGAGCCGCTTGGCGAGGGCGCGGACGCGGCGGTCGCGGCCGGCGAGCAGCAGGCGACGTCCGGCGGGCGTCGCCGTGATGGTGAGCGAGCGGCGGTCGGCGGCGCGGCTGGTCCTCTGGACCAGCCCCTGCTTCACCAGGCTCTGCACGATGCGGCTCATCGTCGGCGGCTTGACTTGCTCGGCGGCGGCCAGTTCGCCGAGCGCCGTCGGGCCGTGGAAGACCAGCACCGAAAGCGCCGAGAGCTGCGCCGGCGCGACGCCCGCCCGGGCGTCCTCCCGGCGGACGATCCGCAGCAGGCGGATCGCCGCCGCGTGGATCGCCTCCGCCGTCCCGCGCACGTCTGCGTTTTTTCTTGACATGATTTAGTTAGCTATGCTAACTATTAGCATCGCTACTGAATGGAGGATAACATGAAACACGGCATCGAGGGAATCCTGCAGGTCGCCATCCCCGCCAAGGACATCGAACGGGCCACCGTTTTCTACCGCGACACGCTCGGCATCCCTTATCTGTTCAACGCCCCGAACATGGCTTTCTTCAACTGCGGCGGCGTCCGCCTCTACGTCGACGCCAACAAGGGCGCCGTCGAGCCGGGCGGGTATTCCCTGATCTACTTCAGGACCTCGGACATCGAGGGCCAGCACGCCCATCTCAAGGAGAAGGGCGTCGAGATCCATCAGGCCCCGCGCGTGATCGCCAGCCTGCCCGGCCAGGACATCTGGCTGATGTGGTTCCGCGATTCCGAGGGCAACCTGATGGGCGTGATGGAAGAACGCAAGAAGTAGAGACGGGTTGCGCGCCCCACCCGGTAATACTAGAATGTTGCCGGGGCTAGACGATCCCTACATGGAGCGCGATATGAAGCAACCCACCTATCAGCAGTTCTTCGCACTTTGGCTTTGTTTACTTCTGGCCGTTCCCGCCGTCGCGCAAGCACCGGCGGCGCAAAAGGCCGCACCTAAGGCCGCGCCGGGCATGACCGTCGACAAGCTCATCCAGATGGTCAAGATGAAGATGCCGGAGGCGACCGTCCTTCAGGCCGTGCGCGACAACAAGCGGACCCTTAAGCCGAGCGTCGACCAGTTGATGGCGTTGAAGGAAGCGGGCGCTTCCGACGCGATCATCAACGAGCTGAGCGGAGCCACGCCCTCGCCTGCGGCAGGATCGGCTCCGGCTGCCGCTACGAAGACGGCGGCCGCTCCCGCGAAGCCCGCCGTTGCGGCTTACAACACCGATCTCTCGACCGTTGCCTGCCAGGCGGCTCCCGAAGTGCGCAAGCGGATCATCGCCGTCGAGGAGCTCGATTTCTCCACGGTGAAGACCGCGGCCGCCGCCGTCTTCGGCACGAACGTGGACGTCGGCAAGGGCATGCGCGCGCTGATCATCAAGCGCCTCTCGGAGCAGGGCAAGTTCCGGCTCGTCGAGCGCGCCAAGATCAACAAGGTGATGGGTGAGCAGGATTTCGGAGCGAGTGGGCGCGTCAAGCAAGGGACGCAGGCGCGCGTCGGCCGCATCCTCGGCGCGGACATCATCCTGGCCGGCGACATCACCATCTTCGGCCGCGACGACAAGAAGCAGCAGGTGGGCGGCGGCGGTTTCGGAGGGCGCGTGCTCGGCGGAATCAAGGTCGGCAGCCGCGAGGATAAGGCCGTGGTCGCCATCAGCGTCCGTCTGATTGACACCGAAACGAGCGAGATTCTGCAGGCCGCCGAGGCCAAAGGCGAATCGGTGCGCAAGAGCAACAGCTTCGCCATCGCCGGCATGGGCGGCGGCGGAGGCGGCGGGCTGGCCACGGACATGAGCAGCTCCAACTTCGCCGAGACGATCATCGGCGAGGCCACCATCAAGTCCGTCGACGGCGTGGCCGACTTCCTGAACAAGAACGAAAGCAAAATTCCCGAGCGCAATCTTGACGCCGAAGGGCGCGTCGCCACCGTCGAGGGAACGCGCATCTTCCTGACGATCGGCTCGAACGATTTCGTCAAGAAGTGCGACCGCTTCGAGATCCACAAGATCATCAAGGAAGTCACCGACCCCGCGACCAAGGAAGTCCTGGACATGGTCACTGAGCAGGTCGGCCAGCTCCTGGTGACGGAGGTCCGCGACCGCGTCTCGATCGGCTTCTACAACGGGAGCGCCGCGCCGGAAGCCGGATTTCTCGCGAGAAAAGTTCAAGCCGAGGCGAAGAAGCAGTAAAGGGAGACCATCATGCGAAAACTTGCCATCATTCTCTTGATCGCTGCCAGCTTGTACGGCCAAAAACGCAGCGTAGCGATAGAGGACTTTGACTACTCGACCGTCCGCACCGTAGCGGCCTCCGCCTTCGGCACGAACGTGGACCTCGGCAAGGGCATCAGCGCGCTGCTCGTGAAGCGCGTCGCCCAGGACGGCAAATTCACCGTCGTCGAGCGCAACAAGGTCAGCTCGGTGCTCAAGGAGCAGGATTTCGGCGCCAGCGGGCGCGTGAAGAAAGGGACCCAGGCGCGCGTCGGGCAAATTCGCGGCGCGGACTTTAACCTGATGGGAGACATCGTCGCCTTTGGGCGCGACGATCGCAGCCGCGGCGGCGCAGTCGGCGTCGTCGTGCCCGGCGCGGGCGGCGCGGCGGGCGGTCGCCAAAGCGAAGGCAAGGCCGTCGTGATCCTGAATTTCCGCTTGGTCGACAACGAGTCGAGCGAGATCGTCATGACCGGCGAGGCGCGCGGAGAATCGAAGCGCACGTCCACCAGAGGATTCGCGGGCATCTTCGTCGGCGGCGTCGGCGTCGGCGGCGGAGTGGACTTCACATCGTCCAACTTTGCCGAGACGATCATCGGCGAGGCGGTGATGGACGCCTGCGACAAGCTCGCGGTCCAAATCTCGCAACAGGCCGGCTCGGTTTCCTCCTCGCGGAACATCGAGATCGAAGGCAAAGTCGCGGAAGTGGCGGGCGGCCAGGTTTATCTCAACGTGGGATCGGCGGCGGGCGTCAAGGTCGGCGACAAGTTCGAGATCTCGCGAATCGTCAAAGAAGTGAAGGACCCGGTCACGAAGGAAGTGCTCGACGTGGTGACCGATCCGGTCGGCACGCTGACCGTAACTTCGGTGCGCGAGAAAATCGCCATCGGGACCATGTCCGGCGGCGCGCCGAAGCCCGGCGACAAGGCGGAAAAGAAGTAAGCAATGAATTCGCTGCTAGCCTTCCTGTTGCTGTTGGCGCCGCAAGCTGCTGCGCCGCCAAAGAATGGCTTTGACCAGACTCTGACGCAGCTTCAAGGACGCGCACCGGGTCCTGGCCCGGGCTCCGGACATCCCAGCGCTCCGAAGACGCCTCCTCCTAATAGGACGCCGACCCAAAGTACGCTCGCTCCGGCGCCGATGACCGTCAGCCCGACAAGCGCTGCCAAGCCGAAAGCTGCGGTGAGTGACGCTGTGCCAATCGCATCGCCGGCAAAACCGGCGCCGGCGGCCAAGGTAAACTCGCCTGCACCGAGCGCGGCGCCGGCAAACGCCACCGCGGCGCGCGCCGATCTGCAACGCTTCAACCAGAGTTTCGACAGCGATTTCGCCGCGGCCTGGAAGTCCCGGTCGCCGGCTGACCGTCGCACGCTGCTCACGAACACGCTTGGATACCTAGGCAAGATGCGCACGCTCGGGACGGGCGGAGGCATCGGGATCGAGCTCGCTGCTGCGTATCGTCGCATCGCGCGATTTCAGGAACAGCTTCCGGCCGGGTCGCAACTGGGCTCCGATTGGACCATGGGACCTGTCTACGGCTATCAGGCCTCGGCTCTGATCCTGACGCAACTGGCCAACGATAATCCCAACGATCCGAGCGTGCGCGGGCTGCTCGTGCAGGACGTCGGCCGCGTGGAGGCACTCGGAGGAAAGATGCCGGTCATGGCGGCGGTTCCGGTGGGCGGCGCGCCGCCGCAGGAAGAACGGGGCATCCCAGCATCGGCCATGGCGCCTGCGCCAGCACAAAGCCGGGCCGCTTTACTGGCCCTTCCGGGCCCGCCTTCCTTGAATCTCGCCGCGGTGCCCGCGAGCGAGAAAGAAGCAGCGACCAACGCCCTCGACCGCTACACCGGAGTGATGGCCGCTGCAAAGAGAGTGCAGGAAGGAATTCGCCCGCTGCAGGAATCCGTCGCGGCCTCGGGCCAGTCGCTGCACCCCGACACGGTGAAGTCGCTAACGCGCATGCGCGCGAATCTCGAAGCCGCGAAGGCCGAAATCGAATCCCGCCAATTCGCGAAATCGCTGGAGAGCCTCACCGCCGCCGAGGCCGAAGCCCGCAAGATTCTTAAGATGCTGGGGCGTTAGCGCGGCGTGTTCGGATCGAGCTGATCGGCGCGACTCCGGACGTCCCTCAAACGCCGGATCGATCACCACAACTGGACTAAAGAAAGGGAGAAGGTCGCCTCTACTGCCCTCAGTTTACTTCCAGACGGCCCAGAAGAATCTGAACACGATTACGGTTTACCTCGATTATGCCGACGCTTTACTTCCTCAAAAAGCCTGGGCGTATAACGAAAAGCTGTTGCTTGCAACTTCTGAAGGACAGTCTCCAGGTCCACCAAGCCGCTATTCGCAGCTTCCAGCAGCACGCCGAGCGTGCCCGTGACCTCGAGGCCCAACTTGAGTGCGAGTTTCGCGCCCGCGCGATCGTCAATAATCAGCGCGTCGGCATGTTCATCGATCGCAAGTTGGATGGCCTGCCGTTCCCCGAGGTCAACCCCCTTCAAGGGCGGGGTCGGAAGTCGGTGATGCATCGCGGATCAACAACCATTCTGGAATGTGAGCTAACCAAAATCGCACACTTGCAGGCGTCCCGAGATTGGAAAGCTCTTCAAGGACCGCCCTCGGTATCAGAACGCGCCCGTACAGCGCAGGTAACAAGTCCTCACAGTCAATCTGGATCAGGTAGCTAAGCGGGGAAGTACGGTGACAACGACCGTCATGCTTGACGCAGCAAACCTTTGGCTTCGAGTTTGCGATGGGTCTCTATGTCGCGGTCGAGATCCTCGACATCGTAGGCGTGCTCGTAGATGTTCCGATCCTTCAGAAAGCGGTCGAACTCGAAGCGCGACAAGCCGAGCAATTGGCGCGCCTGATAGTGCGTGAGCCCACCGGAGCGGTAGCCCTCGATTGCGAGCGCCTCGAGAGCCGCCCGGCCCGGATCGGGATGCTTGGCGACATCGTCGGGAAGCTCGACCAGGATCTTCATACTCTCAGCCTAGCAGAAAGGACAGTCGAAAAGCGACCCTCGAAAACCGTGGGGACTCTTGTGGGGACTAGCCGGCGCTAGGACACACTACGATGCGCTACCGCAGACAGACAAGCAGGATGGCACGACGCATGGGACCTCCTAACGTCGACTGAGGCCGTCGATCACTTCAGAGAACGCGGAGAAGGGTTGCGCGCCGCTCATGGCGCGCTGGATTTTCAGCTTGGCATCGCCGGACGTATAGCCGAGCAGGAAGGTCGGCGTACCCTGTACGCCGATCTTCTGGCCCACGGACGCTTCCTTGTGCACGCCCGCGGCCTTCTGTCCGCTCGAGAAACACTTTTCGAACTTAGGCTGGTCGACTCCCACGGACAGGGCAAAGAAGTTCAGTTGCTCGCGCGTCAGCGTTGTCGATGCGAAAAGCTTCTCGCGCATCTCCCAGAACTTGCCCTGATCGCCCGCACAGGACGCGGCTTCATGCGCCAGCAGCGCCTGCCCGTGAATCGACTCGAGCGGGAAGCTCATGAAGATGTACTTCACCTTGCCGGTCTTGATGTAGTTCTTCTGGATTTGCGGGAAGGTCTGGCTGGCGTAGGCCCGGCAGTAGGGACATTGGAACTCGGAGAACTCGACGATCGTTACCGGCGCGCTCGCATCGCCGATGATCGGAGCGCCGTCAAACGAAATCTCGGCGTCGCCGGACCCGGAGGGCTTGGCGCTGGAAACCCGCTCGAGCTCCGCCCGGAGCTCGGCAATTTCCTTCTGCATCGCGGCCTGCGATTCGCGCAGCGCGGCGATCTCTTTCTTCAAAACGGCGATTTCAGGATCGGTCTTGGCGGCCGAGAGCAGCACCGCCATGCCCAGCACGAACATCACGGCAATGGACCGAAGGGAGCGCATACAACGATGGTAGCAGATTTCCTACTTCGCGTGGACGGCTCACTGCGACCTCACGCGACGGTCGTACTCTGCATGGCTTCCGATCCAGAACCATGTCATTTCGTTTTCCTCGAGAAGTCCGACAGCCCGGTATCCGAGGGTTACGCGAAGGGAGTAGACGGAGTCCCGTGGGTGGACCCGCTTGAAACGAAGGCTCGGATGCTTGGGGTTCTGCCGGAAGAGGCGATAGGCTTTGCGCGCGGCGTGGCGCGCGACTTCACAGCTTTTCAGGGTC
>CAZRND010000296.1:0-7157 GCA_964601345.1 uncultured Acidobacteriota bacterium | reverse complement strand
CGATCACCGGCCCGCCCGGAAATCCCAAGGCCAGCATTTTGGCAACCTTGTCGAAAGCTTCGCCGGCGGCATCGTCGCGCGTGCGTCCGACCACTTGGCAGCGGATGCCGGGCCCTTCGCGTTCCGCGCGGACGAGCAGCGTGTGCCCGCCGCTCACCAGCAGAACCAGCGTTGGGAATTCCACCTGGTGTTCGAGCAGCACCGCATGGATATGTCCTTCGAGATGATTGACGCCGATGAGCGGCACGCCGAGCGAGAGCGTCATGGCCTTGGCGTAAGCGACGCCGACGAGCAGCGCTCCAGCCAAGCCCGGCCCCGCGGGGAGGCCTACGGCCGCCGAATCGGCGTACTTCAAACCGCTCTTGCGGAAGGCTTCGCGCACCACCGGCACGATGTTGCGCAGATGCTCGCGCGACGCCAGCTCGGGGACGACGCCGCCGAAGGGACGGTGCGTATCCATCTGCGAGGCCACCACGCTCGAGAGAACGCGCGCGCCGTCTTCCACAATGGCCGCGGCCGTCTCGTCGCACGAGGACTCGAGGCCCAGAATGTACATCCCTCTATTATGTCGCGGATTTGCCCTTGCGCTGGTCCGGAGGGCGCCACAAGTATCGCCCGCCGGTGAGTCCGGCAATGTTGGAAACGATCTTCACGTTGGGCGGGAGATCGCCTTTGATTTTCTCGGCATTGCCTCCGCCGATGAACAGGGTGTCGTAGTTGAACGCCAAATCGAGAAGGGCAATGGCTTTCCGGAGAGTCTTGTTCCACTTCTTTTTTCCGGCCTTCTTCAGCGCCGCTTTGCCGAGCCGCTCTTCGTAGGTCTTCCCTTTCCGGAAAGGATGGTGGGCGAGCTCGAGGTTGCGCACTAGTTTCCCGTCCACGAACAAGGCCGAACCGAGACCCGTTCCCAGCGTGATCACCAACTCGATGCCGTGATGTTTCACGCAGCCGTAGCCCTGCACGTCCGCGTCGTTGCAGGCTCGCGACGGCTTGCGCAGCATCTTCGACAATTCCTGCGCCAGGTTGAAGCCGAGCCACTTGGGATCGAGATTGTGCGCCGTCTCAGTCACGCCATTGCGCACCACTCCGGGAAAACCCGCCGAGACGCGATCGTATTTGCCTTGCGACTTGGCCAGCGTGGCGATCGCCGCCAGCACCGCGCGCGGCGTGGCCGGTTTAGGCGTATCGAGGCGCGCTCGCTTGGTGATGGGCTTGCCGGCGTCGTTGAGTACGATTACCTTGATGCCGGTCCCGCCGATGTCGACGCAAAGAGTATTCATCCGCTCTCCTTCCCCGAATCAGGGGATCAAATCTATGGCCACCACCGTGTCGTAGGGATCGCGCGCGTCGGGAAGTTTGAGGAACTGGTGCCCGTCGATCTCGCGATGCATCACCGGCAAGCCGCGATTGAGCAGGCTTGCCCCGCGGATTTTCTTGGGCAGGTTCGGAATCACCAGGTACGCTTCGGTCCAGTCGAACACGTGCAGATACACGCGGTCGCCTTTCTGCGTCGAAACACCCCACGGACGCGCCGCAATCGGCCCGGCCGTAGTTCCATAGATGCTCTCGCCATACTTGCCGAGCCACTCCCCCATTTCCTTCAGCCGATTCACAAACTCGGGCTGGATCTTGCCGTTGGGCATCGGCCCTACGTTCAAAAGGAAATTGGCGTTCAGGGACGAGGCTTTGGCCAGATAGTGAATCAGGTCGCGCGTGCTCTTGAAGCGCTTGTCGTTCTTATTGAATCCCCAGGCGCCGTTGATCGTCTCGCAGGTCTCGAGGGGCAGGTTGCCGATGGTCGAGTCTTTGTTGAAGTCGGCTGTGTGCCCGCCGGGCAGGTCTTTTTCGAACATCTGGAAATCTTCGCCCGGAAACGGCGCGCGATGATGATTGCTGCCGACGAGCGCCGCGGGTTGCAGCTCGTGGATCAGGCTGTAAGTTTTGTCGAGACCCCAATCGGCGTCGGGCTTGTCCCACCATCCGTCAAACCATATGCCGCCGATCTCGCCGTAGTTCGTCAGCAGCTCGCGCAGTTGCGCGTTCATGAAATCCATGTAGCTGCCCCACGATCCTCCGAGCGGACGGTTCGAAGCCTGTCCCGTGCGGCCAAGCGGAAAATATCCGGGATGATGCCAGTCGAGCTGCGAATGATAGAAGAAAAGTTTGATGCCCTGCTTGTGGCATTCGTCCGCCAGCATCTTCATCGGATCGTTCTTGTAAGGCGTGCTGTCCACGATGTTCCAAGGCGTCTGGGCCGTGTGGAACATCGCGAATCCGTCGTGATGCTTGCTGGTGATGGTGATGTACTTCATGCCCGCGGCCTTCACCATCGCCACCCACTCGGCGGGATTGAACTCGGTGGGGTTGAACTGCGGCGCGATCTTTTCGTAGTCGGCCACCGACATCTTGGTGTTGTTCATCACCCACTCGCCGTTTTCGAGAACGCTGTAGACGCCCCAATGGATGAACAACCCGAAGCGCGCGTCCTGAAACCATTTTCGCGCTGCCAGATTGGCGGGGGACGGCTGATAGCCCGCTTGCGCCACCGCCAGAATCGAGAAACAAGCCAGAGTTGCGATGCCCTTTGCGAATCGCATGGGCGAAATCCTACCACTTTCCTCCCTCTTGTGGGTGTATCTTGTGAGAATGACGAGAAGGCAATTTGCCAAGACCGTGGCGGCCGCCGCGATCGCGCTGCCCGGGCCCGCGCCAACGCGGCCGAAGCTGTGCTTTTTTTCCAAGCCTCTCCCAAAAATGGATCCGCGACGTTTGGCGCGCACTCTCAAGCCGCTCGGCTACGAAGGCGTGGACCTGACTGCGCGCAAGGACGGACACGTGGCTCCAGAGCGCGCCACGGATGATCTTCCGAAGGCCGTCGAGGCGATTCGTAGCGAAGGTCTCGAAGTCCCGATGATCACTACCAACCTGCTGTCGGCGACGGAACCGGATGCCAAGCCGATCCTGACAGCGGCGGGCAAGTTGGGCATTCCCTTCTTCAAGCCCGGATATTACAAGTACGACTTCGTGGACGTCCGGCGCGAGCTCGAAAAAGCAGCGGGCGATTTTCGAGGCCTCGCGCGCTTGGCTCATACGGTCAATGTGCAGACCGGCTACCACAATCATGGGGGCTACATCGGCGGGCCGGTTTGGGACATCGCCGAGATGCTCGAAGGTCTCGATCCGGCGTGGGCTGGATATTATTTCGACGCCGCGCACGCCGTCGCCGAAGGTGGCGAGGCCGGCTGGAGGGTGGCGCTCAACCGCGCCGCGCCGCGTCTCAAGATGGTGGCGGTGAAAGATTTCTACTGGGAGAAATCGGCTCGAGGATGGCGGCCGAAGTTCTGCCCGCTCGGCGAAGGCATGGTGGACTGGAAATACTTCTTCACGGCTCTCAAGAAAGCGGGCTTTCAAGGACCGCTCTCCATTCACATCGAGTACGACCCTGGCGACGAAGCGGCGGTGCTCGAAGCCGCCCGTCACGATCTGGAATACGTCAAGGCCCATCTGTGAACCGCCGCGGTTTCCTGTTCGGCAGCCTCGCTCTGCCGTTCCTCGCGTCAAGAAACACGGACATTCAGTTAGAGGATGTTTCCTTCAGCTATGAGGAATTCCTCTACCGGACGCCGTACGTCTTCGGTGGACGCGCTGTCGATCGCGCCACGGTCCTCAACGTCCGTATCGCTGCACGAGCCGCGGGCGGCCGCACGGCTACAGGATTTGGCTCGATGCCGCTTGGCAATCAGTGGGCTTTTCCGTCGAGCGTCATGTCGAACGACACGACGCTCGGCGCCATGAAACGTCTGGCGGAACGCATCGCCAAGGTCACCCGGGACTCGAAGGAGTCCGGGCATCCGCTCGACTTCAATCGCGTGCTTGAACCGGAATATCTCAAGGCCGCCGAGGAAGTGTCCCGCGAGTTGAAGCTGGCCGCGCCGATCCCCAAGCTGTGCACGCTCGTTACGGCGAGTCCGTTTGACGCCGCAATCCACGACGCGTTCGGCAAGATTCACGGCCGCAGTTGCTACGAGACTTACGGACCTGACTTGATGACGCACGATCTGGTGCATTACCTCGGCTCCGATTTCCGCGGCCGGTACCTGAACCAGTACATTCGCGCGAAACCCGCGCCGCGCGTCTCGCTCTTTCATTCCATCGGCGCGGGCGATCCACTTGAAGCGGGCGACATTCGCAAGCCCGTCGGCGACGGCCTACCGGAGACGCTGGCCGAATGGATCGTCCACGACGGCCTGACGCATTTCAAGATCAAGCTGAATGGCGCCGACCTTCGCGAGGACGTCGACCGCACGGTGCGGATCGATCGCATTTGCGCCAAGGTTCCCAACCGCTCCTACTGTCTCGATTTCAACGAGCGCTGCGCCAACGTCGGATACCTGCTCGATTTCCTGCGCCAAGTGAAGGAGAAAACGCCGGCCGGATTCGAACGCATCCTTTATATCGAACAGCCCACGGCGCGCGATCTCAAGGCCGACCGCGCCAACGTGATGCACGAGGCCGCGAAGCTGCGCCCTGTAGTGATCGATGAATCGCTGACCGATCTTGAAAGCCTGATGCTGGCGCGCGATATGGGTTACACGGGAGTCGCATTGAAGGCGTGCAAAGGGCAGAGCCAGGCGATGCTCATGGCCGCCGCCGGGCAGAAGTACAAGATGTTTCTCACCGTGCAGGATTTGACCTGCCCCGGCGCGGCCCTGGTCCACTCGGCGGGCATCGCCGCGCATGTGCCCGGCGTCGCGGGACTCGAAGCCAATGCCCGCGAGTACATGCCCAATGCCAACAAGCCCTGGGAGAGCCGCTTCCCCGGCCTCTTCACCACAAAGAACGGGACACTCGATACATCGAGGCTCGCGAAACCCGGACTCGGCGCCGTATGAAGGCTTTGCATTTCGATTCGCGCCGCGCGGATGTGCGCAGCGTCGCTATGCCGCGCGCAAAGGCCGGATTCGCGCTGATTCGCGTGATTGTGTCAGGGATCTGCAGCACGGACTTGCAGCTCCTCGCCGGCTACTACGGCTTTCGCGGCATCCCTGGACACGAATTTGTCGGCCGCGTCGAAGGGCCGGCCTCGAGTCCCTGGCTCGGCAAGCGCGTGGTCGGCGAAATCAATTTGGCGTGCCGGAAGTGCGAGTGGTGCCGGCAAGGTTTGGGACGCCACTGCCCAAAGCGCAGAGTGCTCGGCATTATCGGACATCCTGGGGCGCATGCCGAATGGATCACGTTGCCGGAGGCGAATCTGCACGAGCCGCCGGCGGAAATCTCCGACCAAGAAGCGCTCTTCACCGAGCCGCTGGCAGCCGCGTGCGAAATCCTCGATCAAATCAAGGCCGGACCGGGAACCCGCGCGGCGGTGCTCGGTCCAGGCAAGCTCGGGCGCCTGATTCATCAGGTCCTGACGGCGGCCGGCGCGGAGACCAAGCTTCTAGGACGGCGCGACCGCGCGGCGAAGGCGTCCTTCGATCTCGTCGTGGAAGCGACCGGATCACCCGACGGCATACCGCGCGCCCTCGAGCTGGTGCGGCCGCGCGGGACGATTGTCTGGAAGTCGACGCACCACGGCCCGGCGAAATTTGACGCTGCGCCGGTCGTGGTGAACGAAATCACCGTCGTCGGGTCGCGCTGCGGCAGGTTTGAGCCCGCGCTCGACCTGCTGCGGCGGCGCAACGTCTCGGTGCAGCCCCTGATCGCCGCCGAGTTCCCACTCGACAAGGCCGCGCGAGCCGTAAAGGAAGCCGCCAAGGCCGGAGTGTTGAAAGTCATCCTCCGGCGCTAAACAGCGCTATGATTGACGTATGAGGCGCGGGTGGCTTTTCACTCTCCTGCTGGCCGCAAACCTGGCGGCCGCCGACAAGCTGGCCATCGTCGATGCGTTTTTCGAGGAGCCGGACGGACGCATCACTCGCAATCTGGTTCTGAACGGCGGCGACACCAATTACTTCAGCTTCAAGGTCGCCGGATTTCGCGCCGACGCCAAACAGAAAATCCAGCTTGCTTACACCGTTGAGTGCTTCGATTCCCGCGGGACGCCCATCGTCGAGCCTCTCCACGGAAAGGAAGAAGGCACGCTCTCTCCGCAGGACGAACACTGGCAGCCGAAGATCAACTGGTCGGCGGTGGTTCCGACCTACGCGCCCTCGGGCACATACCTGGTGAAGGTGCACGTGGAAGACCAGATTGCCAAGGCCGACGCCAACCACGAGTCCTCCTTCAAGGTGCGAGCCGAGAACGTCGCTCCCGAGGACAAGCTGGCGGTGCGGAATTTCGTCTTCAGCGATACCGATGGCGGCGCTTCCAAACCGAATAACAATTACCGGCCCGGTTCCACGCTGTGGGCATCCTTCAAACTGGTGGGTTTCCGAATCACAAAGGACAAAGAGTATTGGGTGGAGCACGACCTCTCGGTGCTCGACGCGAACGGCAAGGTGCTCTTCTCCAATCCCAACGCCGCCGTCGAGCAGCACAAGCAGTTCTACCCTCCGCAAGTCCTGACGACGTCCTTCAATCTCGACCTGCAGGCGGGCGTGAAACCGGGCGAGTACACGATCCGCCTGGACGCTCGCGACCGCCTCGGCGAACAGACGGCTACTTTCGAAACGAAGTTCCGCGTGGAGCCCTAGACTTTATTCCTGGATAGCGATCCGGACCGGCTGGATCAGGATGTCGCTCTTGATCTGGATGGAAATGTTGTAGTCGCCTGCTTTGACCTTCGGGACGCGGACCACGATCTTGTCCGATCCCTGATTCACAACCTCGGCCTTGAAATCGTCGGCGTTGTCGGAGAGAAAAACGGCGACGACGTTCCCCTTGCCCAGATTTTCTCCCGTCACCGTGATACTGGCGCCGACTTTGGCCGTGGCGGGTTCGACGCCGGTCACTCGCGGACTTCCTTGGGCGCGAATTCGAAACGCCGGCAAAACCATCGCCAAAATGGCCAGCGCCACTCGCAATCGCAAGTCGATACGCCTCATCGCCTCTAAGTGTTAAGCCATTATTGGAGGAATGTCAATCCCCCTCGAGTTGCGAGGCATAATTCTGCTTCAACTTGGGATCCTGGTCTTCTTTGCGCAGAAGGCAATTCCCGACCGCCAGAACCTCCACCTCCGTGCCCAGGTTCGCCTCGTACTGGAACTGCGCGTTGATGT
>CAZRND010000295.1:0-7174 GCA_964601345.1 uncultured Acidobacteriota bacterium | reverse complement strand
CGTTTTCCGCGACAGCGTCTGGAAGGCGAAGCGATCCGCGATTCGATGCTGCAGGTGTCCGGATTGCTGAACGGCAAGATGGGCGGACCGAGTGTGTTTCCCGAAGTGCCGCCCGGAATGGCCAGCCGCGGCGGATGGAAGGTCACCGAGGACCCGGCCGAGCGGAACCGGCGCAGCGTATACATTTTTGTGCGCCGCAACACCCGCTATCCGTTGCTCGAAGCGTACGACATGCCGGACACGCACGAGAGTTGCGCGCGCCGCAACATGACCACCACGGCGCCGCAAGCACTGGCCTTGTTGAACGATAAGGTCGCGCTTGAATGGGCACAGGCTTTCGCCGGCCGCCTGATGCAGGAAGCCGGACCAAAGACGGCGGCGCAAGTCGCGCGCGCTTACCAATTGGCCTATTCCCGGCGTCCCGGTGCGGACGAAGCAGACTCGGCAATGACTTTCCTGGACCGGCAGCAACGCATCGTTTCCGCTCGCGCCGCGCGAGGCGAAAAGCTGGCCTTGCCCGCCGCGCTGCCCGAAGGCGCCGATCCCGCAGCCGCCGCGGCGCTCGTGGATTTCTGTCACATGCTGCTGAACTCGAACGAATTTTTGTACCGGAACTAACGAATGAAAGCAAAAGACCCAGTGACGACGTCGTGCTGCTGCCGGCGGGAGTTTCTTTATCGTTCCGGGTCGGCCTTGGGCGCCGTGGCGGTAAATTTCCTCGCGCAGCAGCGCGCGCTTGCCGACGCCGTCGCCGGCAATCCTCTCGCCGCTAGGCCGCCCCATCATTCCGCTAAGGCAAAGTCGGTCATCTGGCTGTTCATGGAGGGAGGGCCCAGTCACCTGGACCTGTTCGATTACAAACCTGCTCTTGAAAAACTGGCGGGACAGCCGATGCCCGCCTCCTTCGGCAAGCCAATCACCGCGATGGGCACGGCCAGCAATACCCTGATGCCTTCCAAGCGCGTCTGGAAGCAGCACGGACGCAGCGGCGCCTGGGTTTCCGACTGGTATCCGAAGATCGCCGAGCAAATCGACGAGATCGCCGTCATCCGCTCCTGCTGGGCCGATGGACTCAACCACGTCGGCTCGGTCTGCCAGATGAATACCGGATCGATCCTGGCGGGGCGGCCGGCGCTGGGCGCGTGGACCACCTATGGATTGGGCACGGCCAACGAGAACTTGCCGACGTTTGTGGTGCTGACCGACGCCGGCGAGGTCCTCGGCGGTCCGAAGAACTGGAGCGCCGGATTTCTGCCTGCCACGTATCAGGGAACGCAGTTCCGCAATCAGAATCCTCCGATATTCGATTTGGCCACGCCGGAAACGATCGGCGCGGACCAGCAGCGGAGCAAACTGGATTTCCTGGCCGGCCTGAACAAGCGCTTTGGCGCGGACAAGAACGAAGATTCCGAGCTGCCAGCGCGGATGGAAGCCTACGAGCTCGCTTACCGGATGCAAGCGGCCGCCCCGGAGGCGGTGGATTTTTCCAGCGAGACTGCGGCGACCCGCAAGCTGTACGGAATGGACGATCCGTTGACGGTGAAGTTCGGCACGAATTGTCTGCTGGCGAGGCGGCTGGTCGAACGAGGTGTCCGCTTCGTGGACGTCTACTGCGGCAGCGGCAGCGCCTGGGACGCGCACACCGATCTCGAAGGAAATCACTCGAAGATGTGCCACATCTCCGACGGCCCCGCTGCCGGTCTGCTGGCCGACTTGAAATCGCGCGGCTTGCTCGACAGCACGCTAGTGATTTGGGGCGGCGAGTTTGGACGCACTCCGTTCAACGAGAAAGGGGCAGGCCGCGACCACAACCCCTGGGGCTTTTCGGCATGGATGGCGGGCGGCGGCGTCAAGGGCGGTCAGGTCGTCGGAGCAACGGACGAGATCGGGTTGCGCGTGGCCGATCGGCCTTGCCACGTGCATGACCTACACGCCACCATCCTGCATTTGCTCGGTCTCGACCACACCAAGGTCACCTACTTCCATAACGGTCGCTTCGAACGGCCTACGATGACCGACGGCGAAGTCATTCGGGAGCTGCTCGCCTAAGAATGGGCGGGGCGGACTTGCGACGGAACGGCCGATTGGCGGGCGTAGGATGCGATCATCCGGTCGATCACCTGGGGCAGCGAGCTGCTGATCACCTGCACAAGCGTCGATACCAGGTAGGGCGTCGAGGTGGCCGACAATTCGCTCGCGAAAATCAAACGGCTGTTGTCTCCCTCCCGGCTGCCGACCGGAATGTTGACGCGCCAGAATCGTTCCGGATGGCGATGCGAGCGGCTGGTTACCGTCGCGTCTTCGACGACGCAGGAGATAACGGTGACGGGCGCGATCCCCAGCGGCTGGTTCTTGCCGCTCAGATCGAGCTCCATCTCATGGAATCCCAGCTCGCGTCCGGCGTCGCGGAGAATCGCGAGCAGATCCTCCCACTGCGCGGCTTGTTGCAGAAGATGTCCTAAGTTGCGCAGACGGACGTGGCTGTCGATCATGCGCCTTTGCTGAAAGAGCCCGCGCCGGATGCTGTCTCCCATCTCGCCGAACTCGTGATAGCCGAGTTGCTGCACGCCCAGCCATCCCGCCGCGACCAGCACCAGCAGGATCAAGCCGGTGTCGCGCGTCTGCCAGTTGGCCAGCAGCAGCGAGATGATGCTCAGCACGCCGCAAACCATGTAGAGCACCACGGCGGCGCGCCGCGGCGTCAATCCCTGTCCCAAGAGCCGGTGATGAATGTGTTCCCGGTCGGCTGAGAAAACCGGCTGGCCGCGCACCAGCCGACGGAAGACGGAGATGCCTACCTCGGCGATCGGCAGCCCGAGGGTCAACAGGGGCGCGACTACCGCGACGAGGGTCGAGGCCTTGGCTTGCCAGAGCAGGGCGAAGGCCGCCAGCAGGAATCCCAGGAAATAGCTTCCGGAGTCGCCGAGGAACACCGTGGCGGGATTGAAGTTGAATCGCAGGAAAGCCAGCGTGGCTCCGGAGAGAGATGCCGTCAGGATGGTCAGCTCGATGTTCCGCTGAAGAACAGCCACAACGAACATCGTGGTAGCGGCAAAAAACGCGACGCCCGACGCCAAGCCATCGAGACCGTCTACGAGATTAAACGCGTTCGTGATCCCGACAATCCACAGCAAGGTGACGGGCAGCGAGAAGACGCCCAAATGGATGCCCGACGTGCCGGGCACGCCGATGTGCGAGATGCTGAGTCCTTGCGCGTAGAGCCAGTATCCGGCGGCGATTTGCACCGCCAGCTTCGCGTACGGCGACAGGCCCCGAATGTCGTCCCAGGCGCCGAGCGCCAGCACCACCAGGCTGGGCAGGAAGATCTTGTAAACGTCGTCGGCATGAGTGCGGAAGTATTCGGCCAGCGTCGTCGGCGCCCAGTGGAGCAGCAGAATGCTGCTGAAGAAAGCGATCGAGATAGGGAACCCGCCGAGGCGCGGAATCGGCGTCCCGTGGAGCTTGCGGCTCCGGTCGGGATAATCCACCCATCCCATGGCGCGAAAACCTTCGCGCATGAAAGGGGTCAGCAAGAGTGTTATGAAGAGTGAAGTTCCGAAGAGTAGCAGATAAGTCAAAGTAGCAACCCATTATATCTACTAGGACTCAGTAAACAACAGCGATGACGAAGTTGTCAATCACCCTTATGGTTCTCCCGACAATTGCATCGCCGTTTCCTTGATCTTTCGCAGGTCCAGCTTTCCCGTTCCCAAGTAAGGAAGCGCTTCAACGTGGAAGAACTGGTTCTTCCCCGGTTTCCAGAGATTCGGCAGGTCGGTTTGCCCCAGCTTTTCGAGACACGCCTTCAACTTCTCGTCATTCAAAGTATGGAGCACAACCAGCCGCTCGCCCTTCTTGCCGTCCGGCACGCCGCTCACCGTGAAGGTCTGCTCGGTGACCTCGGCCAGCTCGTGCAGCTTCTCCTCCACCTTGATGTGGGGAACCATTTCGCCGCCGATTTTGCTGAAGCGGCTCAAACGGTCGGTGATGGTCAGGAAGCCGTCCTCATCCATCATGGCGATGTCGCCGGTGGTGTACCAGCCGTCGCGCAGCACCTCGGCGGTTTTCTCCGGACGGCCGAGGTATCCCTTCATCACATTGGGGCCGCGCACCAGCAGCAATCCGGCCTGACCGGGCGCGAGCGGCGCCTCCGTCTCAGGATCGACAATGCGCACGCTCACGCCGGGCAGGGGATGTCCGATCTTGCCGCGCTTCGCGCCCACTTGGCGGAATCCCGTGGCGCGATAATCGCGCGTGTTCACCGTGATGGCCGGCGAGCACTCCGTGCATCCGTACGCTTCGAATGGGCGGATGCCGAAGGTGTCCTCGAAAGCCTGGGCCACGCGGTCCGAGAGCTTCTCCGCGCCGACGAGCACGAATTGCAGGCTGCCGAAATCCTCGGGCGTGCAGCGCCGCATGTAGGCCTGCAGGAACGTCGGCGTGGCTAACAGGAAAGTCACTCCGTATTGCTGCACCAGCGCGCCGATCGCCTTGGAATCGAGCGGGCTCGGATGGTAGACGGCGCCGACGCCCAGCGCCGCCGGCAATCCCAGCGTCCCCATGAAGCCGAAGGAGTGGAAAAAGGGCAGGATGCCCAGGATGCGGTCGTGCCGGTTCAGCGAAAACGTCTGCCCGATCTGCTCGATGTTCGATCCCAGGTTGTAGTGCGTGAGCATCACGCCTTTGGGATCGCCCGTGCTGCCGCTCGAAAAGATGATCGTGCCGAGATCGTCCAGCGTGACTTTCTTCTCTCGCCCCAGCGCTTTCTCGAGGAGCGGGGCGGGCAGCGTCCAGGAGAGCAAGAAAGCCCGCGCCTTCTCGCCGCCCGTCGGCTTGTCGGTGAGTTCCTCGAGCAGCACCGTCTTGCCCGGCACTGTTACCTTCAGCTTGTCGAGGAACGCCTGTGCGGTGATCACCGTCGTGATGCCGCATTGTCGCGCGCACGAAGCGAGCGTCTCGTCCGACGCCGTGTAGTTCAGATTCACCGGGACCTTGCCCATCAGCAACGCGGCGAAATTCACCAGCGCTCCGGGGACCGACGGCGGCAGCAGGATGCCCACCATCTCCTGCCCTTGCCAGATTTTTCGCAGCCGCCCGGCGAGGAAGACGGTTCGTGTGAGCGCCGCGCCGAAATTCACCGCGCCGCGCAGATCGGACATGGCGAAGCGCAGCGGATAGAGACGCGCCGTCCGCACAAAATTTCGGTGAACCATGCGCATCCGTGGTTTGTGGTGCTGGTAAGCGGCGCTGCCCAGTTCCTGCACCGCCTGGCGCACCGAAACGGCCGTCGAGTCGGCGGGCATCGGATCGCCGAAGCTCACTGTCACGGGATAGGGAATGCTGCGCGGCCATTTCCAGAGAAAGCGCCCTTTGTCGAAGCTGAAGATGCTGCCCCACACGCCGTCGAGATTCACCGGGATCACCGGTGCCTCGACGCCCTTCATGATGCGCTCGAAGCCGCGTCGGAAGGGCAGAAGCTGTCCGATGCGCGTGATCTGTCCTTCGGCGAAGATGCAGACCACTTCGCCCGACTGGATCGCTTCGGTCGCCGCGCGCAGCGACTTGATCATCTCGCGCGGCCGCAGCGTCGAGGAAATCGGGATCGCCTTCATGATCGACGCGATGGGCTTCACCAGCGGATGATCGTAGAAATCCTTGAACATGATGAAGCGGATGGCGCGGTCCGTCGACGCCTGCATCAGCAGCGCGTCGACCCAGGAGAGATGGTTCGAGACGAAGAGCGCGCCGCCCTTCTCGGGAATGTGGTCGCGCCCTTCCACCTGGATGCGATAGACCGAGTGCGTGAAGAACCACATCACTAGGCGCAGCAGGGAATCGGGCAGGATGGACACGACGTAGATCGTCGCGCCCAGCGTCAGAATCGCGCTGCACAGAAAGATTCCCGCGGCGCCGACGTGCAGCACCGACTTGAGCAGGTAAAAGGCGCCGGCCGCGCACGCTACTCCCACGAACGACAGCAGGTTCGACGCGGCGATGACCCCGCCCTTGTGCTCTTCGCTCGGTCGATGCTGGATCAGCGCCATGATCGGGACAATGAAGAATCCGGCGAAGAATCCGGCCAGCCCCAGGTGCGTCGCTACCGCCGTGAAAGAGAGGCCCGGCTGATAGAGCGCCGCCCCGAAGATCGTGATGCCGACCGATCCGAGAGGAATCAGCCCGTACTCGATCTTGTTTCCCGAGAGATATCCGGCCGCCAGGCTCCCCAGGCCGATGGCGAAGGCCAGCGTCGCGTTCAGGTAGCTGATTTGCGTCGTCCCGATACGAAGGACGTCCTGGCTATACACCAGGATGTTCTGTTGCAAGAGAGCCCCGAGAAACCAGAAGTACGTGTTCCCGACAAAGGCCAGAAAAAGGACTCGGTCCGCGCGCACCAGACCGAGTTGCGCGAACAGATCCCCGAGAAAATTGATGCGGAAGGGTTTCGCCGGATTGGCGGGCGGCACGCGGCTGATGCCCAGGCTGGTGAAGAGTCCGAAGACCGCGAGGCCGATGAGGACCGCGCCCGACCAATACTGTTGGCCCTGGAAAATCTCCCACAACTGGCCGCCGGCGACGGTTCCGAAGATGATCGCCAGGAACGTCCCGAGCTCGATGATGCCGTTTCCCCAGGAGAGCTTTTTCTCGGGAAGCAGCTCCGGCAGCAGGCCGTACTTCGAGGGGCCGAAGAGCGCGCTGTGCACGCTCATCAGGAACATCGCCGTGATCGCCACGTACAGGTTGCCGATGGCCAGACCCGCGAGCGCCAGCGACATCACGGCAATCTCGAAGATCTTGATGCCGATCGTGACCGAGCGTTTGCTGAAGCGGTCGGCGAACCATCCGCCGGTCATGGAGAACAGGATGAACGGCGCCGCAAACAGGAATCCCACCAGCGAGACGAGCTGATCGCGCTGCGCCTCGGCTAGCCCCATCCCCAGCACCCAGAACTGGATCAGGAACTTGAGCGTGTTATCGCTGAAAGCCCCTTGAAACTGGGTGACGATCAGGCTCCAGAACCCTCGCTGCCATCCCTTTTCCATTTCGCGCCATTGTATACTGATTGCCAATGAGACTCTTACGCTGTGTGTTTCCAATCTTACTGATGGCCGCCCTCGCGGCTCGTATGGAAATCCAGGACGTGGTGGGGCCAGCCAGCGCAGACGTCAAGATGCAC
>CAZRND010000294.1:0-7175 GCA_964601345.1 uncultured Acidobacteriota bacterium | reverse complement strand
GCCGTTTCCACCAGCTCCCCTTCCCTGCCGCGCGGACGCAATCGCGTATCCACGGCAAAGATCGTCCCTTCGCGCGTGTGGCTGGAGAGGAATTCGATCAGACTCTCGGCCATCCGGAAACGGGCTTGCCGGCCCTCCGGTTCCTCGTTCATCGAGAAGAACGCCAGATCGGCGTCCGATCCCAGGTCGAACTCGCGCACTCCGAGACGTCCGAGGGCCACCACGGTGAAAGGACTCTCGCCGAGCGACGCGAGGGCGGCGCGAATGATCTGCTCGGCGAGGCGCGTCGTGGCTTCGAGCGTCTCGAAGACCGGAATCGCCTGGATCACGCTGCGCGCCTGGATGTGCAGAAGGCGGCGCCGGTAATGACGCCGCAACGCCGCCATCTTTTCCGTGAACGGAGCATCCGACGCCGCCAGATGATCGAGCAAGGGATCGTCGACGCTGGTCTGCGGCGGAAGCGGCAGAGGCAGCCGGGCTTCCCCGTGACCCGCCGATTCCATGTCGCGCAGCGCTTCGATGTCCGCGGGATTGTGGCTGAGCAGCTCGCTCAACGCCGGGCTCTCTTCGAACAGGATCGCGGCTCGCGGCAGCAGTTCGTCCGGGGCGGCGGCGCAGGCCGCGAGCGCGTCGGGATGCCCGTACAGGCTCGTGAGAAACCGCTGCCAGTCCTTTCGCCCGCGTTCCGGATTCAGCGACCGGATCGCGGCGTGGAGCGCGGGATAATTCGCCTCGAGCAACAGAAGCAGTTGCGGGTACTCGATCTCGCTCGGCGCCGGCGTTGCC
Source organism: uncultured Acidobacteriota bacterium (assembly GCA_964601345.1). Lineage (GTDB taxonomy): Bacteria > Acidobacteriota > Terriglobia > JAJPHL01 > JAJPHL01 > CAZRND01. Next base: position 6,389 of record CAZRND010000294.1, on the reverse strand, counting down.
GGAGAGCGCAACGTGAACGATGCTTCTTGGCCCGCCTTGAGAGTCTGCGCGCCGTGGACCACGCGATCATAGATCTCACGCACCTGGCCCATGCTGCGCGCCAGTTCCACGCTCAAATGCCGTCCCGCCTCGTCTCCCTTCATTCCGGAGCGCCGCGCCAGGAGCTCCAAGTCTTCCGAACTTTCGGGCAGCGAGTGGGTCTGCTGATCGCGCACAAGTTGCAGGCGGTGCTCCACCACGCGCAGGAACTGGTAGGCGCGCGAAAGCCGATTCTGGTCGCGCGACGTCAGCCAGCCCTTATCGACCAGCTTCTCCATGGCAAAGAGCGTGCTGCCGGAGCGCAGCCAGGGATCGACTCCGCCGTAGAGACGCTGCAGGCACTGCACCAGAAACTCGATGTCGCGGATGCCGCCGCGTCCGAGTTTCACGTCGAGGGCCTGCGAACGCCGCTTGCGCAGCGCTTCGCTCATCCGCTTCCGCGCCGAGACGACGCTGTCGAGCGCATCGAAATTCGTCGTGCCGCGGTAGACCAGCGGCTGCACTTCCTCCAGAAACTCTTTCGCCAGCGCGGCATCACCCGCCGAGTGCCGCGCCTTCACCAGCGCCTGCAATTCCCAGTCGCGCGCGCGACGGCGGTAGTAGTCGAGCGCCGCCGGCAGCGAATGCACGGCTTCTCCTTCGCGTCCCTGCGGGCGCAGGCGCAGGTCCACGCGGAAGACGCGACCTTCCGGGCTCGATGCGGTGATAAGACCGCTGATGCGGCCGGCGAGTTGGATAAAATATTGCTTGTGCGTGATGCTCTCGCCCTCCTGAACCTCGCTCGAAGCGCGATAGAGAAAGAGCAGGTCGATGTCGGAGCTGTAGTTCAGCTCGTTGCCGCCCAGCTTGCCGAGCGAGAGCACGGTGAAGGCGCAGTTCGGCCGCGTGAATCGGGCTTGCAAGTCCGCCTCCGATTGCTGCAAAGCGCTTTCGATCATCGCGTCGGCCAGAGCCGAGAGCTCGATGGTTACTTCGGAGAGCGTGGCCAGTTCCAGCACGTCGCGGAGCATGATGCGCAAATACTCGCGCCGCTTGGCCCGCGCCATGGGAGAATCGCGATGTTCGGCCAGCATCTCTTCCCGCGACTTCAGACGGTAGAGCGACGGGTCCTGATGCAGGCTGACGATCAGTTCCGGCTGGCGCAACAAGCTTTCGGAAAGAAAGAGGCTGTAGGAAAAGACCGCCAGCAGGTAGTGCAGGGCCGTGGGATGTCCGCCGAGATAGTCGAGCACCGATGTCGGCGCGGATTCGGTGAAGCGCTCGAGCAGGTTGACCGATCCATCGGGATCGGGCATCTGCGAGAGGAGCGACATCAGCGATTTTTCGGGAACAGCTCCGAGCCGGTTTTTCAGACGCAGCAGGTTTTCCCGGGAGCGGACCGGCTCGCGAAAGCGAACTTTGATCACTGAGAGAGCGTAACAGGTTTCCATGCGTCACCCAAGGCATCGCGTTCACATCCCGGGCTGGCTTGACCGCCTTCGACGTCGGTTCGGCAGCGAACAAATACTCGTGCGCCCGGCTGCGGAGCTGCCGCTCGTCACCATCGCGTTTCTGCGCGTGGAGCAGGAAGGAGCTCTCGAGCTCAAGGCGGCGATCGAGGAAACCTGGCGCACGATTCCGATCGAGGTGCGCGAGCATTATCGCGACGTCCTGACGCGGATTCCGCCGATGGTAGTGGTCGATCTGCGCCGCAGAAACGTGTGCGGATGCCTGGGACATCACCATCCGCGCGGAACGGAGAGCGGACTCGCCAGGAGGTTGCGAAGCCTCAGCGGAGTCCAGGTCGGCGAGCTCGATCTGGCGTGGGAAGCGATTCGCGATTGGCAGCCGGCGCCGCTGGCGCAAACCGCGGCCCGCGAGATAGCCGGTCCCGAAGCGGAAGAGGAGCTGGCGCTCTTTCGATATCGCGTTGCCCTGCTCGATGTTTTTTTGCACGAGCTTCATCACATGGCCTCGCCCGATACAGGCGAAGGAGAGGTCCGCAATCACAGCGGGCAGTTTTACGAGCGGGCGCTCTCGGCTTTTGTCCGCGGGCACTATGGCGTCGAATACGGACTGAAGGGATCGACGGAGCCCTAGCATGGAGAACAAGGACATCGCCAAAGTGCTTTGGCAAACCGCCGATCTCATGGAGATTGCCGGCCAGGACGGTTTCCGCATCCGTAGCTACCGCAACGCCGCGCAGGCCATCGAGACTTGGCCGGAGCGCATCGCTTCGATGCTCGAGGAAAAGCAGCTCATGCAGATTCCCGGCATCGGCAAGAGCATGGCTGCGCATCTTCGCAGCATCGTTGAGACGCGCACGCTCCCCGTCCGCGAAGAGATGCTGAAGTTGTTCCCTCCGACGATTCTTGACCTTCTGCAGATTCGCGACCTCGGCGCGAAGCGCATCGCCCTGATCTGGTCGACGTTCAAGGCGGGATCGGTCGAGGAAGTGGAGAAGCTTTGCCAGGAGGGCAAGATCCGCGAGCTGCCGCGCATGGGCGAGAAGCTCGAGCTGAACATCCTCAAGTCGATCGCGCAGTGGAAGACGAGCGCCGGACGCTTCTTGATGTCCACGGCCAGCATGGTGGCCGACAATGTGCGCGCCTACCTACAGAAGGCCGGCAAGACGATCCGCGTGACGCAGGCCGGCAGCCTCAGGCGCGGCAAGGAGACGATCGGCGATCTCGACATCCTGGTGACCGGAGGCAACCCGGGCAAGCTCATCGATTACATGCTGAAGTATCCCGAGAACGATACTGTGCTGGCGCGCGGCGAGAACAAGCTGAGTGTGAAGATCGCGAGCGGCCTGCAGGTGGACATCCGCTTCCTGGAACCGGACAGCTACGGATCGGCCATGCAATATTTCACCGGATCGAAGGAGCACAACGTGGCGCTGCGCCAGCGCGCGTTGCGGCTCGGATACAAGCTCAGCGAATACGGCCTCTTTACGGTGAAGGACGACAAGAAGGTCGCGGGCAAGACCGAGGAAGAGATTTACAAGAAGCTCGGGCTCGACTTCATCCCCGCCGAGCTGCGCGAGAACAACGGCGAAATCGACGCTGCTGAGGAGCATCGTCTGCCGGACCTCGTGAACCTGGAAGACATCAAGGGCGACATGCACATGCACACCACCGCCACGGATGGCCGGGCCACGATTCTCGAAATGGCCAATGCCGCGGCCGAGCGAGGATTGAAGTACATCGCTATCACAGACCACTCGAAGGCGCTGGCGATGGCCAACGGTCTCGACGAGAAACGCATCCTCGAGCAGGTGAAGGAAATCCGCGAGGCGGAAAAGCAGATGAAGGGCTTCCGCATCCTTGCCGGATGCGAGGTGGATATTTTGCGCGACGGAACGCTCGATATGGCCGACGACGCGCTCGCCGCACTCGATGTGGTGATCGGAAGCGTCCACTCCTACATGCACCTCGAGCGCGACGAGCAGACTGACCGGCTGTTGAAGGCCTGCGAGAATCGCTATCTGAGAATCCTCGGCCACCCGACGGGACGGCAGCTACTCCGGCGCGAGGCCTTCCCATTCGACTTCGAGCGCGTCCTGGCCGAGGTAGCGAAACGCGGTATTCATCTCGAGATCAACTCCTCGCCCGAACGCCTCGATCTGAACGATCGCCTGGCGCGGCAGGCGCGGGATCACGGCGTGAAGATCGTGATCTCGACGGACGCACATCATCCTCAGCACCTGGAGAACATCCGGTTCGGGGTGACGGTGGCGCGACGCGCCTGGCTGGAGAAGAAGGACGTGCTCAATACTTTGCCAGTCGAGAAGTTTCTTAAAGCTTTATCCTAGCGCCATGAATGGGACTTTAGTTGCGCGATGCTTCGCGGTGCTGCTGGCAGTGGCCGCTTGGGTCGGCCTGCGATGGACCGATGAGCCCGTCGCCTTCGTCCTGGCGCTCATCCTGTCCGTGCCCGCGGCCGTCTTGTTGGTCCCGCCGCGGTCGAGATGCCTCGACCGTGCCGCGGCGCTCGGTGTGATCGGCCTTTTGGTGTTGTCCTACGCGCTATACCTGCATACCGGACGGGATCTTGGCGCGCTCTACTTCGCCCCGCTGTTCACTCTGTGCGTGGCCCTGGCCGCGGCAGGGGTGATCGGACGATCCCGCGATGGCAGTGTCTTTCACATCGGCTACATCGGCTACTTGCTCGCGGCGGGCCTGGTCCTGACTCTTGCGGACGGCCTGGACAGTGAGTTCCGGACGATGCCCGAAGCAATGTCGGCAGCCGTTCTTCGCGAGATCAGCCTGGCTCAGACCGCGCTCGCGGAGAAAGATCCTGCCGGATACACGGCGGACCTCCGCGCCCTCGGGCCGTCGCTCGCGACATTGCGGATGGAGGGATCGCGCGTCAGCGACCTTTCCACGCTCCTTGCCGGCAGTCAGGGCAATCGGTTCTCGGGGCATCGCTACCGGTTCACTTTCCGCCCTGGTCCTCGCGATGCTACCGGACGAATCCGGAACTACGAGATGACGGCGCAGCCGGATAAGGCGCGCTGGCGCAGCTTTTTTGTGAACGAGACCGGTGTGATTCGCGCATGTCCCGGCTATTGCACGGCGACCGTCCAGGACCGGCCGATTTAACGCAGCGCTTTGATCTTCTTGTAGACGGGACAGGACGGGTCATGCGCACCGGGCAGATATCCCAGGCTCATCAGAAACTCGCCGGTAATCTCGCCGCCGGTGAAAACGAAGGTCTTCTTGAAGAGCTCGATCCATGCTTCCTTCGGCAGTGGATGATGCGCGTCGAGCCAGCGCGCAAACGATCCGTGGCTCTTGCGGATCGCCAGCAACCGCCGCGCGTTCTCGATGGCGGCATTGATCTTGAGACGGTTGCGGATGATTCCCGCGTCGCGCAGCAGGCGCGCCCGCTCCCGCGATCCGTACGCCGCGACATGTTCGATGCGGAATCCGTCATAGGCGGCGCGGAAATTCGCGCGCTTCTGCAGGATCGTAAGCCACGAGAGCCCCGCCTGGTTGATTTCGAGCACCAGGCGCTCGAAGAGCACCTGGTCCTTGCGCTGCGGAAAGCCGTATTCGCGATCGTGATACGGCCCGTGGAACGGATGTCCCGGCGCGACTTTGCAGTATCCGCTCATAGGTCGCCAGTTCTCGGTGCGTTTGGCGAACGCAGCTTCGCGACATCACGAATAGGCGGCTGGCCGAATAGACGGCTGTATTCGCGGCTGAACTGACTTGCGCTTTCGTAGCCGACCTCAAAGGCGACGGTCCCCGCGTCGACGTTATCAGCGAGCATTCGCGCTCTCGCGGCCTGGAGCCGAATTTGCTTCTGGTATTGAAGAGGACTCATTGCCGTGAGCGCCCGGAAGTGGTGATGAAGAGTTGAGACCGCCATTCCCGCGGCTTGCGCAACTTTTTCCACGCGAAGAGGCTTCGTATAGTTGGCCTTGATCCAGGCGATTGCTTTGGCCGTCCGGTGACTCTGGTCTCCCAAAGTCGCGATGGCGCGCAGCCGTGCCCCCGCGGGCCCACGCAGAATCCGGTACATGATTTCGCGTTCGATGAGACCGCTCAGGAACAGGATGTCATCGGGATTCGAAAGCAGGTCGAGCAGGCGGCACCACGCGCCGAGGAACTCCTCCGTGACCGGACCAGTGGACATCGCGGAGCGTTCCGGCGGCGCCTCGACCATGCGAAACTCTTCACGCCCGAGAAACTCGCGAACGATCGTGATATCAAGCTTCAGCGTCACCGCTAGGCAGGGCGTCTTGGCGCTTGCTTCCACCACACGAGCTACCGACGGCAACTCTACCGAGGTGAGCAAATAACGGGAGGAATCGTAAATCAGCGTCTCGCTGCCAAGCTGGACCTCTTTGCGGCCCTGCGCGATCACAATCACGCTCGGCTCATAGGTAACAGGACACGCTCCAGTAGGCGCGGTTCTTTGATGCAACGTCAAACGGGGGATGGCGGTTGTCAATTTCTCTTCCGAGCCGATGAGCCGGGCAACCTTGGCAGCTAGCTCCGCGTTCAACTTTTTCATGTCTCCCCAGAATAACCGCAGGGAACGGTGGACGCGCAAGGGTGAATGCACGATTCGGCAGGATTAGGCAATGATTGAGCAGAATCGGGATACCGCAGCATGCGGTTTTCTACGTAGCCTTGAAAATGTGCAGGCACGCAGACTTGGAAAAGGCGGCCTTACGGTTTCAGCCATGGGATTCGGCTGCATGGGGCTGAGCGCCAACTACGGTCCCCCGCTCGAGCGAAGCGAGGGCGTCAAGGTGATTCGTGGGGCCGTCGAACGCGGCGTCACCTTCTTTGACACAGCCGAGGTGTATGGTCCGTTCACCAACGAAGAGCTCGTGGGTGAAGCGCTTGCGCCTTTTC
>CAZRND010000293.1:5335-7192 GCA_964601345.1 uncultured Acidobacteriota bacterium | reverse complement strand
CAACATCTGCCGTTGCGGGACGTATCAACGCATCCGCGCGGCGATCAAGATGGCGGCGGGGGTGAAGGCATGAACACCCAAACGGTACGAAAAATTGGAGTCAGCCGGCGCGGGTTCCTGGGATCGGTCTTCTCCGCCGGTGCGTTGGTCTTGACCTCGCGTGTTCTCGAGAACGAGCTGTTTGCCGCGCCGGACGCCGCGAATGCCGCCTGGCACCCGAGCGTCTACCTCGGCATCGAGACGGACGGCACGGTGATCCTGGTGACTCACCGCTCGGAGATGGGCACCGGCATCCGCACCTCCCTGCCCCTCGTCGCGGCCGACGAACTCGAAGCCGACTGGAAGCGCGTGAAGATCGAACAGGGACAAGGCAACGCCAAGTACGGAAATCAGAACACCGACGGATCGCGATCCATCGTCGACTTCTACGACGCTTTCCGTTCCGCCGGCGCTTCGGCGCGCACCATGCTGGAACGCGCCGCCGCGCAGAAGTGGGGCGTGCCCGCCGAGCAGTGCAAGGCCAAGAATCACTTCGTCGTCCATGCCGGCACCAATCGCCAGCTCGGTTTCGGCGAGCTGGCCACGCTGGCCGCGCAACAAGCAGTCCCCAAGAAGGAAGAGCTCAAGCTCAAGACGAACGCGGAACTCCGCTATGTGGGCCACGAGATGCCGACCGCCGATCTCGCTGATGAGTGCACCGGCAAGGCGATCTTCGGCATGGACGCCAAAGTTCCCGGCATGGTCTACGCCTCCATCGAGCGCTCGCCTGTGCTCGGCGGCAAACTCAAGTCCTACGACGACAAGGCCGCCCTCGCGGTCGGCGGCGTCAAGCAGACCGTGGTAATCGACGCCGCGAAGCCGCCCTTCGGGTTCCAGGCTCTCGGCGGCGTGGCCGTGATCGCCGACAACACCTGGTCTGCGATGCAGGGACGCCAGAAACTCAAGATCGAATGGGAGCCGGGAGAGCACGGCAGCTACGATTCCCAGACTTACAAGAAGCTGCTGCTCGAGACCGCGCGGACTCCGCAGCGCGTCGTCCGCACCGTCGGCAACGTCGATAACGCCTTCTCCGCCGGCGGCAAGACGCACGAGGCCGACTACTACGTCCCACTGCTGGCCCACGCTCCGATGGAGCCTCCTGTCGCCGTGGCCGAGTACAAAGACGGCAAGGTAACCGCCTGGACGGCCACGCAGAATCCGCAGGCCGTGCAGGACACCGTCGCCGCCGCTGTCGGCGTCAAGAAGGAAGACGTGATTTGCAACGTGACTCTGCTGGGCGGCGGATTCGGTCGCAAGTCAAAGCCCGATTACGTGGCCGAAGCCGCGATCCTCTCAAAGAAGATCGGCAAGCCGGTGAAGGTCGTTTGGACCCGCGAAGACGATGTGCGCTTCGACTACTACCACTCCGTCGCCGGCATGTACGTGAAGGCCGCGCTCGACGGCAAAGGCCGTCCTACGGCGTGGCTGCAGCGCAGCGCATTTCCGCCGATCGCGTTCACGCTCGCTCCCAACCAGACGTACGGCGGCGCGGGCGAGATGGGCATGGGCTGGGTCGATATGCCCTTCGACATCCCCAATCTGCGCATCGAAAACGGTCCGGCGCAAGGACACGTGCGCATCGGCTGGCTGCGGTCGGTGGCCAACATCTACCACGCTTTCGCCGTGCAGTCGTTTGTGGATGAGCTGGCGCACCAAGCCAAGCGGGATTCTGTCGAGTATCTGCTCGACGTGCTCGGCTCGCCGCGCAAAATCGACTTCGCGGCCGAGAAGACCAATTACACCACTTATGGAGAAACGCAGGCGCAATATCCGTTCGCTACGGGCCGCATGCCACCGGTTATCGGGCGTGCCGCCCGG
>CAZRND010000293.1:0-5325 GCA_964601345.1 uncultured Acidobacteriota bacterium | reverse complement strand
TGTATGGGAAGACGAGGGGGCAGTTTCCGGCGGAAACGGGCCACATGCGCAAGGGGATCGAGCTGGCCGCCGGGCAGTCCGGATGGGCGAAGAAGAAGCCGTCCAAAGGACGCGCCCTAGGGATCGCCGCGCACCGCAGCTTCCTCTCCTACGTCGCCGTCGTGGCGGACGTGGAAGTTGCCGCGGGCGGCAAGGTCCGCGTCCACCGCATGGATATCGCCGTCGATGCCGGACGCACGGTCAATCCCGACCGTGTCCGCTCGCAATTCGAAGGCGCGGGTGTCTTCGGAACCAGCATCGCGCTCATGGGAGAAATTACCGCCGCGAACGGGCAAATCCAGCAGTCGAATTTCCACAACTATCCCGTGGCGCGGATGAACGAAGCGCCCTACGAGACGCATGTTCACGTGATTGCAAGCGAGGAGCCTCCGGGAGGCGTAGGAGAGCCCGGAGTTCCACCGGTCGCCCCGGCCATCTGCAATGCCATCTTTGCAGCGACCGGGAAGCGTATCCGCGAGCTGCCGATCAAGAAGCAGCTAGCGTAGTTCTTATCCCCAACTGACTCCGCTCTTCGAGAGCGGGATGGACCGGTACCGTTTGCCGGTAGCGGCGAAGATCGCGTTGCCCACCGCCGGCAGGATCGGCGGCAGTGCCGGCTCGCCCAATCCCGTCGGATCGACGTCGCTCTTCTTCCAGTGCACTTCGATTTCCGGCGGAGCCTCGGTGAGGCTGACCATCGGGTGCTGGTGGAAGTTGCTCTGCTGCACGCGGCCCTTCTCGAGCGTGATCTCCTGGCCCATGAGTTCGCCGAGGCCGTCGACCACCGAGCCGTGCACCATGTTTTCCGCAGCGCCGGGGTTGATGATGTGCCTGCCGATGTCCCCGGCAACCCAAACCTTGGTCACTTTCAATTTGGTTCCCGTGACGCGGACTTCAGCCACCTGCGCAAAGTATCCTCGATGGCTGTAGTAGAAGGCCACGCCCAAGCCGTGTCCGGCGGGCAGTTTGCGCTTGCCCCATCCGGATTTTTCCGCCACGAGTTCGAGGACGCCGCGCATGCGCGACGCGTTGAACGTATCGCCCTGCGCCGCGGGCAGCGGCGTGGAGTCGAGCAGGTCGTAGCGGAACTGAACCGGGTCTTTCCCGGCGGCGTGCGCCAGCTCATCGAGGAACGATTGGCTGACAAACGCGTACGCGTTGCTGCCCGGAGCGCGCAGCGCGCCGGTCCGCAGGCAAAGCGGCATCACCGATGCGCCGAGCGAATAGTTCGGCACAAAGCGGGCCGGGAACTCCGCAGCCTGCGGTCCTGCTGACGGCGAGAAGTTGTTCCCTTCCCCGTAGGAGATGAAGTGATTCTGCCAGGCCACCAGCTTGCCGGATGCATCCACGCCGGCCTTGAGGAATTCCCAGCCGCCGGGACGGTAAATGTCGTGGGCAAAGTCGTCTTCGCGCGTCCAGAGCAACTTGACCGGCGCGTCGATCACTTTCGAGATCCACGCCGCTTCCACGAAGTAGTCGTTGTAGAGGCGGCGTCCGAAACCTCCGCCCCCGCGCACCAAGTGCACGGTCACGGCGGTTTGCGGAATCCCGAGCGTCTGGGCCGCGATGCGGCGCCCGTTGCCGGGGATCTGACTGGTGGTCCAGACTTCGAGCTTGCCGTCCTTGAAATGCGCGCTGCAACCCTGCGGTTCGAGCGGCGCATGCGAGATGAACGGGAACGAGTAGGACGCCTCCACTACCTTAGCCGCGCCCTTGAGCGCTTCTTCGGCGTTGCCGTCGTTGCGCATGCTGCGCGCCGGCGCCTGCTTCGAGATTTCCGAGGCCCGCTTGGCGAACTCCGTGCTGCTCTGATTGCCGCCAATGCCCTCGTCCCAAGTGACCTTAAGTTGCTTGCGCGCGGACTGCGCCAGCCACCAACTATCGGCCACGATGGCTACGCCCGGTTCGAGACCGGCTTCGCTCTGGACCACGTTCGACTGCTTGGCCAGGCCTTCCACGATAAACGCGTGCTTGACGCCCGGCAGCTTCTTGATTTCGCCGAGATTCGCTTCCTTCACCTTGCCGCCGAAGACACCGCACTTCTCGAAGACGGCGTAGAGCATGCCCGGCATCGTGAAGTCGATGCCGAAGATCGGCTTGCCCATGGTGATGGCTTTGGTGTCCCAGCCGGGCTGCGTCTGGCCGATGATCTTGTAGTCCTTCGCGTCCTTGGTCTTGACGCTTTCGAGCGCCGGAGGCGTGAGGCTTGCGGCCTTGTGGGCCAGCTCGAAGTAGCTCGCCGAGCGATTCGATGCGGCGTGCACCACGCGTCCTAAGGACGTCGTGCATTCGCTCTCCGGAACGCCCCAAGTCTGCGCGGCGGCCTGGATCAGCATCTGCCGCCCGGCTGCGCCCACGCGACGCAGGTTGTTCCAGTGATTCGGCGTCGCCGTGCTGCCGCCCGCGAGCTGCGAGCGATATTTCGTATCGTCGAAATCCGCCTGCTGGATCTTGACGTTCTTCCAGTCGGCATCAAGCTCGTCGGCGATGAGCATGGGCAACATGGTGCGAACGCCCTGCCCGGTCTCCGGGTCCTGCGCCATGATGATGAGTTGCCCTTCCGCCGTGAAGCTGATGAAGGAAGTCGGCACGAGCGTCGCCTGAGCGGGCGCCTGCTGCGCGAGAACTTCCGGCTCGATGTAGAGGCCCAGCATCATGCCGCCGCCGGCCAGTGCGCTTACTCTGAGAAAGGAGCGTCGATTGATAGGCATGTGGATTCTCCTTTACTGTCTCCCGCCGCCGCCGCCCGCTCTTGCGGGAGCAGCCTGCGGGCCTTTGGCTGAGAGGGACGCCGCCAACGCGGCGGCCTTGTGCACCGCCTGCCGGATGCGGATATAGGTTCCACAGCGGCAGTAGTTGCCGTCCATGGCCGTGTCGATGTCTTTGTCGGTGGGCTTCGGAGTCTTGGCCAGCAGCGCAGCCGCAGCCATGATCTGTCCCGCTTGGCAGTAGCCGCACTGCGGAACGTCCAACTCCTGCCAGGCGATCTGCACGGGATGCGTCCCATCGGCGGAAAGTCCTTCGATGGTCGTGATCGCCGTGGTCGCCCGCGAAACGGGAGTCTGGCAGGCGCGCACCGGGCGGCCGTTCAGGTGCACGGTGCAGGCGCCGCAAATGCCGGCTCCGCAGCCGAACTTGACGCCCTTGAGATTGAGCACGTCGCGCAATACCCAGAGCAAGGGCATGTCGGCCGGCACGTCCACCGTTGCGGACTTGCCGTTGACGGTAAGTTTATAGGCCATGGATGGAAGCCTCCTGGTGCGGAGTGTACCACGACAAGCCCCCGTTTGGGACCTATTTCCCCATCGCTCTCCGGATGTCCGCCGCATCGAGCAAACGGCCGTGGATGGGGGCGATTTTCTGCACATCCAGGTTCAGCTTTTGGATGTTCTCGAAGAGATTTGTAGTCGCCGGCGTCGGCGGATTCGGCGGCGCGGCGGTCCCGGCCGGCGGATTGTAGACGTCCGCTTCAACCAGCAGTTTCTCTTTCGGGAAGTAGGCCATCAGGATCCCCGTGTTGTGCGGGCTCCCTTGGATCAAATGTAGTTCCACCGAGTTCTTGCTGTCCGACAGAACGTACTTCGATCCCATCGTGATCAGGACCGCCTTCTTTTTCTCGCGCGACAGCCGGTCGGGTGCGAGCGTGTGTTTCGCTTTGAAGACCTGGGTCTCGTAGAAAGCCTTGTTCCCCTCGTGCGTCACGATCTTCGAGCCCTCAGCCACGTAGGTCCGCAGCCCGCCGGAGTGGTCGAAGTGGTGGTGCGTGTTGACCAGATACCGGATAGGCTTGCCCGGAACCAGCTTCTTCGACTCGGCGATCACCGCCGCCGACCGCTCTTCGTTCAACGGCGCTTCGATCACCGCCAGGTGATCGGCAAATTCCACGAGAAGACTGTGATGCGTGCCGCCCGTCACGTACCAAACGCCGTCGGCCAGTTTTTGCGAGGTCACCTGCACGGCCGGCACGGTGGCCGTCTTGACGGCATCCGGGACCGCGACGTCAATCGGGACGTTGGCCTTGGCTCCCGTTACGTCCAGATCGAAGGTGGCAAACCCGCCCTGCTTCTGCACGATCTTCGCCGGGAACCGCAGGCCGCCAAAATCGCGATAGCCGGAGTAGGCAACCTCGACAAGCATGTCGCCGAGCACAGGATTGTCGATATGCGTCTCAACGCTCTCGACGTCGCCGCCGGAGGAAATGGTTCCGCTCACTTTGTACTTGCCCATCGCGGTGAAGGTCACCAGCGTGGACTTGCCGCGCTTCTTCGCGGTTGCCTGGTTCGCGAGCGCGCCTCTCAGGAAGCCGTGCGGCGTCAGCCAAATCTGTAACTGGCGTTCGGTGGCCGCGGCCGGCGCAGGTGTGACGTTCGTGCCTCCCTGGCCCCAAGCCTTGTCGCCCACCACAAACTGCACCGCCAGAGGCCCGCCCGGGCCGGCTCCTTCCAGGCGGCTGGCCGATTTGCTGTAGTCGAAAGTTCGAGTAAAGCTGCGGAGCTCGGCACGCGGGTACGGTGTGGCGGGAGAAACGCTCTGCCCCAAATTGAACGTCGCTCCGCTTCCCGAAAATTGCACGCTGGTTACATCGCCCATGTTCTTGAGAGCGGCCTGAACCACGCTCTTGGCATTCTCGGCGGACGCCGGCAGAACGGCGCAGAGCACTAGAAATAGCGCACGGAATCGCATAAAGCCTCCTTTAAGCTGGCCGATTGTACCTTACTTCCTGAGTCCGGGCGCGTTCAGCGTTTGCCAGAAAGCGCGATAGACGGAGGCAACCTTTTCATTGCCGTTTGCGTTCCAATGGACGTCGTGACTGAGATAGTAGGTCCTCACCGTGTCAAGGCGTCCCCGCGGCCCGTCGAAAAAAGCCGGGAAGCAGTTCAGGAAAGGAATATGCCGGGACGCGCAGAACTCTTGCCAATATTGAACCTGGAGAGAGTTTTGATCGTTGGCGAGAATCTGGCTTGCCCAGGGGTAGACAGCAATCCGCAACGGGATTTTGCGGTCCCGGCACAGCGAATAGATCTTGTCCATGGACTGCGCGCAGAGCGCGAGCCCTCGTTCGCCCCATTCGCGAAATGCCTTTTGATCGGTGGTCCAGCCGCCAAAGTCGAGTTGGCCGACCCGGTATGGCCTCACATTGACCCAGGCAATCGCGCTTAACACAAAATGCCGTTTCAACCAATCCGTGGCCGTCTCGTTCGATGTGGCCCCTGGGTTTTGCGGTCCGGACCCAGGCCACTCCCCAGCCGCCTTCACCTCGTCGGCGACGTCGGAAATGTCTATGAA
>CAZRND010000292.1:0-7194 GCA_964601345.1 uncultured Acidobacteriota bacterium | reverse complement strand
GTCCCGAGGGCGGGAGTGTCATCAAATATCGGATCGATTGTCACGCGGCTCACGCCGCCGACTTCGGCAGTCTATTCGGCGACCAAAGGCGCGGTGGACGCGGTCACGCACGTTCTGGCCAAGGAGCTTGGACCGAAAAAGATTCGCGTGAACTCCATCAATCCGGGAATGGTTGAGACCGAAGGCACCCACGCCGCGGGCATCATCGGCAGCGATTTCCAGAAGCAATTCGAAGCGCAAACGCCGCTCGGCCGCATCGCGCAACCGGACGACATCGCGCGCGTCGCCGTCTTCCTGGCCTCCGCCGATTCCGGCTGGCTCACGGGAGAGATCGTCCAAGCTTCCGGCGGGCTGTGAGGGCCTTGCTGTGCGCTACCGGCAGGGACTATCATTGAGAGAATGGTAGACGTACAGTCGATTGTAGCCAGCAACCCGAAGATCATGGGCGGGACTCCGTGCTTCGTCGGCACGCGCGTTCCGTTCCAGACCTTCATGGATTACATCGCTGGCGGCGAAACGCTGGACACCTTCCTGGATCACTTCCCCACGGTTTCGCGCGAGCAGGCTACGGAGGCTCTCGCTAAGGCTGGGGAACTCTTGCTCTCGAAAGTTAGATGAGGGTTCTTTTCGACGAGTGTCTTCCGCGGCCCTTGAAGAAACTGTTGAAAGGCCACACGTGCGTCACCGCGCAGGAGGCCGGATGGGCCGGGAAAGAGAATGGCGACCTCTTGGGCGCAGCGGAGAAGGAATTTGACGTCTTCCTAACTACCGACCGTAACCTGGAGTCAACAGAACATCGTACGGTTCAATATCGGGGTCTTAGTCATGGAAGCGCCTGACAACAAGATTGAGACGTTGACGGGATTGCTTCCGAAGATTCTGGACGCGCTGAAGTCCGTTCGACGAGGCGTGGTTGTTCACATTTCCTAATCGATTACCGAACCAGCGCTAACAGCTCATTCACCCGTTGGATAATCTCGCCGCGGTCGAGATTGCGGTATTTTTCGGGGAGCAGGCTTCTGCTCGTGCATTCGAGCACGGCCGCGAGGTTCTGCAGTTCGATTTCCGTCGGATAGGACGGCGGAATAAAGTCCTCGAGCGCGGCTTTCAGGTCGTCGAGGTCCACGGCCTTTTCGTTTTCGAGCGCGCTCTTCAGGCGCGCGCGGATCAGCACCGCTTCGATATCCGCTCCAGAGAGATGTTTGCTGTGCTCCAGAAAGAACTTCGCAGCATCCTCGGAGGGCACTTCCGTCTTGGTCTTCTTCTGCATGGCGCGAAGCAGCGCCAGGCGCTCTTCGTCCGTATCGGGATAAAAGAGCGCGATGTGCTCCTCGGCGCGACCTTGGCGCTTCAAATCCACCGGCAACAGGTCCGGACGGCAGGTCAGCAGGAACCAGATCACCTTGCCGCGATACTCCGTGTTCCCCATGAATTGCGCGATCTGCGCGAAGACGCGGCTGCCGACGCCGCTGTCTCCGGTATTCGAGCGGTCGCCGAGCTGCGCGTCCGCTTCGTCTACCACCACCACGATCGGGCTCATGGCGCGCAACAGGTGCAGCACCCGCTCGAGATTGCCCTCCGTCACGCCCTGCCACATGCTGCGGAAATTCTTCAAGATCACCGCCGGGATGCCCACTTCGCCCGCGAAGCACGTCGTCAAGAACGTCTTGCCCGTGCCGACCGGCCCGCAGATTACATAACCCATCGGCAGCACCGACGTATTTCCGGCGCGGATGGCCGACGCGGCGTCCAGCAACTTCTTCTTGGCCTTGTCGAGGCCGGCCACGAGCGAGAGATCGTGGCGGCTCTCGACAAACTCGAGGAGCCCGCCCGATTCCGCTTCGATCAGATCCTTCTTGCGCGCGCTGAGGAATTTCACCGTAAGCGGCTGCTTGTTCTCGACGGACTGCGAGACGATCCCACGCAACTGCACGCGCTTGAGTCCCGCGCCCAGCTTGGCCAGCGCCTCGGCGCTGACGTCCGATCCGGCGGGCAGCGGCGTCTGGGCCAGCAGCGCCTTGATGTACTCGAGCCGCTCGCCCTCGTCGGGCAGCGGGACATCGATGTTCGCGACGCCCGGATTCTGCACAATCCCCTGGTTCAGCTCGATCAGGTTTTCGGCGATCAGGCAAATCGTCACGTCGGCGCGCAGGAACGCCGCGTTATGCGCCCAGCGCTTCAGGATCACCAGCGCGTTGCGATCCTCGGCCGGCATCCCGGAGACGTCGCCCGCCGGGGCGATCGTCTCGGCGAAATCGAGAATCAACGCAATCTTCTTGTTGTCCTGCAGGCGCAGCCGCAGGTAATTGTCGAGAATGTTCAGGACGGCGTCGGGCTGCCGCGGCAGGCCCTGCGCGTAGTTCGTTCCGTGGAAGCTGTCGTAGCCGGAGATGGCCCGCGCGAAATCGGCCTGGACCTCGGGTTTGGCGAAGACGATGCCGCCGCCGCGATCGTAGGTCAGGACCAGGTCGCGCTGCCCGAAGAGCGCTTGCTGCAGGAATCGTTGCGGCGTGAGGAATTCGCCCTTCGAGGGGACCAGGTCGCGCACGTTGCCGCTGAGCACAAACATGGCGATGGTGCGCGAGAGATATTTTTCCGTGAGCTGCTGCGCCCAGCCGGGGAGGTTTTCGCTCATCGCAGCCGCTCCGTAATCTTCCCGGGCAGTGAGAATGACGGCGTCATGCCCGCGGGCGCCGCCAGCTCGAACACCGATTCGATCTCCTTCACGTCGTTTTGCGTCTGCTCCACGTCTTTCACCAGCGATTCGAGCTGATCGCTGATCTGCTGCGGATCGCGCATGGTGACCGACTGATCGCGGATCAGGTTCAGCACGTCTTCGATCGCCTGGCACTGCGCTTCGATCACCTGCTGGTTCTCGCGGATGTTGCCGAATTTCTCGAGCCGCTTGGCGAGGATCTCGCACCGGCGCTGGTTGATCTCGCGGACCTTGGGCTTATCCTTATCCAGATTCTGTTTCAAATGGTCCAACTCGTTCTGGATGACGCCAGGATCGGTATTCTTCAGATACTCGCTGTGCATATGTGTGGAATGCAGCAGGCTCAGGTAGGCTTGCGGAAGTCCCTTGAGCTGGTCCTCGATCTGGTGGACGAACATTTGCGACGTCGCCGAGAGGCGGCTGTAATTGCCGCGGATGTAGCGGCAGGTGGTGAGGATCGCCTCGTAACGGCGTCTCAGCGCCGGCGGCAGTTCCTGGATAAGCGCCGACAGTTTCCTCTGGCGCTGAGCTTTCTCTTCCTCGTATTTCCAAGAGCGCACCAGCCGGCGGAACGCGCTCGAGCGCGGGACCACGGCCATGTACATCAGCTCGAGCCCGGCGGCCAGCACCAGCGGCAAACCGGTTCCGGAGACGAGCGCAAACGCGCCGGCGCCGGCGAGTCCGATCCAGTTGTACTGCCACTTCAAGGCTTCCTTGACGTAGTGGGAGTCTTCGTAGCCGTGCTCGTCCTTCGAGGGGACGTTGTCCTCTGCCATCAGATGCTCACCCTTACCTGTCCCTTTCCGGGGGCGCGGCGCAAGCGGTCGAGCGCGTGTTGCTGCAACTCTTGAAACTCCTTCGTGTGCTTCAATGCCGGATCGCGCGGCCGTCCGAACGGGACAGCCAAGTCCTCTACAATAGTACCCGGCCTGGAGCTCAGGATAAAGATGCGGTCGGAGAGATAAATGGCTTCGTCCACGTCGTGGGTCACGAAAAGGACCGTGGCGGCGCTCTCCTCCCAGATCTTGAGCAGAAGCTGCTGCATCTCGGCGCGAGTCTGAGCGTCGAGCGCGCCGAAGGGCTCGTCCATCAGGATGACTTCGGGATTCAGTGCCAGTGTGCGGGCGATGGCCACGCGCTGCTGCATGCCGCCGGAGAGCGTTTCGGGATAGGCCTTTTCGAATCCCGCAAGGCCTGCCGCCTCCATGAGTTGCTGGACAACCTGCCGGCGCTGCGATGCTTTCCAGCCGTTGATCTTCATCCCGTAGGCGATGTTCTCGGCCACCGTCAGCCAGGGAAACGAGGTGTACTTCTGAAAGACCATGCCGCGGTCGCGCCCGGGCCCGGTGACTTCGCGGCCGTTCACCAGCACTTCTCCGCTGTCGGCGCGATCCAGGCCGGCAATGAGCCGCAGCACGGTGGACTTTCCACAGCCCGAGGGGCCGAGCAGCACTCGGAACTCGCCGATGTCTTTTCCCTCGGGGGAGTAGATGTCTTCCACTTCGAAGTTGATGTTGCGCAGGGCCTCGATGCGGTTCCCCACCGCGTCCACAAACGTGCGGCAGACGTTGCGCAGGCTGATCTTGGTCTTACTCTCCACGGGCCACCGCCGTTTTCTTGCGCCACGGAAACAAATAACCTTCGAGCAGCGTCAGCAGCCAGCGGAAGAGAAACGCAGCGCATCCGATGGCGATGATGCCCGCATAGACGCGCTCAAAGTCCAAGACCTTGCGCGCCGCTTCCACCATGTAGCCGACGCCCTTCCGGGAGTTGACCATCTCCGCCAGGATCACATACGTCCAGCCGATGTCGTAGAGGATGCGGAAGGACCCGAAGATCGCCGGGAACGAGGCGCGAAACATCAGCCAGAGCACGTTGCGGCGTTTCGCTCCGAGCGTGTAGGCGGTTTCGAGCAGGCTGTCGTCCACTCGGTTCACTTCCTCCACCACCACCGCCAGCAGGTAGAAAAACATCCCGAACCAAAGGAAGGCCACCTTCATGGTCTCTTCCAGCCCGAACAAAGCGATGAAGAGAGGCAGAAACGCGGTGATCGGCATGGCCCGCATCGGCGCAGTGACCGGATTGATCAGGTGATGCATCCACGGGAAGCTGGACATCAGCAGTCCCAATGGAATCGCGACAATGGCGCACCAGAAGAACGCCTGCGCGATGCGCCACCAGCTTTGGAAGACATTGCCGAGCAGATCGTATTCCGTCCAGAGGTGACCGAAGGCCTCGACCACGCCAAGGGGCTTGGGAAGCGTGAACGGCGGAAGGACGCCGGAATACGAGAGCCCGACCCACAGAGCAATCAGAAAGCCCCAGCAGACGACAGCAAGGGCAAGCTTCACCCGCGGCGTGATCTGCTTGCGAATGGCGAACAGGTTGGACATCCGCCTGGATTAGCCTGCGGGGTTGGTGTAGATCTTGATGTCGGTGCGGCGATTCTTCTCGCGCCCTTCGGTGGTGGCATTCGAGTCGACGGGACGATCGGGTCCGTTGCCCTTGGTTCGCATCCGCGACTCGGGGAACTTGTACTTCTCGACCAGGTATTGCTTCACCGTCTCGGCGCGATCTTTCGAGAGCCGGACGTTCAGGTCGCGCGAGCCGGTCGAGTCGGTGTTACCCTCGATGTCCACCACCGTGTTTTCGTAGGCGCGCATATATCCGCCGATTTCATCCACAACGGCGCGGGAATCGAGACCCATCTTCGAGGAGTTCGGATCGAAGTAGATGGCTTTCCGCTGCGTGGCGAAGGGCGTCGCTCCCTTGGCAGGTTCCTTGTAAGCGGGCGTCGGGTCGGTGTTGGCGGCCGAGAATTTGCCCTTCAGGGACGCTATGTAGCGGCGGTCCACGGAGCTTTCGGCGGGCGACGTGCTCTTGATGAGCCGGTCTTCGCGATACATTTCCTGCGCCATCTTGAAAATGTTGCCGTAATCGGAATCTCCGCCGGCCGCTCCAAAGAACGCCTGGTTGTCGGCGTAGTCGGCGAAGTGCACGCCCTCAAGCATCGTCTTGGCGAGGTCCGTGGGGATGTTGAAATCCTTGATCGTGCCGATCAGGTTGTAGGCGCGCGATGGTTGCTGTTTGATGAACTCCACGCCCTCGAGCCACCCTTCGGCGAACTTGATCACCGTCTGCGGGTGCGCCGCGGCAAACGCGTCGCTGACCACGAGGATGTCGGCGATGAGGCGCGTCGCGACGCGCGTATCGTAAATCTTCTTCGATCCGCCGCGCTTGGCGACGGCGTCGCTCATGTCCGGATCCCAGGCCACGGCGGCATCCACCTTCTGCTGCGCGAAGAGCGTGGCCGGCTCGATGCCGTCCTTAGTGTGCACGGCCTTCGAGAAAATCTCGTTGCGCTGCTCGGTGCTGAGGCCGGAGCCTTTCAGGCCGTTCCAGAGCAGGAAGTGCGAAGGCGTGTACGGCGCGAAGGCCACCGTCATGCCGGCGAGATCTTCAATCCGGTTGATACCCTGCTTGCCGATCACGCCGTCCGCGCCGCGCGACCAATCGACCATGAAGAAGGCGTGCGCGGCCACTCCTTTATCGCGAAATTGATTGAAGTCTTTGGCCCACACATCGAGCGTGGTGAGCATCATGTCGACTTTGCCGGTGGCGAGCGCCGTCGATCCCTCGGTCCAGTCGTCGATGATCTTGTAGGAAGTCTTGATGCCCTTGTTGGCGAAGATGGAGCCCGACACGGTATCGAGCGCGCCGTTCGCCACGAGTCCCGCGGCGCATCCCACCCAGATATTCAACCGAAGCCGCACTTCGGCGCTGTCCGAGGAACTGGCCGTGGGCAGCGGCTTGGTGGTGTCCACGGGCTCGCCCTTCACCACCGAGGACCCGGAGCGTCCCGTCCCCATGACGGAGTCGATGATTCCGTACCTCTGCGCCGCGTAACCGACCAGCAGCAGGCCGATCAGGAAGATGAAAATCCAGCCGCCCTTCTCGATTCGTACCGCCATATGCGTCTCCTAGTTCTTGACGGTTTCCTTGCCGCCAATCGTCTTTTCGGCTGCCGCCGGCGCGGCCTCGGGAGAGAGCAGACCCATCTCCGCCTTGAACTGCTTCACCAGCTCGCTGGCTCGCATCTTTTCGGCTTCTTCTTCGATGTTGAACTTCTCCGCGTCGACGTTGCCCATGGCCATATCGAGACGCGCTTCGTTCACCGCGGTCA
Source organism: uncultured Acidobacteriota bacterium (assembly GCA_964601345.1). Classification (GTDB taxonomy): domain Bacteria; phylum Acidobacteriota; class Terriglobia; order JAJPHL01; family JAJPHL01; genus CAZRND01. The sequence goes on along the minus strand of CAZRND010000292.1, from coordinate 295 downwards.
TTTCCTCGATCTTGCCGACCATCTCGTCGTGCCTTTGGCTGATGCCGGCCACATTGAACTGCTCCATTGCGTCGGCCACTTTCCTCTGCCATTTCCCCCGGCGAAAGTCCCGGAGTGCGCCGGAGGGTCGCGCGATGCGGGCCCCTCCGGCTCCGTCCGGGCTACACGCCGGGCGCGTTGAAGGCGCGTCATGGCCGGCGCACGCCGGGATCCACGTCAGCGATGCCGTCGATTTCCTGGGCTACGCGCCCTACATTGGCCCCTGAACAAGATGAGTGCAGCGCACACAATCGTG
>CAZRND010000291.1:0-7199 GCA_964601345.1 uncultured Acidobacteriota bacterium | reverse complement strand
TTCTTCTGGGGCACGATGTTCCCGGTGTTCTCGAAAGCGGGGACAGGCTCGAGGTTCGGCGTCGGCGGGCCGTTTTTCAACAAGGTCAACATCCCGGTGGGATTGTTCCTGCTTTTTCTTACCGGCGTGGGACCGCTGCTCGCCTGGCGGCGCACATCCCTCGACGGACTTCGCCGCAACTTTCTGATCCCCGGCGCGGCGGGCGTGGCCCTCGGAATCATCCTCTTTGCTTTGGGCATGCGCGACTTCTACGCGCTCGTGAGCTTCATCCTCTGTATGTTCGTGGCCGGAACCATCGTCCAGGAATTTTACAAAGGAGCGCTCGTCATCGCCCGCAAACAAGCGATGCCGTTCCTGCTGGCGGTGAAGGAATTGACCTTCCGCAACACGCGCCGCTACGGCGGATACATCGTCCACTTCGGCATGGTGATGATCTTCGTCGGCTTCTCGGGAGCGGCGTTCAACGCCGAACTGGAAACGGAAATGAAGCCGGGATCGAAGGCGGATATCCGCGGGTATCGCGTCGAATGCACCAATCTCGAGAGCACCGACGATCCAAACTACACGGCGATGACGGCCACGGTGAACATCTTCCGCGGCGACCGCTTCCTCGCGACGATGAAACCCGAGCGGCGCTTCTACAAGGCCAGCCGCCAGCCGGTGAGCATCGTGAAGATCCGGCCGCGTCTCGATGAGGATTTCTACCTGGTGTACATGGGGCAGGGCAGCGACGCGCAATCCGCGGTTCTGCACATCTACGTGAATCCGCTGGTGAACTGGATCTGGCTCGGCGGATTCGTGCTGGCTGTCGGGACCGGCGTGGCCCTGATGCGATCGCGGCGCGGCGCTCCGGCGGCCCTTGCGCAGGCTGACGCCATCCCTGCCGCGCAACACGTCCGCGAGGTTGCTTCTTGAGGTTTGCGCTTTCCTGCGTCTTGTTCGCGACGACAGCGCTGGCAGGTCCGGTGACCGACGCGGCCTATCGCCGCGTGGCCGACCGCCTCATTTGCCAGTGCGGATGTTTCCAGACGGTTTTCGGATGTAACCATCTCGGCTGTTCGGTGGCCGCGAATCTGCGTAAAGAAGTGCGCGAAGCGATCGCCAACACTCCCAGCGAGGAACGCGCACTCGAACTGGTGGTTCAGAAGTACGGCGTACAGCTTTTGGCCGAGCCGCCGAAATCGGGCTTCAACTACACCGCTTGGATCGTGCCTTTCGCCGTTCTGATCGGAGGCATGCTGGTCATCAGCCTGATCCTGAATCACTGGCGCCAGCAGACCAAGGTCGCCGCGGCTGCCGCGCCGCCCGTCGATCCGGCGCTCCTGGCGCGTTTTGGCGCGCGCATCGACGAGGAGATCGAAAAGGACTGAGGCATGGTCATCGTCGTCTGCATCCTACTGGCCATCGCGGTGATGGCTTACGTCCTGTTCGTCGAGCCGGAGATCACGCCGGTCTCGGCGGTGGATGAACAGCTCACGCCGCTGCTGCGCAAGAAAGACATCCTCTACGAGAACCTGCGCGATCTGAACTTCGAATACCGCATGGACAAGCTTTCGGAGGCTGACTACCTCGAGGCCAAGCGCTCGTCGCAGGCCGAGCTGGTGCCCGTCCTGAGCGCGATCGATGAGTTGCAGGCCAAGAAAATGTATGAAGAAACGGTTCCGCCGCCGGGATGGTGCATGCGCTGCGCGCACCAGAATCCCGCCGACAACATGTTCTGCGGAGCCTGCGGCGCTTCTCTGAAGAAGCGCAAGAGATGAGATTCCCCGCCGCCCTTTTGTGCTGGACCTTGCCTGCTGCTGCGGCGATCACCGGCGTGGCCGCGAACGGCACTACCGGCAAGCCGCAATCGGGCGTCGCCATCACGCTCATCAAAATCGGGCAGGGCATGGTCGAAATCGGCAAAGCCACCACGGATGCCCAAGGACAATTCCGCATCGACGCGCCCCCGCCCTCGGGTGAACTTCCATACCTGGTCCGTGGAGAATTTCGCGGCGTCAACTATCACGCTCCTGCCCGGGCCTCGGCGGCCGGAGGCGACATCGCCGTTCGTGTGGAAGTCTTCGATACCACTACCGACCGCGCGACTCTGTCTCTCGCGCGACACCAGGTCATTGTCGAGCCGCGCCCCGGCCGGTTGATGGTGGAAGAGTTGTACACGGTCAACAACAGTTCCAAGCCTCCACGGACTTACACGGGATCGGGAACGGCCAAGGACACCTTTCTGTTCACGATTGCGGACGGAAAGGCCGAGGAGGTGCAAGCCTCCGTTTCGGGCGGCAGCCAGATGCCTCTGAAGCAGGCCGTGCTCGATCGCGGCGAGAGCGCTTATGCGCTCGACTACCCGATTCGGCCCGGCGAGACGCGCGTGGACGTGAGTTACCGCCTTCCCTACGATTCGAGCTTCGTCTTTCGGCAGCGCAAAGCCAAGGGCGGTCTCTCAGGCGCGCCAGAGACGATCGTCATCGCGCCAATGGATCTAGTCACACTCACGAGTCCCGCGCTCTCTTTCAATCGCAAAGAGGAAAAGCAGGGCGCGGCGTTCTACGACTGGAAATCCGATACGCCGGTGACGTTCGAGATCAAAGGGACGCTACCCGAACTCGCCGCGGACGGCGCTGACGGCGGAGCCGGCGGCGACCAGCAGGAGCAGCTCGCCACGATCGAGAATCCGAACTTCGTCCTGCTCGCGGGATGGAAGATTCTCGTGGTGCTGGGAGTCGCTCTGGCGCTCGGACTTGGGCATCTCTACCGCCTGGACGTCGGCGCAAAAACATCTAAATGACTGCCGCCGCTGTTACCACAAGCGGCCTCTCGAAATTCTTTGGGGCGCGCGTCGCGCTCGACCGCGTGGACTTCACGCTGCCGCCCGGACGCATCCTGGCGCTGCTCGGTCCCAACGGCGCCGGTAAGAGCACGCTGCTGCAACTGCTCGCCGGATTGCTGTCGGCCTCCGAGGGATCCTTTCAAATCTTCGGCGAGAACCTGACTTCGGACAATCTCGAGGCGCGCCGCCGCATCGGCTTCATGGGCCACAATAGTTTTCTTTACGCCGGCTTCACGGCGGAAGAAAACCTGCTCTTCTTCGCTCAGCTCTATGGACTGTCGGATGGACCGCAGCGCGTCGCGCACTGGCTCGATTATCTGAAGCTCGGACACGCCGCGCGGTACCTGGCGAGCGCCTATTCGCAGGGCATGCGCCAACGGCTCGCGCTGGCGCGCGCGCTGCTGCATGATCCGGACCTGTTGCTCCTCGATGAACCCTTCGCCGGACTCGACGACTCTTCGAGCGCAGTGGTCGCGGGCTTGCTCGCCGATCTTCGCGGGCAGGGAAAGACGGTGATCGTCAGCACCCACCAGTTTTCCCAGATCGAGCCGCTTCAGCCCGACCTGCTGCGCCTGCTGAACGGGAGGGTGGCATGAGCCCGTTCTGGCGCGGGACCTTCGCCATTGCCCGCAAGGACATGCTCGCCGAAATGCGCAGCAAGGAAGTCTTCAATCCCATGCTGTTCTTCGGTCTCATGGTCATCGTGCTCTTCAGTTTCAGTTTCGAGCCGAGCGCCGAAGAGACCAAGCGCATCGGCGGCGGCCTGCTCTGGATGGCTTTCCTCTTCGCCGCGATGCTGGCGATGAACCAGTCCTTTCCGCGCGAGACGGCCGACCGCACGCTGCACGGCCTGCGCCTTTCGCCGGTTCCGCCCGCGTCCATCTTCGCAGGGAAGTTTCTCGCCAACGTCGTCTTCACGCTGCTGGCGGAGCTGGTTCTCTCGCCGCTCTTCGCCATGTTTTTCAATTTTCCGCTGGCGCCGGTCGCGGGATGGTTCTTCGTCCTGCTCGTTCTCGGCACCTGGGGTCTGGTGGCCACCGGCACGTTCTTTTCCGCCTTGACGCTTCACACTCGCATGCGCGAGCTGATGCTCCCTCTGTTGCTGCTGCCGATCTCCGTGCCGCAGATGATCGCGCTCGTGGAAGGAACAGCGGAATTGCTCGCCGACCAACGGCCCTCGTCGCTGTGGTTTCAGCTCCTGCTGGGTTATGATGTTATTTTTACGACGCTGGCGCTATTGTTGTTCAGCTTCGTCATCGAGGATACGTAGATGGGACGGAAACTCCTCTTCGCGGTGACCGGCGTGATGATCGCCACGGCCACTTACCTGGCTCTCGTTTGGGCGCCCGAAGAGCGAACCATGGGCCTGATTCAGCGGATTTTTTACTTCCATGTCGCGTCGTATTGGACCGCATTCGTCGCCTTCTTCCTTAACAGCGTCGCCAGCCTGATCTACTTGGTCAAGAAGAACGATTATTGGGATTCTTTCGCGGCCTCGAACGCCGAAGTCGGCGTAGTCTTCTGCGCGGCCGGCTTGATCATGAGTCCGTTCTGGGCCAAGCCCGTCTGGGGCCCGTGGTGGGTTTGGGACGCGCGCACGACCCTCACGCTGCTGATGTGGGTGCTGTACGTAGCTTACGTGATGTTGCGCAGTTTCCTGCCGGACTCCGATCGCCGCGCCGCCGTTTGCGCGGTCTACGCGATCTTTATCGTGGTGGATGTGCCGCTGGTCTATATGTCCAATCGCTGGTTCCGCACGCAACATCCTCAACCGGTGATCGCCGGCGGAGAAGGCTCCGGGCTCGCGCCGGAGATGTGGGTCGTGCTCCTGATCACATGGGCCGCGCTGCTGGCTCTGATGACCTGTTACTTGTCGACGCGAATCGCGCTTGAAGAAAACGGGCGCAAACTGCAATTACTGCGCCGCCGTTTGCGCATGGAGGAACCGGCATGACAAACGTCCCCTACCTGGTCCTGGCGTACGCGGGACTTTGGCTAGCGCACGTCGTGTACTTGTGGAGTCTCAATTCCCGGGAGCGCGACATGCGCGATCAGATCGCGCTGCTCGAAGAGCGACTCTCGCAATCCAAGGACAGGTAAGAAATGGCCGAGTTTGCCGGAAAGAACGTTCTTGTCACCGGAGCTTCGAGCGGCATCGGCTGGCACACCGCCCGCCAATTCGCTCAGTCCGGCGCGCGCGTGCTGGCCCATTACAACAGCAACAAAGCAGGCGCGGAGACGCTCCGCAAAGAAGGCGTCGCGGCCCTGGTGCAAGCGGACCTCTCTGTGTCTGCGGGCGTCCTTCCGATTGTCGCGGCGGTGAAGGAACATCTCGGCGGCCGCGTGGACGCGCTGGTGAACAACGCCGGCACATTGGTGAAACGCTGCCGCATCCTCGAGATGGACGAGTCTCTTTGGGACACAGTATTTAGTTTGAATCTGAAGAGCGCGTTTCTCTGTTGCAAGGCTTTCATGCCGGGGATGGCTGAGCGAAAAGAAGGCGCCGTCGTGAATGTTGCGTCGGTTGCCGGACGCCACGGCGGCGGGCCCGGCGCGGTCGCGTACGCATCCGCCAAGGGCGCCATGATTACGTTCACCAAAGGCCTGGCAAAAGAGTCCGCGCCCGCGGGCGTGCGCGTCAATGCCGTGGCGCCGGGCGTGATCGACACGCCTTTCCACGAGCAATATTCGACGCCCGAGATGATCGCGAACTTCGTCAAAGCGATTCCGCTTGGCCGCACCGGCGGATCGGCGGAGATCGCCGAGGCCATCGTTTTCCTCGCCTCGCCACGAGCCAGTTACATCACTGGCGAAACCATCGAAATCAACGGCGGATTGTTGATGGATTAGGCGGCCTTCGGAGTGAAGTCGCGAAGGGCCTTGAGAAGTTCCTGCGTGCGGATGGGTTTCGTTACGTAGCCATCCATTCCGTTTTCGAGACACCGCTCCCGGTCGCCCGACATGGCGTGCGCGGTCATGGCGATGATGGGGATGTGTTGCGCCGTTTCTTTCTCGGCCGCGCGGATGGCCGCCGAGGCTTCAAAGCCGTCCATCACCGGCATCTGCACGTCCATCAGGATCAAGTCGAATGCTCCGGTGCGCCAGGCATCGACAGTCTGCTTCCCATCGGCAGCGACCTGGACGTCGTATCCCCACTTCTCGAGAATCCGGACGCCGAGGCGTTGGTTGACCACGTTGTCTTCTGCTAAGAGGATTCGCAACGCTCCGGACCGCGGCGCGACCGTCGGCTTGGGGGGAGTGATGCGATGTTCGCGCCCGGGTTGGGCGCTGAGAGCCTTTTCCACAGCCTTTCGAAGCTCGGATTGCCGGACCGGCTTGATGAGCTGAACGGCCACACCCAACTCCTGGCATCGCCGAAGATCGCCTTTCTGGGAGGCCGAGGTCAGCATCACGATCGGCATGTCTTTCAGATCGGGTTGCTCGCGCACGCGCCGGACAAAGTCGAAGCCGTCCATGTCGGGCATGAAACCGTCAACGACGAGCAGCGAGAACGATGGAATCAGCTTCCCGAGCGCTTCCGCGCCGCTCTCGACCAGGGTGGGGACCGCGCCCCAGTTCGTAAAGATTTCCTTGAGGATGCGCCGGCTCGTCGCGTTATCGTCCACGATCAGCACGGGCACGGCTTGCAGGCTTACGGTCGGCTCTGGAAGAGGCGCGGATCGCAGCTCCGGCACGCCGATCGGAACGATGATGTGAAACGTGCTGCCGTGGCCCGTCTCGCTCTCGACCCAAATCCTGCCGTTCATCAGGTGAATCAAACGCGCCGAGATCGTCAGTCCCAGCCCGGTACCGCCGTAACGGCGCGTCGTCGAGCCGTCGGCTTGCGAGAAGGCCTCGAAGATCAGGCTCTGCTTGTGAAGCGGAATCCCGATGCCGGTGTCCGAGACGGAGATGCGCAGACAGACTGACTCCGCTTCGCCCGGAACCAGGCTCGCGTGCAGGGCGACTTCGCCCCGCTCGGTGAACTTGATGGCGTTGCCCACCAGGTTCAGGATCACTTGACGCAAGCGCATCGAGTCCCCCACCAGCCGCTCGGGCACCATGGCGTCGGCCTCGCAGATGAGCTCCAGTCCTTTTTCATGGGCCCGGATGGCAATGGACTTCAGGCTGTTCCAGATCGTTTCCCGCACGTCGAACTCGTGGAAGTCCAAATCGAGCTTGCCGGCCTCGATCTTCGAAAAGTCCAGGATGTCGTTGATTACGGTGAGCAGGGCCTCGGCGGAGTTGCGGACCGTGTCGAAATACTCGCGCTGCTTGGAGCTTAAGTCCGTGTCCAGGGCCAGCTCGGTCATGCCCATGATGCCGTTCATCGGCGTGCGGATCTCGTGGCTCATGTTGGCCAGAAACTCGC
>CAZRND010000290.1:0-7233 GCA_964601345.1 uncultured Acidobacteriota bacterium | reverse complement strand
TGATGCAGGGAGACACTCGCACCGCGACGCGCGAGTTGGCGGGAGCGGCGACAGGGCCCAAACGCCCCCCGCCACTCCCGGCCGGGTGCCGATCGGCAAAAAGTCATCTTCCGTGAAGACATATCCCGGCGGCTTGTCGTGGCTCATCACGCGTCCCAGCACCCCATCGATGTCGACGATCCATTCCGGCCGCACCTGGTGTGGCGCGACGTAATACCACTTGATCGGCTTGCCGGCCTCGCGATCAAGCAAATGCTCGCGTTTCACGGCCGCGTGGGGGGCGATGCGCATTCCGCGCAGCGGGGCTCGGAAGCGCGGGTGAGGTAATTGCGGATGTGCCGATTCGTCACGGGGCCGATGCCGGCGCCGGCTTCCCCTGGCCGGGTGCCGAGATAGGGACGGATCTCCTCGAGAATCCAGGAATGGTAGTTGTCGAGATCGGCCAGGGTTTCGAGGTCGTGCGTCAGGCTGTCTGTCATACGGTCTATCTCCGGGCGCGCTCGCTGGTGAATTTTAGGCGGGGGTAGAAGAAGAGGCAAGCGCAAAAAGGAAAAGCAGGGTGGTTTGACATTTGCGGGAAGGCCTGAGTATAAGAAACCGCGATGTTTAAAATTAAAAAGATTCGCAAGGATTCCGCCGGCGATCCCGGCGCTCTTGTCAGTTCGGTCGAAGAGGCGGCTTCCGAAGCACGGCGGAACATGAAATGGCTGATTGCCGGGGTGGCGTTGGCGCTGCTCGCGGGTGCGGCGGTCGGCGGCTTTTTCTGGAAGCGCCAGCAGGACAACCGAGCGGCGGCCGACCTGCTGCACGAAGCGACCAAATCGTCGACCCAGCGTCTCGCTCAAACCGGCATGCAGCCGGCCCGCCGGCCGGAAGAGATTCAGAAAACGGCGGAGACACTCCGCAAGCTGCTGGCCGATTTTCCCGACAGTTCGGTCGCGCCGCAGGCTCTGTATCTCCTGGGAAATGCGCAGAGCGATCTGAAAGAATGGGACGGAGCGCTGCAATCGTATCAGAAATTCCTGGCCCGCTACGGGAACCAGCCGTCCCTGGCGCCGCTGGTGTACCAGCGCATGGCCTACACCCTGTTCGCCCAAGGCAAGATGGAGGATGCGCAGAAGACATTCGCGGCGATCCTCCAATTGAACAACGCTCCCAACAAGGACCAGGCGCTTTTCGAGCTCGGAAGGATCAGTGAAATATTGGGGCAGCCGGAAGGGGCGCTGGCCCATTACCAGCAGATCGTGAAGGACCACCCGCAGTCGCTCTTTGCGTCGGAAGCCGCCATCCGCATCAAAACGCTCGATGCGCGCAAAGCGGTGCCGCCGTCGGCGGCGCCTGCTCCTCCGCCTCGCGCTCCTGCCGTCAAATAATCGTCTAGCGGGATGTTTTGGCCGATGCGGCCGGTGTCACGGCTGCGGCTTTCTTGGTCTGCGGGATCAGCAGCCACTCACCCGGTTTGGGCTTTTCGGTTTTGGTCAACGCATTGGCTTCGAGAATCGCGGAGGCGCTGGTGCCGTACCGGACGGCCAGCCGTGCGAGCGTGTCGCCGGTCCGGACCTTATAGCGGACATGCGTCCCCTTGGGTTCGGGGTGGGATGCCAGATTGGCGAGCAGCGCGGTCTTGCTGCCGGGAGGCACTTTGAGGTGATACACGGGATCCGGCGGAGTGGAATCTTTCCGAAGTTCGGGATTGAGAGCCTTCAACTCCGCGTATGAGATGCCGGCCGCCTGGGCCGCCATCCGCAGCTGAACGGGACGCGTCAGCACCACTTCTTCATATTGGAGCGGGGTCTGGACGGGGAGTTGAAAGCCAAAGCGGCCCGGATCCTTCGCGATCAAGGCGGCGGCGAGAAAGCGCGGCACATATTCCCTGGTCTCGCGCTTGAGCAGCTTCGTGTCGGTAAGATCCCAAAAATCGTCGGCCCGCGCGCGGATGAGGGCGCGGCCCACACGCCGCTCGCCGGCGTTGTATGCCGCCATGGCCAGCGGCCATGATCCGAACAGCTGATACAGATCGCGCAGATATTGGGCTGCCGCGAGCGTGGATTTCACCGGATCGCGCCGCTCGTCGATCCAGTTGTCCACGCGCAGCCCGTAAGTCTTGGCGGTGGATTTGATGAACTGCCAGGGGCCGACCGCCTTGGCCCGCGAAACGGCATTCGTGCTGAATCCGCTTTCGACGAGCGACAGGAAAATCAGGTCCGCCGGCAGATTGAATTCCGCAAAAATTTGCTCGACCATCGGCCGGTGGCGCTCTAGGCGTCCCAGCCAGATTTCGAAGCGGTCACGGATGCGAAGCGAAAAGAATTGCACGTGGCGGTCGATTTTCGGCGTGCGAACAACCGGAACGTTGAAGTCGATGGTCTCCATGGGGTCGTCGGGTTCGGCGGCAGCAGTTGTCTGCGCCGGAGCCGGGATTTCAGAAGACGGAACCGGCTCGACCGGCAGCGACGGCACCAAGGGAGGCACTTCAGGAAGGGCCAGGGGAACGGGTGGATCGCTTGCGACGGGCGGAGGAGAAGCCTCCGTGCTCGGCGCAACCGGTTCGGCAATCACAACCTGCTGGAATTGAGGATCATCCGGCAGGCTGGAATCCAAAGACGCCGCCCACGCGGTTACGGGCAACCAGCCCGCCAGAATGCCCGAGGCCAACACCAAGGCGCGGACGGCTTTGTTTTGACCCTTCAACATAGACTATTTACTGTAGACCAAGAGCTATCTTAAAGCAAGATTTGGAGTACTCGACAGGCGTCGCTTGACAAACTTGCCTAGGGCGAAAGGGGAAACGAAAGGGCACGAAATCGGCTGATTTCGCCCTCGTTTAGGGCTTTTGCTCGCCTTGACACTGTCAGGACCCTATGATACGAAGCAGTCGACCATCCGTCATTTCCCTGTAAAGGAGAATCCCGGCATGCTGAAACGGTACCTGTTGGCTCCAGGGCCGACGCAAGTTCCCCCAGAAGTTCTCCTCGCCATGGCCAAACCCATCGTGCACCACCGGGCGCCGGAGTTTGCCGCCATGTTCGGCGAGCTTCGCGAAGATCTGAAGTGGCTGTTTCAGACCCGGCACGACGTGCTGACGCTGGTGGCCTCCGGCACCGGCGCCATGGAAGGCTCCGTGGCCAACTTCCTTTCGCCCGGCGACAAGGCCCTCTACGTCAACGGCGGCAAGTTCGGCGAGCGCTGGGGAAAGCTCTGCAAGACGTTCGGCGTGCAGGCCACCGAGATTCCCGTGGAATGGGGACAGGCCGTCGATCCGCAGGCGATCGCCGAAGCCCTGAAAAAGGATCCCGCCATCAAGGCGGTGTATGTGCAGGCGAGCGAGACTTCGACGGGCGTGGCCCACGATACCCGCGCCATTGCCGAGATCGTGCGGTCGCGCGAAGACACCATTTTGGTCGTGGATGCGATCACGGCGCTGGGTGTTTTCGATTTGAAGACCGATGAATGGGGCATCGACGTGCTGGTCGCGGGGTCGCAGAAGGCGATGATGCTGCCACCGGGGCTGGCCTTCGTGAGCGTCAGCGACAAGGCCTGGCGCCTGGCGGACAAGGCCAAAAACGCCGCCTTCTATTTTAATTTCAAGAAAGAACGCGACGCGCAGCAGAAAAACCAGACCGCCTATACCGCGGGCGTCACCCTGATGGTCGGGCTCAAGGAAGTCCTCAAGATGCTCAAGGCCGAAGGGCTGGGCAACGTCTTCGCGCGCCACGCGCGGCTCGCGCATGCGATGCGGGAAGGAATGAAAGCTGCCGGCCTTGCGCTGTTTCCCACGCAAAACCCCAGCGACGCGCTTACGGTCGTCTCCACGCCGGCCGGAGTGGACGGCCAGGCGGTGTATAAAAACTTGCGGGAACAGTACGGCATCACGGCGGCTGGCGGCCAGGACCACCTCAAAGGAAAAATTTTCCGGATCTCCCACATGGGATACATGGACACATTCGACGTCATCCAGGCGCTCGCGGCGACCGAAATGGTGCTGAAGGGCCTGGGCCATCCGGTGAAGCTCGGCTCGGGTGTCGGCAAGGCGGAGGAGTTGCTGCTCGCAAAATGAGAATCCTCGTCAGCGACAATCTTTCGAAGCAAGGCGTCGAGATACTGCAAAAGGCCGATCTGGCCGTCGACGTCAAGACCAAGATGCCCAAGGAGGAACTCCTCCGTGAGATCGCGAACTATGATGGGCTGATCATCCGCAGTGGGACGAAGGTGACGGCCGAGGTGATTGCCGCCGCCACGAAGCTACGGGTCATCGGCCGGGCGGGCTCCGGCCTGGATAACGTGGACACCGCCGCCGCCACGAAACGCGGTATCGTGGTGATGAACACTCCCGGAGGCAACACCGTCACCACCGCGGAACATACCTTTGCAATGCTCTACGCCTTGGCCCGGAAGATCCCTCAGGCGACAGCCTCGACGAAAGCCGGCAAGTGGGAAAAAGAGCGCTTCATGGGCATCGAGCTCTACAACAAAACTCTCGGCATCGTTGGCATGGGGCAGATCGGCAGCCACCTGGCCAAGCTGGCGCAGGGAAGTTTGATGAACGTGATCGCCTATGACCCCTATCTCAACGAGGAGCGGGCCCGCAAGATGGGCGTCGAAATTATGGGGCTGGCGGACCTGTTCCGCCGTGCCGACATCATTTCTGTCCATACACCGCTGACCGCCGAGACGCAGAACATCATCAACGCTGCCTCCATCGCGACGATGAAGGACGGCGTGCGCATCATCAATTGCGCGCGCGGCGGGATCATCAACGAACAGGACCTCTATGACGCCCTGAAGAGCGGGAAGGTGGCGGGGGCCGCCTTCGACGTCTTCGAAGAGGAGCCGGTCAAGCCGGCAAATCCGTTGCTCACGCTGGACAATTTCATCTGCACGCCGCACATCGGGGCCTCGACGACGGAGGCGCAGGAGAATGTGGCTACCGCCATCGCCGAGCAGATCGTGGACTACCTGGCCCGCGGGATTGCCCGTGGCGCGGTAAATATCCCCTCGGTGCCGGCCGACATGCTGCCGCGGCTGCAGCCCTACATCACGCTGGCGGAGAAGCTGGGTTTGCTGCACTCCCAGCTGTACGAGGGAGGCATCGAACGGGTGACGGTCGAGTACAAGGGCGAAGTGGCCGGCGTGAACGTGGCGCCGCTGACGATCGCGGTCCTGAAGGGCCTATTGACTCCGATCTTGGAAGAGACCGTCAACTATGTGAATGCCCCGGTCGTGGCGCGCGAGCGCGGCATCGAGGTCAAGGAAGTAAAGAGCAGCGACGCCGGCGATTTTACCAGCCTCTTGACGATTCAGGTCGAAGCCGAAAAGAAGACTACACGGATCGCCGGGGCCCTGTACGGACGGCGGGACCCTCGCATCGTGCAATTGGACAATTTCCGCGTGGAGATTGTGCCGGAAGGGCACATGCTTTTCATCCTGAACCATGACCGCCCGGGCGTGATCGGAGAAGTCGGCCAGGTGCTCGGCGACCATTCAATCAACATCGCCCGCATGCAGTGTTCCCGCGAGGAAAAAGGGGGCCAGGCATTGCTGATCGTCGGCGTGGACGCCGCGCTCCCGGCGGATGTACTCCGCGCCATTACCGCCGCCAAGAACATCATTTCGGTGAAGCTCGTCCGCCTGTAGCCGCTCGCGAGCCTTGCAGAATTCTACAGGGGCCGCTATCCTGACCCGATGAAAAATCCCGCCCGCGCTCCCATCCCGCAAGGTGTCGCCACGTTCCTGCCGGTCGCCGCGGGAGAGAAGCGCGCCGTGGAGGAGGCCGTCTTCGCCGTCTTCGCGGAACGAGGCTACCGGGAAGTCATCCCCCCGACGTTTGAGTACCTGGACGTGCTGGCTCCCGGTCTGGATGCCGGTCTCGTTGAGAAATCCTACAAGGTCGTCGACCGCGCGACCGGCCGCATTCTCGTTGTGCGTCCCGACGTCACGGCTCAGATTGCGCGCATGGTGGCCATGGGTATGCTGGGGCGGGACTACCCCTTGCGCCTGTGCTACAGCACGAACGTGTTCCGCTATGAACCGGAACATGCCGGCCGCGACCGTGAAATTTTTCAAATCGGCGTCGAATTGATCGGGTCCAAAGGCACGGCGGCCGACGTCGAGCCCATCCTGGTGGCGGCGGACTGCCTGCGCCGCCTGGGGATCACGTCGTTCACGATTGCCATCGGGGAAGGGGCCTTCTTTAATGCCCTCCTGCAGCGGACCGGCGCGCCGGCGACGCTCCAGCGCGCGCTGCGCGAAGCGGCCGCGCGCAAAGATGTTCCCCGGATGGAGGCTTTGCTGCACGGCGCACGCGTGCGGGGAACGGCCGCGCGGGCGTTGCTGGCGGTGCCGGAGCTGTTCGGCGGGGAGGAAATCCTGGAGGCCGCGGCGCGTCTGTCGCCGCGGAGCGGCGACTGCCGCCGCTCTCTCGGCCGGCTCCGCGACGTGTGGGACCGGCTGGACGCGGTCGGGCTGGGAAAATCCGTCCTTCTCGACATGGGGGAGATCCGGCGGATGGAATACTACACCGGTCTGGTTTTTGACATTTATGCAGACGGGATCGGCTCCGAAGTCGGCGGCGGCGGACGGTACGATCACCTGATCGGCCGCTTCGGCCGCGAGCTGCCATCGACCGGTTTTGCGTTCGACCTGGACCGTCTGCTGCAGCTGCGCGCGCTGCAAGGAAGCCGCAACGCTTCGAAAATCCGTCGTAAAAAGTAATTCACGCGAAAGAATTTTTCCGCCTTGCCAAGCGGATCAACTCGGTCTATTATCCGTTTTCACAATAGACTTCCCTCTTCTGGATTTTCGCATTGATGAAACCTCTTCGCGCGGCTGAACGGGACGATCCACGCGCCCTCAAGCTGCCGCCGCAAAACCTCGAAGCCGAACAGGCCGTGCTGGGAGCGATCCTTCTCGATAACCAGGCGCTCTACAAGGCTCTAGAGGTCATCGGACCGGAAGATTTCTACCGTCCCGCGCACCGCAGAATTTTTGAGGCCATGATCGGGCTGGCCGAACAGAATCAGGTGATCGATCTCGTAACGCTCACGGATCATCTCACGCATGCCGGGGCCCTCGAAAACATCGGGGGCAGCACCTATTTAACAGACCTCGCCCAATCGGTCGCGACCGCAGCCAGCGTGACCTATCACGCGAAGCTGGTTCACGAAACCGGAGTCAACCGTACCCTCATCGGCGTCGCGACCGAAATTGTGACCCAGGGCTACGAAGGCACCCGTC
>CAZRND010000289.1:325-7256 GCA_964601345.1 uncultured Acidobacteriota bacterium | reverse complement strand
TCCCTTGTTTGCGGGATGGCGGGCGGAACGGGGCGGGCATTTTCCGTGCCCACAGGCCGGGTGTTGGGGCTCGGATTCATGCTGCTCGGCGCGGTTTCGTTGTTTTGTCCCGCAACGTGGAGCACTTGGTTCATGGCCGCGGGATTCGGCGGCTTACATATTTTCTTTGGCGTGCTGATCGCCAGAAGGCATGGAGGATGACGCACGGTGGCTAGAGCGCTTAAAAAGGAAGATCCCGTTCCGCAGACAAGGCTGCGCAAGAGCCGCGGCGCGGAATCGCGCCTCGGCGTGACGGCCGGGGCGGGGGAGAACGTTGTGCCCGAGCTCGACCGGCTCATCCACGAGCGCATGCGACTCGGCATCGTCAGCGCGCTGGCCGTCAACGAATCGCTCAGCTTCAACGATCTCAAGGCGCTTCTCGCCACCACGGACGGGAACCTCAGCGTGCACGCCCGCAAGCTGGAGGAAGCCGCCTACATCACCTGCACGAAGTATTTCGAAGGGCGATTGCCCAAAACCGAGTACCGCCTGAGCGCCGCCGGACGAAGGGCTCTCGAGCGGTATCTCAATCACATGGAGGCCTTGATCCGCGTGCTCGGCAAGCAGTAGCGCGCGGCGGCTCCCTTTTTTTGCCTATATACTTTATGAAACAAAGTTCTTCGCAATTACACGTCGCGATCATCATGGACGGCAACGGCCGCTGGGCCACGGACCAGGGCCACCCGAGGCTCGTGGGGCATCATGCCGGCGCCGAGGCGGTGCGCCGCACGGTCGAAGCGGCCGCCGAGTACGGCCTGGGCACGCTGACCCTTTTCGCCTTTTCCGGCGACAACTGGCGCCGCCCACCCTCGGAAGTGAACGGGTTGATGCGTCTCTTCCGCGACTATCTGTTGACCGAGGCCGTCGAGTGCGCCAAGAACGACATCCGCCTCAGCGTGATCGGCCGCCGGGATCGCCTGTCGCCCGCGTTGATGAAGGCGATCGAGGAGGCCGAGGAGCTGACCTGCCGCTGCGAGGGCTTGCACTTGCGCATCGCCGTCGACTATTCGGGACGCGAGGCCATTCTCACGGCGGCGCGCCGTTGCGGTCCCGATGTCTCGCGCGAAACGTTCTCGCTGCTCGTCGAAGCCGTCATCTATTCTCAGATGCCGGCGCCGGATGTCGATCTCCTGATCCGCACCGGGGGAGAAAAGCGGCTCAGCGACTTCATGCTCTGGGAAGGGGCTTACGCCGAATTGGTCTTCAGCTCGAGAATGTGGCCGGAATTCGGCGCCGCGGATTTGCACGCCGCTCTCCGCGAATTCCATTCGCGGGAACGGCGCTTTGGGAGCATCCGCGACTCAGAAAACAAATCGCGCCTGCAACTGGAACATCCGCGGCGGGTCGACGTTGGCGAAAGCCGGGATTGCGTTCGTAGCGGCGCCGGCGGCGGCGAGCTGGCCGAAAGTGGTGTTCGGAGTCGCCAGGTCGCCGTAAGTGGTCTGGGCCCGTCCGAGAAAATTCCCGTGGTTGAACAGATTGAAGCCCTCTAGCCGCAGCAACAGGTGAGTCTTTTCCGACGTACGGATGCGGCTCTCGACGAAGAGTCCCACGTCGGAAGTCGGCGTGCCGCGGAAGGCCGATTTGCCGAGGACCGCGCCGTTGACGACGGGTCGGTCGTTGTTCGCGCCGTCTCCGTTGTTGTCGACGCCGGTGACGGCGTTGAAAGGCCGCGACGACGCGAACTGCATCAGCGTGCCGGCCGTGATGCTGAGCGGGAACTGGTAGTGGAACATGATGACGCCGCGGTGGCGCTGGTCGAGCAGGCTCGGCCCGCGCTCTTCCTCGCCCAAGCGCGAGATATTCGGCTCGTTGGGATTGATGCCGTTGCCGTCCGGCTCGCTGGTGTTGGTGGCCTTCGAGAACGTGTAACTGACCGACACATACATTCGTCGGCTGCCGCGGTAGCTCAATTGCGTTTGCAGGCCGTCATAGTCGGCGATGCCGAGGTTCATCAGCACGTTCACCTGGCGGACTCCGCCGTTCGCCGGCAGAATCGGGCGAGTGGCGTTCGCCGCCGTGACGCTGCGCACCTGTCCCGTCGCGGTGCGGTCGAACGGCGTCGGCGCGTTCAAGTCGACGGTGCGATCGATGCCGGTGACGTGCTGATGAACGTAGTCGCCCCCCAGGAATAACCCTTTCACGATCTCTCGCTCCACGCCGACGGACGCGACCTGGCTGCGCGGATTGACGAACTTGTCGGGGTAGAACGGCAGCTTGTCGAAGTTCAGCCCGTACTTGGTGAACTGCGCTTGATAGAACGACCGCCGGCCCGCCTGGATGGTGATGTCGCGCGCCGGCAACTGCGACGGGGCCAGCGTCTTCGGATCGAAGGCCAGCGGGAGGCATGATCCGGTGAGGCAGGTCGGGAAGCCCAATTGCCCGGGCGTCGCCGTGTAGGTCGTCAAGCCGTCGAGACCGCTGATCAAATAGCTCGCCACCGTATTGGACCGGATCTGCGTGTAGTACATGCCGTAGCCGCCGCGAATCGACCATCGCGAATTGCCGCCCGGATGCCAGCCGAATCCCGCGCGCGGAGCGAAATTCGCCGTCGCGTCGGTGAGGGTCTGCCGGTCGTAGCGGAGTCCGGCTTCGAGCGTGAAGTCGCGGCTGACGCGGATGGTGTCCTGCACGAAAACTGTCGAGAGCCACTGCGTGAGCTCGTAGCTGCTGAATCCGAAATTGATCGGCTGCGTGTAGTTCTGAACATCGGGCAGCGCCAGTTGATCGAAGGGCTTGGTCGTCGTGCTCAGGAACGTGAAGGTGCCGAGCACGGCCGTGCCGGGCTCGCTGCCCGTGCCGCCCGAGGTGTGATGGATCACGCTTCCGCCGAAGCGCACATAATGCCGGCCGCGCGACCACGAGAGCGTGTCCGAGAACTGCGCCTGGTGGCCGAAGATGTTGGCCGCACGCGATTGCCCGATGGTGAAGGGAACCGATCCGGCGCGCGTGTACGCGGTGGAGAGATTGCGCGCCTCCCAGTCCGTCACCGGATCGCCGTTCAGCCACGCGAAGCGGGCCTCGTTGATCAGACGTCCGGTGATCTGCGCGGTGTGATTCATCTGCACGGTCCAGGAGCGGCGCGCATAGAGGCGCGCGACCGACGGCGCGCTCGTGCCGCCCACGGCGTCCTGGGGATTGTTGTCGAAGAAGCGATCGATGTTGAAACGGAACATCAGGTTCTGGCCGGGCGTGAGCTTGTGGTCCAGCCGTCCGCTGACGAGTGTTTGGCGATAGTTTCCGGTGTAATCGAGATGGCCGTCCGCCGGAAGCACGAAGGCAGGGAGCGTGCTGGAAAGGTACGCCGTGCGATCCTGACGCGTGTAGTCCGCCGTGACGTAGAAAAATGTGCGGTCTTTCACCAGGGGCGCGCCGATCGACGCGGAGTATTGCTGCAGCGCGTCGGGGATGTCCACGGGATTGATCGCGGTGAGCGTCGTGGGCGTTACGCAACTCGGAACGGAGGGCGCGCAGAAATTTGTGGCCGAAAAAGTGCTTGCCTGCATGTCGCCCGGGCGGACTAGAACGACTCCTTCGCCGTGCAGGCCGTTGGTGCCCGACTTCGTGACGATGTTCAGAGCCGGTCCGGCGGTCCAGCCGAACTCGGCGGAGAAGGCGTTCGAGAGCACGTTCATCTCCTGGATTGCGCCGATCGGCACTGTGGCGATCGCGGTCTGTCGTCCCCAGGCCTCGTCGTTGTTGGCACCGTCGAGCGTGACGGTAGTCTGGCGGCGTCCGCCGACTCCCGTGACGAAGTATGTGGCGTTGACGAAGAGGTCGCCGGTTCCTTTCGCCTGCCGGAAAGCGGCATTCAACAGAGGCACGGAAGTGACCTTGCGCCCGAGGATGGGTGTCTCGTCGATTTGGGGGCTGTCGAGCCGTCGGCCGATCTGCGGATCGGCGCGCACACCCTCCACCGTTCCGAAGACCACCACTTCCGCCGATTGCGTGCCGAGCTGCAGCTTGACGTTCAGCGTGGCGGTCTCGCCCGAGCGCAGCGCGACGTCCTTGAGCTCCTCGTCGCCGAATCCAGCCTTCGAGACACGCACCGTGTAGGCGCCGGTCAGAGAGAGGGCGGGTATGGTCGCCAGGCCGTCGTTGCCGGAGACGGCCTCACGCGAGGCGCCGGTCGCGGTGTTGGTCACGGAAACTTTGGCGTCGTTCACGAAGGCTCCGGTCGGATCGGTCACCACAACGACCATCGTCGCCGTGTTCGGAGACTGCGCGAAAACCGCTGTCGCCAACAAGAGGAAAGAGGCCAATTTCATGAGAGAAGAATTGTACGATTTTTGGGCGAACTACTACCAGACTCAGTAAGAAGGATCGGCTATAATGCACTTCGATGTTCAGGCTGGGAAAACTCGAGAGCGAAGTCATGGATTGCGTCTGGCGGGCCGGGGAAGCGAGCGTCAAGGAGATTCACGGGTTCTTTCACGATCGCATCGCCTACACGACTGTCATGACCACGCTCGATCGCCTGTTCCAAAAACGGCTCCTCGACCGGCGCAAGGACGGCCGGGCGTTTCTCTACCAGGCGCGCCTGACGAAAGAAGAATTTGAGCGCAACGTCGCCACTACGGTCTTCGGAGAATTGCTCTCGCGAGGCGCGCGCGAACCCGCGGCCGTGCTCTCCTACTTCGTCGAAACGGTCGGCGATCTCGACCGGCAGTGGCTCGACGATCTCGACCGCCTGGTGAAAGCCAAGCGGCGCAGGCTCGAAAGGAACAAGTAAGCGTGTACCTCCTCCTGGGAGCGAGCGTTTGTCTGATTTTGCTCGCGCTATCGTATGCGCTCGGATCGCTCGTGGCCGGCGTGTGCTGGCGTTTTCTCGAACGGCGGCCCGGTCAGGCAAATCTCATTTTCTTCCTGCGTGTTGCTCCCGCTTTCGTTTCTCTCCTGTTCCTTGGACTGGCGGTTATTCCGTCTTACGAATTCCTCGAGCCTCCCGATACGGGCGAGACACTCGGATGGACGCTGGCTGCCGCTGCGTTTTTGGTTGCCTGCGGCCTGGCATTTTCCATATGGCGGGCGGCGCGCGCTTGGCTCGCGGGACGGCGGCTGACATCCGAATGGATGCGAAGTTCCCGTCCGCTCGACATTGACGGGATCGGGATACCCGCTTACAGCTTCGACCACTCCCGGCCGGTGGTTGCTCTCGATGGGATTTTCCGCCCTCGTCTCTTTGTGGCCCGGAGCGTGATCGACGCGTTGCTGCCCGAAGAACTCGCTGCCGCCGTGGCGCACGAGCGCGCGCACTTGAACAACCGCGACAATCTGCGGCGCGTTGTGCTGCGGCTACTGCCCGGCCTGCGAGCCGCGGACCGCGATTGGGACCTCGCGGCGGAGATGGCCGCCGATGCCCAGGCCGGACGCCGCAGCGCCAAGGTCGCACTTGACTTGGCCTCGGCGCTGATCAAGGTCGCGCGACTTACGCCGCCCGACGTCGATCCTGCCATGTCGACCTGCGCACTCTTGCTTTCGGCCTCGCCTTTGAGCGGCCGCGTCGAACTTCTGACCGTCCTGGCAGGAGAGGCCGCCGAGCCGCGCCGGAATCCCTGGTCCACGGTGGCGATGGTCGCAGGATTGGCAACGGTGGTTGAAGTGTTGACCTCGCCCGCGGGCATCCAGGCCGCACACGAGATCGTCGAAGTGCTGGTCCGGTCACTCCGTTAGGTCTGCGTTAGGTCTATTGACATCTCCCGGCGATTCGGTCACGCTGGCTGGAAATGAATCGCTCCCGTCTGAGATACGCGTTTTTTCGCTGGGTGATGCCGCGGGTATACCACGACCAGTTGTTCCACATGAACATGGCCGAGAAGGCTTGGCCCAAGGTCGCGGCATTCTCCGCGGGGCGCCAGTATACCGACAAGATTGAGAGCGTCGATTGCGGACCGAAGGGTTATGACCGCGGGTCATCGTTGCTCGAGGATTACGCGAAAACTTCCCGCCCGGTCGTCCTGAAGGGCTACATAAAATCGGGCTCCTGGACGCTCGATCGCGTGAAATCCACAGTTGGGGAGAGCGTAAAGCCAGTCCGGGTGGGCGCCTACGACGACGCTCCGGGAGACCCCGACGTCGTCAATATGCGCGTGGCGGATTTCGTCGATCACCTCGAGGGTCGCGCACCGTTTCCACACCCTGAGCTGATTGTTGAAGGCAAGGGACCTTACCTCGCCAACATGGCCTTCCCGGCCCTCGAAAAAGAGTTGCCCGTCCCGAAGTTTTTTCCCACCGGCGTAGGGGCCACAGTATTTTGGCTCGGATCCTTTTCGCGTACGCCGCTGCACTGCCATCAATACTGCGACGTGCTGCTGACGCAACTCGTCGGCCGCCGGCGGGTCATGCTCGTTCCGCCTCATCAGGCGCCGCTCGTCGGATGCGTGCCGCGCAGTGTCAACATCTGCACGGCGCTCTACGATCCCTTCGAGCCGGATGCGGAACGCTTTCCCGGCACGAACCTGATCCATCGTTTGTTCTATGAGCTCGAATCCGGCGACGCGCTGCTGATTCCCGGGTTCTGGTTTCACGCCGTCCGTCTCACGACGCCTTCGTTTGCCGCGAGCCAGTTCAACGGCTCGATGCCGCTCTCGGTCGGCGGCGGTCCCGTGCGTCCGTGGACGGAGCGGGCTTACGCGCAGGGTTGGGGATAAAAAAACTTACAGCGGAATATTTCCGTGCTTTTTGCGGGGCATGGTGTCGCTCTTGTTTTCGAGCATCGCCAAGGCGCGGATCAGTCGCGGGCGGGTTTCGCGCGGCAGGATCACCGCGTCCACGTAGCCGCGCTCGGCGGCGATGTAGGGATTGGCGAAGCGGTCGCGGAACTCCTCGGTCTTTTTGCGGCGCTCCTCCGGTCCGGCGTCCTGCAGCTCGCGCTTGTAGACGATGTTGACCG
>CAZRND010000289.1:0-315 GCA_964601345.1 uncultured Acidobacteriota bacterium | reverse complement strand
GGGTGCCTGAGCTCGGCATTGTGAACGGTGGTTCCCGCGCCTTCCGGTGCCATAACGGCTATCTCCGCCGTCGGCCAGGCGTAGTTCACGTCGGTGCGGATGTGCTTCGATCCCATCACGCAGTACGCGCCGCCGTATGCTTTCCGCGTGATGACGGTGATCTTCGGGACGGTGGCTTCGGCGAAGGCGTAGAGCAACTTCGCCCCGTGCCGGATGATGCCTCCGAACTCCTGCTGTGTGCCGGGGAGAAAGCCCGGAACATCCTCGAAGGTGATGAGCGGAATGTTGAAGGCGTCGCAGAAGCGAACAAAGCGC
>CAZRND010000288.1:0-7266 GCA_964601345.1 uncultured Acidobacteriota bacterium | reverse complement strand
ATCAACGCGCTCGAGCTCGGTCGATTCCCCGACGACGACGTGGCGGACTCGCTCCCGCCCATCCACGGCCTCTCCAACCCCCGCACGACCGGGAGCAAGGGACCTTTACGCTCGCCTGCGCGCCGCCGAAGCGATCAAGGGATCTTTGCTATCGCGCCCCTGCGGA
Source organism: uncultured Acidobacteriota bacterium (assembly GCA_964601345.1). Lineage (GTDB taxonomy): Bacteria > Acidobacteriota > Terriglobia > JAJPHL01 > JAJPHL01 > CAZRND01. The sequence continues at coordinate 7,100 of CAZRND010000288.1, read as the reverse complement.
GAGGCTCCCGGGGAGAGCAGGGGACCTTTGCTGTCGCGCCGGGCCACCTGGGACGTCACGCGGCCGAGATGGCAGCACTCGTCACATGAAGAACACGGGCACCAGCCTCCACCGTGACACGCGCCAGGATGTCCCGTTCCCGGGCTCCCAGCGCCATGCGGATGCCGATTTCGCGGGTGCGCTCGAGAACCGTGGCCAGCATGATGTTCATGATGCCGATTCCGCCGACCAGCAGCGAGATGCTGGCGATGGCCACCATCACGAAGTTGAAGATCAACTGCGTGCGGCGCTGCTCTTCGAGCAATCCCGCGGGAACGATCGTCGAGAAATCGCCGGCCTGCTTGTGCGTCGCGTCGAGGATGGCGCGGACCGCCTCGGCCGTCTCCATCGACTGGTGGGCGTCGTGCAGCTTCAGGTAAATGCCGTCGATCTCGTCCTTCAGGAAGGACTGGTTGTCTTCCAGGCGGTTGATGCAGGCGCTCAGCGGCACATAGATGATCAGGTTGCGGTCTTCCACCTGCACTCCGGCGACCTCGGTTTGGTAACCGGCTTGCGGCCCCAGGACGCCGATCACGTGGAACCACGTCTCGTTCACCTTGATGTATCGTCCGACGGCCTCGTCGTATCCAAAGAGGGCGCGCTTGGCGCTGTCGCCGAGCACCGCGACCGCGGAAGCGGACTGCTGCTCGTCAGCTTCGAAGAACCGGCCGCTCGACACCGTCAGGTGATTGATCTGCACGAACTCCGGAGCGACGCCCATGATCATCGGCAGGTCTTTCGACAGCGTCGGGAAAATCTTGCTGGGCTTGAAGCGCTTACGGGCCGAGACCATCTCCACCTGCGGAAGATTTTCGCGCAAAGTCCGCAGATCCTTGAAGGTCAGGCCGGCGGAAAGCTTGCGGACCTTCTGCAGCTCCGGCCAGTTGGGCGATTCCTTGGCCTCGACGATGATGTTGTTGACTCCGAGTTGCTCGATGAAGCTCAGCGCTTCCTGCCGCGCGCCCGCGCCGATCGAGAGCATGGTGATGACCGCGCCGACTCCGAAAATCATCCCCAGCATCGTCAACAGCGAGCGCAGCTTGTGCGCGATGAGGCTGTCGAGGCCCATCAGCACTTCGGGCCCCAGGAATACGAGTCGATGCCAGAGGTTCATTTCCCGGGCCCTGCAGCCAGCGGATTCCTGGTCTTCTTTTGGCTGGAGGAACGGGACTCCATGTCCAGCAGCGCCACGATCTCTCCGCCGGAGAGCCCCTTGGTAATCTCGAGCTGGCTCTCTCCGCGACGGCCGACGGTGACCTCGCGGCGGTCGAAGCGCGCGCCATTCTTCACGAAGACCCAGCGCTTGTTTTCCTTGTCGAAGACGGCCTGCTGCGGCACGTGGACGATGTTCGCAGCGCGCTCGGTGATGATTTCGACTTCCGTGGACATTCCCGGGCGCAGGCGCGGCTCCTGATCCTGCAGCGCGAACGCCACGTCGAAGGTCTTGTTCGGATCGCTGGAGAAGAAGCCCATGGAAGTGGTGCCCGCGAGCATTTTGATCTTCCCCTTGAGCGTCAGGCCGGGAATGGAATCCGGGCGGATGAAGACTTCCTGCCCCTCCTTCAGATTGCTCCGGTCCGCCTCGTAAATCTTGCCGCCGACTTCCATCTGCTCGGTGTCGACCACTTCGAGCACGGTGTCGCCGCCGAAGGTCTGATCGCCCATGCGGTAGTCGGGGATTTCCATGCCCGTGGTGAAGAATCCGCCGGTGGCAAAGCGGTTCTGGCGGATGTTCACCAGCCCGTCCATGGGCGACTTCACGGTGATCTGGTCGAGACGCATCTGCGTCTGTTTCACGTCGAGGCTCGCTTTGTTCGATTTCTCGCGCGCTACGGCCAGTTCGGCTTGGCCCGATTTCTGGCGCGAGTCGATATCCTGTCGCAACTGCGCCAGCTTCTTGCGGGCGGCTTCCTGCGTCAGAAGGTTCTTCTGCGCGTCGATCTGCGACGCCAGCTCGTTGCGGCTGACTTCGAGTTCCGCGCGGCGCACCGCGAACTCCGCCTTCAGCAGGTCCACTTGGTCGGTGTGCGCGCGAATCGCGGCGTCCGCTTCGATCTTTCGGATCTGCTGCTCGGCTTCGTCGAGCGTCGACTTGCTGGTTTCGAGAATGTTTTCCTGTTCCGAGGGATCGAAGGCCAGGACCACTTCGTCTTTCTTTACGGAATCGCCAAGCGCGGCGAGCGTAGTGATGACCAGGCCGCCGCCCAGGTTCGGGGCGTTCACCATGCCGTTCTTGACGGCGCGCAGGTCGCCCTTGCAGCGGGTCTGGACCAGAAACTCACCGCGCTGCACCGTGACCGTGGGGACATCGACGCTCTGCGGCTTGAAAGCGCGCGCTACCAGGTAGCCTCCGCCCGCCAGAAGACCGGCGACGAGCAGGAAGACGATCATCGTGCGCATCAGGATTTGCCTTTCGTCGCGGCGGGAGCCGACTGCTCGGTGGCGGGCTCTTCGAGCGCCACGCGCTCGCCCGGCGTGAGACCCGAGCGTACCTCTACCTGAAACTCATTCCGGCGTCCCAGCGTGATCTGGCGCGGCTCGAGCGCGCCGCCCTTGAGCACATACGCCAGCGCTTTGCCGCCGTGGTCGAACGAAGCGCGCGCCGGAATCAGGATCACGTCCGGAAGTTTTTCCACGACGATCTCCGAGGTCGCGCTCATGCCGGGACGAAGCTTCTGGTCCATCGATTCCATATCGACGATGGCGCGGAAGGTCTTCACCGGCGGCCAACTGGCGAAGCTGGCCTGGGAGAGCGCGCTGATGGAGCGCAGCTTGCCTTTCACCGGTTTGTCGGAAATCGCTTTGATCTTGACGTTCGCGACCTGGCCCGCGGCCACGCGCCCGCGGTCGGTCTCTTCGATATTCAACTCCACGACGAGCGAGCCGAGGTCGGGAATTTCGGCGAGGGCCGCGCCGGGCCAGGCCTTGTCGCCGGCCTTGAATTCCGGAGCGTTGTCCATGCCCATTCCGCCAGCGCGCCAGTTCTGCATCAGGCTGATCACTCCGTCGATCGGCGAGGCAATCGTGAGGTGCTTGATGTTGCTCTGGGCCAGATTGAAATCGCTCATCGCTTTCTTGCGCTTCTGCGACACCTGGTCGACTTCGGCGACGTGCGAACGCCCGTTGGCGACGATGCGTTGCTGCACCTCCGTCAGCTTTCGTTCGGCCGTCGCCAGGGCCAGCTTGGCCTTGCCGGCATCGATCTCCGAGACGATCTCGGCCTTCTTGACGTCGAGCTTCGCGCTCTCCACGTCGAACTGCGACTGCGCCAGGTCGAGCCGGTCCTGCTCGTCGGCGATGCGGTGTTGCGCCTTCACCTTGTCGATCTCGGCGTCGGACTGCTTCATGTTGGATTGCTGCTCGTTGACTTTGTTCTGTTCCATCGTGGTGTCGATCTCGATCACCACGTCGCCGGCCTTTACGGTGGTTCCGCTCTTAGCGACCTTGATCAGCGTGACGTCGCTCACCGACGAGGGCGCGGCCAGCGTCACCGACTTCAGCGCCTTGGCTTCGCCGTTCACCTTCAGCAGGATTTCAAGATCGCCGCGGGCGACTTGTGCTGTCGGCACGCCGGCATCGGCACGCGCCGTTCCCCACGGCCGCCACTTGCCGCTCCACACCAACGCTCCCGCGGCGAGCAGCACGACCATGCCGCCCGCGATCCACCACAACGACTTACTTGGTTTTGGGTTGGACAACGGTTTCCTCGAGCGGCGGAACGGCCGCGATGGTTTCTCCTTCGATCAGCCCGGAGACGACGGCCCAATGCGTATCGTTTCTCGGCCCGAGCTTGACGTTCTTTGGCCGCAGCCCCTCCGCGGTCTTGGCCCAGACGCGTCCTGAGTCCGCGGGGCCCTTCGCCGAAGCGTCGGGAAGCACAGACCCGCGCGGGACGAGCAGACTCTCGGTCGTCTCGTCCAACTGGACGTTCACGCTCGCCGAAATGTCGGGCATCAGCCTCGGATCGTTCCCCTGGATGGAGAACATCGCCGGAAACGTCTTCACTTTGGGGGACCAGCCGAGGGCTTGCGCGATCGCGCCCACGCTCTCGACTTTGCCGGGCCACTTCAGATCGGGGTAGGCATCGAGGTGCACTTCGATCGGCATCCCCGGCCGCAGTTGGGCGGCGTCCATTTGATTGGCGCGCGAGCGCACGATCATCGACGATGGATCGACGACCTGCATGAACACGGCGCCGGGCCGGACCTGATCGCCTTCCTGGACCACGCCCATCTGCCCGCCCTTCCAGAAAGGATTGAGCACTACCATGCCCTCGATGGGAGCGTGGACGGTGAGCCTTTCGAAATTGTATTGCGCGCGATCCATTTGCAGTTTGGCGCGATCGCGCTGGATCTCGAGCACCTTCATCTCCGCGTCCGCCGAGGCGCGCTTCAGCTTCAGCGTCTGCTCGAGCATCTTCAGAGTCGCTTCGGCTTCGGCCAGGAGTTGCTGGTTCTTCTCGGCGTCGATCTTGGAGACGATCTCGTTCCGCTTGTTCTCGAGCAGAGCCGACGAGACGTCCGCTTGCGCTTTCTGCAGCTCGCTCTGCTGCTTCTCGCGCTCGATGTCGAGTTCCGCGCCGCGCTTGGCGATCTGATCGGTCAGGCTGATGAATTCGGCTTTGCGGTCGTCAAAGTTGTTGATCTGGGTCTGGCGGTCGAATTCCGCCAGCACCTGGCCCTGCTTGACGCGCGTACCCGCCGGGACGACGGCCACCACGGTGAGCTGAAAACCGCCTTGACCTCGCAGCGCGGGCGCGGCGACATTGTTGTAGCGCAACGCGGCCACCGTGCCGCCGATCCGGAACGAGCGCACAAGCGGTCCCTTGGTCACGGTTGCGAGCGGAGTTCCGGTCGCGGACACCGACGGCTCGAAGGTCCGCTGGGCGACGTACACCACCAGTCCCACGATTGCGGCCAGCGCCAGAGCGCAGAAGATCCACCATCGAGAGGAGGGACGTGGAGTTTGCGGAACCTTGACCTCGCGCTGGAGTGTTTGCTGGAGTGGAGGAGTCGAGACGGTCGTGTTCATAAGCCCCGTGCTAAAGCATAGACGTAGCAGAAAGCAAAATCGTTAGCTTAATTTTCCAACCCGAAGAATGAAGACGCCGCAGGGCGGAGTTTTGTTCCCGCTACGGATGGGGGGAGAGCTGAACTTGAGAGCTATTCTCGGTCGCCGCAACTGCCGGACTTGCTAGAGCCGGGCCCAAAGCACTGTAATTCCGCTCATGTAAATTCTTGTAAACTCGCCCCGCCACGTCCGTGGCATGGTCGCTGCCGAAGTTGCGCGTGCTCCGCAGCAGGACAACCACGGCAAGGCGCGCTTCCTCGCTGCCTTGATACGAAGCGAACCAGCGAAGATGGGTTCCGCCGTGGCTGCAGGTGCCTGTCTTCCCGAGGACCGCGTCGAACGGCTGCGCCGCCCGGTGGCCGGTGCCGTAGTCGACCACGGCCATCATTCCCTCGCGCAGGTCGCCAAGCTGGCTCTGGACGTTCAGTTGGCGCTTGACGCGCGGCTGAAAGCCCTCGAGCTCTTCGGGGGTCTTCGGATACTGCATGTAATACAGTGTGCCGCCGTTGCCCACAGCGGAGACGAATGCGGCAAGCTGCAACGGCGTCACCGAAACCTGCTCGCCAAAGCTGGACATCCGCGCTACGCCGCCGAACGCGGGAGGCTGTTCCGGAATCGTCCCGAGTTGCTCGCCGGGGATGTGGTATCCGGCCAGCTCGCCGAAACCGAACTGGTTGGCGTACTGGCTCCACTTTTCGAAGCCCATGCGCTTTCCGAGCTCTTCAAAGAATCTATTGTTCGAGTGTGCCAGGGCCTGGACCAGGCTCATACTCTGGCGCCTGGTCAGCTTGACCTTGGTGTCGCGGGTAATCAGTCCCTCGCTCAATGCCGCGAGCGCCACAGGCAGCTTGATAGTCGAGCAGGGCTGCTCGCCGGACGACAGGGCCAGTTTCTGATTGACCATGCTCAGCACGCGGCCGCTGTTCGGATTGACTACGACCACCGTGCCGTCCCGCGGACCCAATGCATCCACCGCCGCTTGCCTTACCACCAGGTCTTCGCCGTTTACGTCGTCACCGACCGTGGGATCGACCGGAGGCAGCTTGCGAACGCGTTTCTTCGAAGCGACCTTCTTGGAGGCAACTTTCTTGGCTGTGGTGGTTTTCTTCTTTGTCTGGACGTAGGCGCCCGCGCCAGTAGAGAACGAGGCAATAACAAAAGTTATAACCGTTATGAAGGCAAAGATCCGCGAACGCATAGATCTCCTAAAGGCAGAGTCACCAGCAAAGCGTATTCTGCGACATTCATGAAGGCAGGGTAAAGCAAAATCGGCCTCCCAGGTACTATTTTTACAATACCCGTCAAACCCTGCCAATCCCCTATTGGTCCTAGGATTGGCACCAAATTGGCCTTGTCTTGGAAGGGGGGTCTAGGTTCTAATCGTTGGTTCCGCCGCGTCAATGGATCTCACCCTCAGTCCGCAAGAAGTGGCTTTTCGAGACGAAGTACGTGCCTGGATCGAGGCCAACCTGCCGAAAGACTGGAAAGCGCAGCAGGACGCCGAGGAGAATCTGGCCAAACGTTTCGCCTTCCTGCGGGACTGGCAGCGCAAGGTCTTCGCGGGCGGCTGGGCCGGCATCTCCTGGCAGAAGGAGTACGGCGGCCGCGGCGCCAGCGTGATGGAACAGGTGATCTTCAACGAGGAGATGGCTCGCGCCGCCGCTCCGCCCCTGGCCAACACGCTGGGCCTCGGCCTGATCGGCCCGACGATCATCACCTACGGCACCGAGGCGCAGAAGAAGCGCTACCTGCCGAACATCCTCAGCGCGGAAGAAATCTGGTGCCAAGGATTCTCCGAGCCGAACGCCGGATCGGACCTCGCCGCGCTGCGCACAGAGGCTCGCCTGGACGGCGATCACTTCGTCGTCAACGGCCAGAAGGTCTGGACCGGCCATGGATGGGTCGCCGACTGGTGCGCGGTCGTGGTGCGGTCCGGAGCGGGGCCTGGGAAGCCCAAGGGCCTGAGCTCCCTTCTCTTGTACATGCCCTCC
>CAZRND010000287.1:0-7272 GCA_964601345.1 uncultured Acidobacteriota bacterium | reverse complement strand
AGGTGTATTAACATGCATGCCTTTCCTATTTTTGACGATACCGAACTCGAAATCGATGAAGTGTTGGACAGCATAGCCTGGGACCTATGCGGTCGATCTAAGCATAATAAAACAAAGGCTTTGCCGAAGAACGATGAGAGGGAATCGGCTCGTTGACGACGCTTGCTCTGTGGTTGGTTCTCGCTTCTTCGATTGCGACGGCCCCGGCCGTCGATCGAGGCTTCGACCATTTCTACAACCTGGAGCATGACCAGGCCATAGCCGACTTCCAACAACTGGCCAGCGCCCAGCCTGAGGATCCCTATTTTCAGAACTACCTGGCGTTGGCCCTGCTCTATCGGGAACTCTATCGGGGAGGCGCTCTCGAGGGGGAGCTGTTCGGGGAATCGAACCGCATCTTTGCCACTGGAAACTTCACGCCCGACGCGGCATCTGTGGCGCGATTGAAACTCGCCTACGAGAAAGCCATCCAGATCTGTGAGGCGCGCCTGAATAACAACCCTCAGGATCAGGACGCGCTCTACAACCTCGGGACCGCCTATGCCACCAAGGCTTCTTATCTATTTGTAGTAGAGCGTTCCTGGTTTTCCGCGCTTCGCGCCGGAACGCATTCGCGCAAGCCGCATCAGACGTTGATCGAGAAGAACCCCGACTTCGAAGACGGCCGCCTGATCCCCGGGATTCACGACTACGTGGTGGGGAGCCTTCCGGCCATCATCAAGGTCATGGCCTACGTCGGCGGATTTCACGGCGACCGCGAGAAGGGCATCCGCGAGATCGAGCGCGTGGCGCAGCGGGGCAACATCAATCGCATCGATGCGCAAATGTTGCTGACCGTGGTCTACCGGCGCGAGCGGCGTTACGCCGACGCGCGCCGTACCCTCGACGGACTGATGGCTCGCTTCCCGCGGAATTACATCCTGCCGCTGGAGGTCGCCGGACTCTACGCGCAGGAGGGGAACAAGGCCGCGGCCATCAGCCAGTATCAAGCCGTGCTCGAAAAGAACAAAGGCGGCGCGGCGGGTTTCGACCGCGTTCCGGTCGCTCGCATTAACAAGCGAATTCAGGAACTCACTCCGAAGTCCCGGTAACCTCAGCCTCCAGGCATCCCTTCTTCAACCGCACATCGAGGCGATCACCCTGCCGCACTTGCGACGAATCGCGCAACAGGACGCCGCCTGGACCTTGCACCATGGCGTAGCCACGATCGAGCACTGCGAGCGGGCTGAGCTGGCGGACCTGGGCCACGGCCAGGTCCAGGCGCCGGCGATTCTGTTCCAGCAGCAGGCGAAGGGCGTGCGTGAGGCGCGTGGAGCAGTCGGCGGCGCGAGCCGCGCCTCGCTCGACGCGCACGCGGATGTCGAGCCGCCGCAGGCGGCGCTCGAGATCGTCAACATGCTGAGCGCGGCGGCGCACCAGGCGCCGCACGCCCTCAAATCCGCGACGCCGGACCTGGTTTTCGACACTGTGTTGCCGCGTCAGAATCGCGTAGCGGGCGCGCTGCACCAGGGCGTCGAGTAGCGATTCGATGCGCCGGCTCAGTTGCGCCTTGCTCTCGATGACCAGCTCGGCCGCGGCCGAGGGCGTTGAGGCGCGCACGTCGGCGACGAAGTCGGCGATCGTGAAATCCGACTCGTGTCCCACGGCAGAGACCACCGGGATGCGCGACGCAGCGATCGCCCGGGCCATCGTTTCCTCGTTGAACGCCCACAGGTCTTCTAGCGACCCGCCGCCGCGCGCCACGATGATCACGTCCACGGGATGCTTCTGGAAGTAGGCCAGCGCCTCGACCACATCCTCGGCCGCGCCGTCCCCTTGTACGCGCACCGGATAGAGCAGCAGGTGCAGATTCTCGTAGCGACGGCGCAAGATGCGAACCATATCGGCGATCGCCGCGCCGTCGGGCGAGGTTACCAGTCCGATTTGCCGCGGCAGGCGCGGGAGCGGTTTCTTGCGCGCTTCGTCGAAGAGTCCTTCTTTTGCCAGGCGGTCTTTGAGTTGTTCGAAGGCCAGTTGCAGCGCTCCGAAACCGGCGGGCTCGAGGTAGTCGACGATCACCTGATACTCCCCGCGCTGCTCGTAGACGGTCAGCTTGCCGCGCGCCACGACTTTCAAGCCGTCCTTGGGTTTGAACTTCAGGAACCGCAGCGAATTGCGAAAGAGCACGGCCCGAAGCTGCGCTCCGGCGTCCTTCAGCGTGAAGTAGGAGTGTCCGGAAGCGGCGGCCTTGAGGTTGGAAATTTCGCCTTCCACCCAAACGTCGGCGAATTCGCCCTCCAGGGCATCGCGGATGTGCGCGGTCAGGTCGCTGACGGTGTAAATGCTACGGGGCATTCAACGAGTATCCTAACCTGCGGGCGGGGAATTGTGCTATACTCGACCGATTAAGCCCCAGTGGCTGAATCATTTCGACATAGGAGTCAGGATGAAGAATCGAGTTGTGTTGTGCGGGCTTGTCGCGTCCCTGTCGCTGTCGGTGGGAATCTGGGCTCAGGGAACGCCGGCGCAGACCCCCGCTCCAAATACGCAAGCCGCGTCTCCCGCGGCGCAAACCCCCGCGGCGCCCGCGCCGGTCTCACCGATCGCCGGTCCCGTGAAAGTGGGGATCATCAATATCCAGCGTGCCATCGTGGAATCCACTGAGGGCAAGAAAGCCGCCGACGATCTGACCAAGCGCTTCACTCCCAAGCGGACAGAACTGGACCGGAAGCAGAAGGAAGTCCAGGACCTGCAGAAGAAGCTGGAAGACGGCAAGAACACGCTGAGCGACGATATGCGCGCGAACCTGATCCGCGACATCGAGCGCAAGACCAAGGATTTTAACCGCGACAACGACGACGCCACCACCGATTTCCAGCAGGCCGAGCAGCAGTTGATCAACACCATCGGCACCAAGGTCATGAAGGTGGTCGACGAGTACGCGCGGAAAAACACCTACGACGTGATCCTCGACGTTTCCTCGCAGCAGAGCCCGATTCTGTGGGCGACGAATCGCATCGATATCACCGACGAGATCATCGGCGCTTACAACATGGTCTTCGGAGCCGGCGGCGAAGCCCCGGCCAAGCCCGCGGGGACCGCGGCGAAGCCGGCCGGCACACCGGCGAGTCAGGCGAAGCCGCCCGCCACCGCGCCGGCGACCAAGCCTCCTACTCCCATCAAGCCGTAAGGGATAAAACCGCGGGATGAACCGGCGCCTCACTCTGTGGCTGCTCCTCTCTCTGGTTCCCGCATCGCTGAGAGGGCAGGAGCTGGGGCCGATCGTGAATGCCTACCTGGCCGAGTATTGGAAATCCCGGCCAGGTTCGGCTGCCACGGCTGCCGGCATTCACCTCTACGATAAAGAGCTCGACGACCTCTCCGCCCTCGCCATCCAGCAGGATGTGCAACGCAACAAGGAATTCCTGGAGCGCTTGCAGAGCCTCCAGGACAAAAGCCTGACTCTGGATGCGCGCGTCGACCGACAGATCCTGGTCGATCACATCCAACTGACGCTGCTCGACCTCGAGTACACTAAGCCCGCCCAAACCCGTCCGCAGAGCTACATCTCGCTGCTTGGCGATTCGATGATGTCGCTGATCAAGCGGCAATTCGCCTCCACCCAAACCCGCTTCTCGACGCTAGCCGAGCGGACCAGGCAAATCCCGCGGCTCTTGAAGCAGGCCCGGACGAATCTTGTGAATCCGCCGGAGATTTGCACGCGAAAGGCACTCGAGATGATCCCCGCGGCGGCCGAGTTTCTGGAAAAAGGCATCCCGCGATCGGCGATCGAGCAAGGCGCGGACAAAAAAGTCCTGGCGCGTGTGCAGAAGGAGGCGGTCGCCGCCGCTGCTGCGCTCCGCGATTTCGGGCACTGGCTCGAAAAGGAGCTTTTGCCGAAATCGAAGGGCGACGCCTTCCTGGGACCGGACCTGTATGCGCGGCGCTTCAAGTACGCTCTCGAGACGGAGATGACTCCCGAGCAGGTGCTGACCTCGGCCGAAGCCGATCTCAAGACCACGCAAGCGGAGATCATTCGCCTGGCGATGCAGGTCGCGCCCGGCAAGCAGCTCGCCGACGTCTTCGCGTCGCTGTCGCAGGATGCGCCGCAAGGACCCGACCTGCTGCGCGCGCATCGCGAGGCCGTCGTGCAGGGCAAGATGTTCGTCGAGAAGAACCGACTCGCGCCAGTGCCGCAGCCCGATCGCTTGCGGATCGAGCCGGCGCCGCCGTTCGCGAATGCCGGAGCGCCCGGCGGGGTCTTCGACGGGGCCGGCCCGTTTGAGCCCGAGCTGGCGTCCTTCTACTACGTTTCGGACGATGGAGAAAGCGGATCGGCGCGCGTCGCCGGACTACGGGATGGGGTTCCGGGCCGGTATCTGCAGTGGGAAGCCATGAACCGCTCGCCCGAAGTCCTGCGCAAAGTCTTCCCCAATCCCGCCTTTGTGCTCGGATGGGCGAGTTACGCGCAGCAGGTGATGTACGAAGAGGGCTTCGAGGGCCAGCCGCGCGACCGCCTGGCCGGACTGCTGATCATGGCGCGCTCGGACCTCGACGCGATTATCGACATCCGTTTGCACAGCCGGCAAATCACGCCCGCCGAAGCGGTCCGCAGGCTCATCGACCAGGGATTCCTCGACGAAAGCTCGGCGCAAAAGCGCGTCGAGCGCGCCAGCCTGTATCCCACCCAGCTTTCGGGCGAGTACGTCGGGAGACTCGAGATCCTTCGCCTTCGGGAGGACCAGCGCAAACAGCTCGGTCCCGCTTTTGTGCTCGGCGAGTTCCATCAGAAGCTGCTTTCTTTGGGAGCGCCGCCCATCCACGCGGCGCGTGAATTGATGAAGTAGGTCATGCGGTACTTTTTCAGCCCGCGTATTCCCGCGGCCCCGCGCATTCTGCTCGTGGAGAGCGGATCGCGCCATATCCTGGAACGCGCCTCCCGTAGCCTCGGCGCGATGTTCCCGACGGCCCAATTCGATCTCTGCACTTGCTTCGCGGACCTGCCGGCGACGCCGGTCGCCGGAGCGTGGCACGACGTCTGGCGCGTCACGGACGCGCACGGGCTCTCCGCGAAACTCGCAATGGCCCTGCGCATCGCTCGCTCGCGGCCGCCAGTGGCGGCGATGCTCATGACCGGCGAGCCCATCATGTTCCACTGGAAGATGGCCTTCCTGGTCCTTCTGCCCTCGAAGCTGATCCTGGTGAACGAGAATGGAGATTTCTTCTGGCTCGATCGCTCGAACCTCGCTCCGCTCCGGCAATTCGTAGGAGCGCGATGGGGCGGCGGCGGTGAAGATGCCTTCCGCGGGCTATTTCGAATCCTGCTCTTTCCCCTGGTGTTTCTCTTCCTGCTGATCTCGGGCGCGCTCACTTACCTCGGCCGCTGGATGCGCCTGGCTTGGTGGCGGCTTTCCTCCAAAAAAAGTACTTGACATATATAACTATGTAGTTATATAAAGTAATAGTTATGAATCTGGATGCGACCTTCGCCGCCCTGGCCGATCCGACGCGGCGGGCGATTCTCGCCCGCCTGGCTCTGGGAGAGGCGACGGTGATGGAATTGGCCGAGCCCTTCGCCATGACGCAGCCGGCCATTTCGCGGCATCTGAAGGTGCTGGAGGGCGCCGGCCTGATTTCGCGCGGCCGCGAAGGGCAGCGGCGCCCCTCTCGCCTCGAACCGAAGGCGCTGGAGTCGGCCAACGGATGGCTGGAAGATTTCCGCAAGTTGTGGGAACGCCGGTTCAGCCGCCTCGACGCGCTGCTCGCGGAAATGAAGCAAAAGGAGAACAAGAAGTGAACGCAACCACTAAGAACAGCGAAACCTTTCAAGTCTCGACGCCCTCGGACAACGAGATCACCATTACGCGATTCTTCGACGCCGCCTGCCACCTGGTTTTCGAAGCGTTGACCAAGCCGGAGCTGGTGCGGCGATGGCTGCTCGGGCCGGACGGCTGGTCGATGCCGGTCTGCGAGATCGACCTGCGAATCGGCGGGACCTACCGCTTCGTGTGGCGTCATGATAAAAAGGGCAACGAGATGACGGTGCGCGGCGCTTATCGCGAAATCGTGATCGCCGAGCGGCTGGTCCATACCGAGAAGTTCGACGACGCCTGGTATGACGGAGAGTGCCTGGTGACCTACGGCTTCGTCGCCCGCGCCGGAAAGACCGTGCTTTCGCTCACCATGCGCTACGACTCGAAGGAGATTCGCGACAAGATCCTGAAGTCGGGAATGGAGCGCGGCGTCGCCGTGAGTTACGACCGCCTGGAGGAGATGCTGGCGAAAGGATGAAGAGACGTTTTCAGAGCGTGGGCGCGGTGCTCGCGGGCGCGATCGCCGGGATCATCCTGTCGTTGGGCACCGATACGCTGCTCCCGAAGCAGATGACCGGCCCGCTCTTCGTGTTGGCCACGACTTACCGCACCGTGTACGGCGTCTTCGGTGCGTATCTCACGGGACGGCTCGCGCCGCGCCGTCCCTTGTTCCACGCTCTGGTGCTCGGCGCGTTGGGTTCGATTGCCAACCTCGCCGGCGTCATGGTGGCGCTGAACAAGCCGGAGCTGGGGCCGCTGTGGTATCCAATCGCGCTCCTCGTGCTGGGAATGCCAACGGCCTGGGCCGGAGGAAAGTTAGTCAAGCCCGCCGGCGAGCCTTCGGCTTAGCCTTGAGGTTGTACGCTACCGCGGCGCGGATGAGACTCTTCAGTGCCGCCTCGTCGAGCTTCTCGCCTTCGTGAATATCGATGGCGCGCCTGACATTGCCGCCCAGGCTGGAGTTGAATAGACCGGAAGGGTCATCGAGCGCAGCGCCCTGGGCAAACGTCATCTTGACGACCTTCTTGTACACCTCGCCCGTGCAGACGATGCCGCCGTGGGAGAATACGGGCGTCTCCCATTTCCACTCTTCGACGATCTCCGGATCCGCCTTGTGAATGAGCTCGCGGACCCTCGCGAGCACTTTCCCGCGCCAATCCCCGAACTCTTCGATTCTTTCATCGATCAGTGCCGATGCCGATTTCATTCATCCTCCAACCTGCTTTTCGTACTCGCCCTTCAATCGCTGCCAGCCGCCGAACTTCATCATCTCGGGGCCGACCATTCGTCCCAGCGGAGTTCCGGCGAGCAGGCGGTCCAGAACGCCGAAACAAATGTGCCAACCGGCCGCGCCCATGGGGCTGTAAGGGCGGGCGATCGCCGTCCACAGCGTAAGGCCCGTACCGCCCCCAAGCGCCGCAAGTTCCCACCGCATGCCGAACCCGCCCCCCTTTCACTCCAGCCCCCCGGGGCCGTCGGC
>CAZRND010000286.1:2968-7318 GCA_964601345.1 uncultured Acidobacteriota bacterium | reverse complement strand
CGCTCGAGCAGGCCATCGACCGCGCCGGCGCGAAGAGCGGCAACAAGGGCTTCGAGTATGGGATGGCCGCCGCGGAAATGGGCAACCTGTTCCGCAAGATCAAGGCTGGCGCTTGACTTAGTCCACCCATGTCCACTATGCATGAAGGGAGAGACGCCAATGCCGAAAGCAAAGACCTGGAAGCCCATCTTCAACATCCATCAGGCTAAGACTCATTTCTCCCAAGTCCTGAGTCGTGTTGAATCGGGCGAGGAAGTAATCATCGCCCGTGCCGGTAAACCGGTGGCCCGACTGGTGCGCATCAAGCCGGAGAAGCCGAAGAAACGTCCCACGGGCATTTATCGCGGAAAGATTTGGATGGCCCCCGACTGGGATGCTCCGATGACCGACGAGGAACTCGCCGAATGGGGCATCCCATCCTGACTCCCGATGCGGTGATGGCACGGTACCCAATCAAGGTAATCTGGTAGGGCATGGAACCTCACCGGAGCAGCCAGAAGCGAAAGGCGCGCGTTTGCGCGTTCCAGATGCTCTACCAATGGGAGACCGCCAAGGAAACCCCCGAGCATGTGAAGGAGAGTTTTTGGGGCGTCGTTGGGGCGGAGGCTCCGCGGGATTACGCCAACAAGCTCTTCGACGCGGCCGCCAGCCAGGCCGTCGAGGTGGACGAGATCATCGCCCGGCATGTGCGCGGCTGGAGCGTGAAGCGCCTGGCGGCCGTGGACCGCAGCCTGCTCCGCCTGGCCATCACCGAATTCCGGCACTTTCCCGAAATCCCTCCGGCCATTGTCATCAACGAGATCTTGGACATCGCCAAGATGTTTTCCGGCGAGGGATCGAGCGAATTCCTCAACGGCGTACTGGACAGCGTGTTGAAATCGGAAAAAACAAAAGCCTAGCCTCGCGCGAGGCGCGCCAGAGTCCGATCCGCAGCCTTGACGCCGCGGTATTGCGCCTCTTCGAAAATCGAGAATCCGCTCAGATCGGAGTTGGCATAGAAAACTCCGCTCGACGCACTCGCCATTCTCAGGCGATCGGGCGATGTCAGGAATCCCGGCGTGGGACGCGCCATGGCGTGGCCCATGCGCATGATATCGATTCGCGAGACACAGGACCGAATGTCAGGATGCGCGCGCGCCAGATCGTTGAGAATCGCTTCCTTCCAGTAGTTCCAGTCCTTAGCCAGCAGCAGCGCGCGATTCACCGCCGGATCGCCCTGCGACAGCGACCAGTAGTAGGTCCACACCGTGCGCTCCTCGCGCCTCCTAATCGATTGGTGCGTCGCCTCAACATAACCGAGCGCCGGCGAATCGTAGATGACGTTATCCCAGGCCGCCTCGATTCCGCGCTCCGTCGGCCGGCGGTCAAGCGTCAGGTTTGCAGTGAGCCACGGCGAGTATACGAACTTCACCGGCGGCGCGCCCTCAACGATGTACGGCGCGAGGAACGACGGCGCGGCGAAGATCACCGCTTCGGTCAAGTATTCGATCGCCCCGGAGAGGACTCGCCAGCGATTCCCGGCGCGTTCGATGCGATGCACGGGCGCGCCGCTGCGCACATAGCGATTCAATTTGGCGAGCAGCTTCTTGACGATCCAGCCGTTGCCTTCGGGCCAAGTGAGCGGGCCCTTCTCTTCATGCTCTCGCGACGCGAAATAGTGGATGCCCGCCCAGGCAGATGTATCCGCGGCGAGCGCGCCGTAGTCGTCGCGGCAGGCGTAGTTCACATACCAGTCGAGATAGGACGAATCGAATCCTTCGCGGCGAAGCCAGGACGCCATCGAAAGCTGGTCGAGAGGCGAAGGCTTGGTGCCGTTCTCCATCGGAATCGTGAACTGTCCCGACACCCTGAATTCGTTGATGCGCTCGTCGAAACGCTGGAACTGGCGACGATCCTTGGCTTGCAATCCGACCGTCGGCTCGATGCCCTCCTGCCACCGTCCGTGAAGGAAGAGCCGCTCCTGCGGCGAGAAGCAGAGGTGACGTTCGTCCCAGCGCCCGTCGCGATAGACGCCGAGTTCTTCGAACAACTCGCGCACCAGCGCCGCGCTCTGATTCGGCACGGGCACGTAGTGCGCCGCCCAGGGATACGCGGTGATCTGGTTCTCTCCCCAGCGCGAGTTGCCTCCCGCCGCGCTTTCGGCCTCGAGCAGAAGAAAATCGCGGAAGCCCTTTTTGTCGAGCCGCCACGCGGCGGAGAGCCCGGCGACTCCGCCGCCGACGATCACAAGCGGAATCCTGACGGTTTGGGACGGCGCGGGAAAGGGCGCCTGGTCGCGCAAGCGATGTCCCCAGAACTGCGCTTCGTTGACGAACGATCCCGCGACGGGAGGATCGCTCTTCGGCAGCAGTCCCACCACCGCCGCTCCAAGAAAGTTTCGTCGCGAGATCACGCTCCTAGCATACCGTATTGACATACGTCATGACGTAGATCAATATACAAACATGAGAAGGATCACCGCCAACCTCCCGGATAACCTGCTTCGGGATGCCATGCGCGCCACGGGCAAAGGGATCACGGAAACCCTCATCGAGGGCCTGGAACGCCTGCGTCGCGCCAGCGCCTTTCAAAAGGCCATGGCCTTGAAAGGGAAGATCCGCCTCGATATCGACCTGGACCAATCCCGTGAACGCGGTCGTTGACACATCTGTATGGATCGACTTTTTTCGCGGGAGCACCATCCCCGCGCTTGAGGATGCACTCGCAGGCGGCATGGTGGTGATGCCCCCGATCGTGGTCACCGAGCTCATCAGCGGCGCCAGAACGGCGCGGGACCGCCGGACGATCGCCGACTTGCTCGACCGGTTGGCGCTGCATGAGACGCCGCGATCGCATTGGATTCAAGCCGGAATGCTGAGGCGCGACATGAGGGCTGCGGGAGTTGCGGTCTCAACGCGCGATGCTCATGTGGCCCAATGCGCCCTGGATCTCGACGCCGTTCTTCTTTCGAGGGACGCGGTTTTTCGCCATATCGCGGACGTTGTCCCCCTCCGCCTGCTTTAGCGTGCCAAAAACTTCTTGACCTCGCGCAGCACGGCGTCGGAAGTGCCGCGCACCATGCGGCACTTCGGCAGCGCGGCCAGGAACGACTGCCCGTAGCGTTTCTTCATCACCCGCCCGTCGAGACAGAGAAAGACCCCAAAATCGGAGTGCCGGCGAATCAAGCGTCCGAAAGCCTGCTTGAAGGCGATCGCCGCGGCCGGCAGCGTGTAATCCCGGAATGCCTCGCCGCCCGAGCGCTCGATCGCCTCCATGCGCGCTTCGATCACCGGCTCGTCCGGTACGGCGAACGGCAGCCGGTGCAGGATCAAGTTGCAGAGCGCTTCACCAGGCACGTCAATCCCCTCGCGGTATCCGGCCGTGGCCAGCAGCACCGAGTGGACGTCCTCACGAAAGACGCGGATCGTCTCCTTCTTGCTCATCTCGCCCTGAACGAGCAGGCGGTATCCCAGCTTCTCCGCGTGCGGCGCCAGCAGTTCATGCGTCTTGCGCAGCGCGCTCCAGGACTGGAAGAGCACCAGCGACCGCCCTTCGGACGCCCGCAGCGCGCGCCAGAGGAATCGCGCCGCGGCATGCAGGAACTCGTCTTTCTCGGGATCGGGCAAATCTTCGGGAAATCCCGCCAGCACGCGGTGCGGAAAATCGAAGGGCGATTCGAGAAACAGCTCGCGGCGGCGCGGCGCAAGCTCCCCGGCGAGTCCGGCGCGATTGTGGAAATATTCGAAGCTCTTCCCGACGGCCAGCGTGGCGCTCGTCAGGACAGCCGCGTCAAGCCGTTTGAACAGACGCTGCTCGAGATGCGGCGCGACGTCGAGCGGCGCCGTCATCAGCTTGAGCTGCGTTCCGTGCCTTCGGACCTCGGGCTCGAACCACTTCACCGTATCCTCCGCGCCGGACATGGGATTGAAGAACGATTCGATGAGTGCGGCGGAAATCAGCAGCCGCTCCTGGCCCGCGCGGACCATTTGCAGTTCCCGCGCCTGGAAGAGATTCGGCGCGCCATCGAGACGCGACAACGCCGAGCGCAGGCGATCGGCCACCAGCTTCAGACGCGACGTCAGGTAGTGCCCGGCGGTCTGCGCCTGAACGAACGCCGGGTGCGCCAACACCGGCGACGTGAGCCCAGGAGCGCCGCGGTGAGCCGCGTCCAGCCCAGCGCAATCCACGCGAACTCGAACCAGACGACCAGCCTCGACAGCAGGAAGAGATGGTCCCCGCCCAGGAGCAAGACCGGGAGCTGCAGCAGCGCGGAGCCAGCGGGGCGCATCGTAATGAAGTCGCGATGGGGGAGCTTCCCGTCCAGCAGCCGGCGCGACAGATCATGGCGGATCGCCGTCCGGCGGCCTTCGT
>CAZRND010000286.1:0-2958 GCA_964601345.1 uncultured Acidobacteriota bacterium | reverse complement strand
TCTGGAGGAGACAACCATGAAGCTCGGCTATACGACGATCGGCGCGCTCGATGTTCCGGAAAGATGTATCCAGCGCTTCCACGAGCAAGTCGATCTCCGGCTGAATTTTCGTCTCGATGAATTCCGCCAACGCCCGCGCCTCGCCCTTCGGCAGCTTGAATTCCGGCAGCATCGCGTCCAAACGTCCGAGAGCGCTGTGCAGGCGCAGCAAGGACATGCGCAGTCCGAAAGGATTGATCTCCGCACCGAGGAAGCTGGTCGCCGCTTCCTCCACTTTGTGCGCTTCGTCGAGCACCAGCACGGAGTAGAAAGGCAGGACGCGCCCGCCTTCTTCCTTCACAGCCAGGTCGGCGAAGACCAGGCTGTGATTCGCCACCAGCAGCCGGGCCGCGTTCATGCGGGCGCGCGCCTGAAAGAAGAAGCAGGTGTCGTAGTTGGCGCAATCTTCGCGCGTGCAGGTCTCGCGGTCGGCGCGAATGCGGTTCCAGACATCTTCCGAGACGCGCGGCGCGTCCGAGCGCGAGCCTTCGCCCTTCTCGGCGATAGTCTTTTCCATCCACTCGCGGAGGCGCTTCACCGTGGCGGTGAAATCGTCCTCGAAGTCGAGCAAGCCGGACGCGGCGTCGGCGATGTCGCGCTGGCAGGCATACGCGCCCATGCCCTTCACCTCCGCCACGGGCAATTCCAGGCCGAACTCGGCCAGGGCGCGCTGGACGAGAGGAATGTCCTTGCCGATCAACTGGTCCTGCAGGACGTGCGTGCTCGAGCTGATCACGACGGGTCGCTGGGCTTCGAGCGCGTGCAGGGCGATGGGAACCAGGTAAGCGAAACTCTTACCGGTTCCCGTGCCGGCTTCCACGGTCAAAACATTCTTCTCCGCGAGAGCCTGCTCGACGGCGGCGGCCATGGTGAGTTGTTGCGGCCGTCCTTCGTAGCCTTCGAGCAGTTTATGGATCGCGCCGCCCGGTCCCAGAATCGCTTCGAGATTGGGCTTCTCCGCCAAGATCACTCATCATAAGCTGTAGCCATGCGCGGCGGATGGATTCTCGCGATCGTCCTCGGCGCCGTTCTGGCGGCAGCACAAAAAGAGCCTCCCGCGGCGCCCGTCAACATCAATACGGCATCGGCCGAACAGCTCGCGACCCTGCCCGGCATCGGACCCTCGATGGCCAAGGCCATCATCAATTTCCGCACCCGTAACGGGCCCTTCCGCCGCGTCGAAGAGCTGCTCATCATCAAAGGCATGAGCAAAAAGAAACTGGCCAAGCTCCGACCGTATGTGAAACTTTCCCCTTGACAATTGGCGAATAAAATACGAATATCATTAGTTGCCGGTTTATGGCCTCTGAATCTGGCAGGGGGAGAAAGCAGCAAAACCGTGAAGTACGGACGTAATTGATTTTTTTTCAATCGCTTGGAACTTCAAGAAGGCGTGAGTGAATCGTGAAGTCTGAAGTGGTTGCGCCGCCGACTGGCCGGTGCTAGGCTACGCGCATGGCTACCCTGAGGGAACTCTGCCAGCGGGAGGGGTACTCGCTGCATACAGGACAATCGATCCGGGAAGCGGCGCAATACATGGCCGAGCGCAAAGTGGGCGCGGTTGCAATTCTCGAAGGCGACCGCCTGGCCGGCATCCTATCGGAACGCGACGTGTTGACGAAGGTCGTCGCGCACGGCCTCGATCCCGCGAAGTCGCCGGTTAGCGCGATCATGACCCAGAATCCCGTGGTCGTCGACATCTCCGAAACCATGGAAAATTGCCTGCGCCTGATGATCCAGGAGGGCTTCCGGCATCTTCCGGTTGTCGAAGACGGCAAGTTGATGGGCATGGTTTCCGTGCGCGATCTTCTGCAGAGGCAAGTCGGCGAGCAGGCGGAGGAGATCCGTATGATGCGCGCCTACATCCACTCGACATAGCGCGGATTATTGCCGGCCGGTGTCGCCGCCGAAGATTCGGAGCGGCCGTTCCTCGGACATTTCGACAAACCCCAGCAGGATGCGCTCGCCTTTGCGCACGCGAAGATCGTCGAGCCAGGCCACCGCGAGCGCGCCGGGAAGCGCGTCGTCGAGCAGAGTCGGGCGGTCCAGTTGTCCGGGAACGAATCCCAACCGGCCGGAATCCGCGCCAAGAGCGAAGCTTAGACCGTGCAGCACGCGATCTTCCGTCGCCGTGTAATAGACAGCGACCCGCCTTCCGCGCGCTTCGAGCGTCAGACCCGAGGCCGGACGCTCGCGGCCGAGCGGCGCCGCCGCGGGACATGAGAGACCACGCGTGGCTCGGCGCGGACGCGTCGTATCGAGGCTGGTCACGCGCCGCAGCGATTGGATCAGGTCGAAGTTGTTCAACGAGCCGTCTCCGCCCCGGGACGCCCCGTCGACCGGGAAGCTGTCCATGGCGTCGAAGCGGTCGGAACAGGCGGCCGGTACCGCGCCGGGGATCAACGTCACCGCGCGCAGTGTCGCAATCAGATCGAAGTTATCGATCCCGTCATCGCCAAATTGGCGCGCCCCGTCGCCGTTGGTCGGATATCCGTCGCCGACCAGATAGTCCGTCTCGGGCGTTCCCAGCAGGATACTGATGTCGTTGCTGCCCTCGTTGGCCACAGCCAGATCGGGCACGCTGTCGCCGTTCAGATCGGCCACGGCGATCGCGTAGGGATTCGCTCCCGTAGCGAAATTCACCGCCGCCCGAAATGTCCCGTTGCCATTGCCCAGCAGGATGCTGACGTTGTTGCTGCCGAAGTTGGCTACCGCGAGGTCGCTCTTGCCGACGCCATTGAAATCGCCTGCAGCGACGTAGGCGGCCAGGGTTCCGGCCGGATAGCTCACCGCGGCCTGGAACGTCCCATTGGCGTTGCTCAACAGGATGCTGACGTCGTTGCTGTTTTCGTTGGCCACGGCGATGTCCGAGCGGCCGTCGCCATTGAAGTCGCCCACTGCGACGGCAAAAGGTTTCGC
>CAZRND010000285.1:0-7376 GCA_964601345.1 uncultured Acidobacteriota bacterium | reverse complement strand
TTATCGACCTTGGGACCCGGAAGCTGCCCGCCCTCGCCGGGCTTCGCGCCTTGCGCGATCTTGATCTGCAGATCGTCGGCGTTCACCAGGTAATTCATCGTCACGCCGAATCGCGCCGAAGCGACTTGCTTGATGGCGCTACGCCGGAAGTCGCCGTTCGAGTCGCGCTCGAAGCGCGCTTCGTCTTCCCCGCCCTCGCCGGTATTCGACTTACCGCCGATGCGGTTCATCGCGATCGCCAGCGTCTCGTGCGCTTCTTTGCTGATCGATCCGAAGGACATGGCGCCGGTGGCAAAGCGTTTGACGATTTGCTTGGCCGGCTCGACTTCCTCGATCGGGATCGGATGCCCCGCGGGTTTCAGCTCCATCAGGCCGCGCAGCGTGCAGAGCTGCCGGTTTTGATCGTTGATCAGCGCGGTGTACTCGCGGAAGCTCGCGAAATTCCCCTGTCGCACGGCGTGCTGCAGCTTGCTCACGGTCAGCGGATTCAGCAGGTGATGCTCGCCGCGCACACGGTACTGGTAATTCCCGCCGACGGCCAGCTCGGTGTCGGCTTCGGTCACGGTCTCGAAAGCGTGCTCGTGCTTGGCCGCGGACTCGCGCGCCAGCACGTCGAGCCCGACGCCCTCGATGCGGGACGCCGTGCCGGTGAAGTATTTCTCGATGACCGACTTGTTCAGGCCCAGCGCTTCGAAGACCTGCGCGCCGCGATAACTTTGCAGCGTCGAAATGCCCATCTTCGAGAAAACCTTCAGCAATCCCTTCTTGACCGAGTTCTTGTAATTCTTCAGCGCGTGATCGAAGGGGCCGAGCGTGCCCGCGAGGCACATGTCCTCGATGGTCTCGATGGCCAGGTAAGGATTCACTGCGCTCGCGCCGTATCCGATGAGCAGGCTGAAGTGCATCACCTCGCGCGGCTCTCCCGACTCGACGATCAGCGCGACTTGCGTGCGCGTGCCTTCGCGAATCAGATGATTGTGCACGGCGGAGAGCGCCAGCAGGCTGGGGATCGGCGCGTACTCGGGATCGAACCCGCGGTCCGAGAGGATCAGCAGCGTGTATCCCGACTTGATCGCGAGCGACGCGCGACGGCACAGGCCGTCGAGCGCGCGCTCCAGTTCCTGCCCGCCGCCGCCGACGCGGAAGAGCATCGGCAGCGTGCTCGCCAGCCAGTCGCCCTGCGAGACGCGCCGCAGTTTCTCGAGATCGAAATTCGTGAGCAGCGGCCCGGTGAGCTTCAGCGTGCGGCAGTGCTCGGGCGTTTCATCGAGGATGTTCCGCTCGGTGCCGATGAAGCTGGTGAGCGACATGACCAGTTCCTCGCGGATCGGATCAATCGCCGGATTCGTCACCTGCGCGAAAAGCTGCTTGAAATAGTGGAAGAGCGGCTGCGGCTTGTCGGAGAGGCACGCGAGCGGCGTATCGGTGCCCATCGAGCCGACCGGCTCTTCGCCGTTCACGGCCATCGGCGTCAGGATCAATCGCAGGTCTTCGTCGGTGTATCCAAAAACGCGTTGCCGCTGCAGCAGCGTATCGAATTCCGTGGCGTGGAAGCGCGGCGGCTCGGGCAACTGCTCGATGGTGACCTGATTTTCCTTGAGCCACTCGGCGTAAGGACGCCGTCCGGCGAGCGTGTCCTTGATCTCTTCGTCAGGGAGGGTGGGGCCCTGCTTGGTGTGGGCCAGGAGTAGACGTCCCGTTTGGAGGCGGCCGTGTTAGCAAATCTCTTCCGGCTTGAGTGGGGGCACGCCGGTTTCTGAAGCCATCACCGGCAGGCCGTCGTGCGTGACGAGATATCGGGCCGGGCGCGGCCCGTTGCGATCGAGCGTCGCGCCGATCACGCGCCCATCGGTAAACGCGATGGCCGCGGGACCGTCCCACGGCTCCATCAGCGCCGCGTGATACTCGTAGAACGCGCGCTTCTCCTCGGGCATGTGCTTGTCCTGGTCCCAGGCTTCGGGAATCAGCATCGCCATGACGTGCGGCAGCGGCCGCCCCGAGAGGTAGAGCAGCTCGATGGCGTTGTCGAGCATCGCCGAGTCGCTGCCTCCGGGCGTGCAGACCGGGAAAAGCTTCTTGATGTCCTTGCCGAATCGCGGCGACTCGAGCACCGCTTCGCGCGCGTTCATCCAGTTCACGTTGCCGCGCAGCGTGTTGATTTCGCCGTTGTGGCAGATGTAGCGGTAAGGATGCGCCAGTTGCCACGTTGGGAAGGTGTTGGTCGAGAAGCGCTGGTGCACAAGACAAATCGCGCTCGCCACTTCGGGATCGGTGAGTTCGCCGTAAAACTGCGTAATCTGCGAGGCCAGCAGCAGACCTTTGTAGACGATCGTTCGCGAGGAGAGCGACGGGAGATAGAAGAAGCTTTTGTCTTTGATATCGGACTTGCCGACTTCGCTCTCGGCGCGCTTCCGCACCAGGTAGAGCTTGGCTTCAAGCTCGTCCTGCGTCATGCCCTGCGCGGCGCGCAGGAAAATCTGTTGGATGTAAGGTTGCGAGGCGCGCGCGAGCCGGCCGATGGCGTTCGCCGTGACCGGAGTATCTCGCCATCCGAGAACGGTGAGCCCTTCCTCGCGCGCAATATTTTCGAGGATGCCTTCGCATTGCAGGCGCGGATGCCGTTCGACGGGTAAAAAGACCATCCCCGCGCCGTATTCACCCGGATCGGGCAGCGTGAATCCCAGCGCGGCGCACTCGCGCGCAAAGAAAGGATGCGGAATCTGAATCGTGATCCCCGCGCCGTCGCCGGTCTCGGGATCGCATCCGCACGCGCCGCGGTGCTCGAGGTTCTTGAGCACCTGGATGCCCTTTAAGATGATGCTGTGCGATTTCTCGCCGTTGATATTGGCCACAAAGCCGATACCACAGGCGGACCGCTCGAAGTCCGGATGATAGAGCCCCTGCGCCTCCATGCGATCACAGTACCGGCTTCGCCAACATTAGGCAAATTACTAATATTGATCGAGGACATTAGCCAGCCTTATACTATGTAATACATGGCCGACACCTTCGACCACCTCCGGCTCTTCCGCGATATCGTGCAGCATGAAAGCGTTAGCCGTGGGGCTGAGATCAACGGAATCACACAGTCGGCGGCCAGCCAGCATCTGAAGGACTTGGAGCATCGCATGGGTGAACGGCTCTTGAATCGGCGCCCTTTTTCGCTGACTCCGGCCGGATACATCTACTTCGATTTCTGCCGCGACGTGCTGCGCCGGCAGGAAGAGCTGGCTTCGTCGCTCGAAGAAGTAAAGGGCGCGGTGGTCGGCGAAGTGCGCGTAGCGGCCATCTACTCAGTGGGACTCACCGAGATGTCGCGCTTGCAGGAAGGATTCGCGGCGCGTTTTCCCAAAGCACAGCTCGCGGTAGAATATCTGCGACCCGAAAAGATCTATGATGCCGTGCGCAACGACCAGGCCGATCTCGGCATCGTGAGTTATCCGCAGCCGGGCAAGGATCTTTCGGTAACGGCGTGGCGCGAAGAGGAGATGGTGGTGGCCGCCGCGCCATCGCACCCTCTGGCGCAGCGAGCGCGGCTGAAGCCGGGCGACCTTGACGGATTCGACTTCGTGACCTTCGACGACGACTTGCCCATCCGGCAGCACATCGACCGCTTTCTGAAGGAGCAAGGCGTTAAGGTCAACCTGACGATGCATTTCGACAACATCCCCATGGTGAAGGAAGCGATCGCGCTGGGGACGAGCATCAGCATCCTGCCCGCGGCGATCCTGAAAGGCGATGGCGACCGGCTCACTTCGATCCCGCTCGACGGCGGCTTGGCGCGTCCGCTCGGAATCCTGCGGCGCAAGCGAAAGCACCTTCGTCCCGCGGCCCAACGCTTCCTGCAAATGCTGCTCGAATGAATACCGGACCGATCGTGACGCGAAGGCTGATCCTACGGACCCCGAAGATGTCCGATGCGCGGAGCATTTTCGAGTCGTACGCCACGGACGCGGAGGTAACGCGCTACCTGCCCTGGCAGCCGCACAAGAGGGTCCGTGAGACTCGCGAGTTCCTCAAGGTCTGCGCCGCAAGACGCAAGTCTGGCCGCGAGTTTCAGTGGGCCATCACGCTCAAAGGGAAGGACCGGGTCATCGGCATGGTCGCCTGTCGCCCTGAGGGACACAAGGCCAACATCGGGTACGTCCTCGGGCGGGCGCACTGGAAGCGCGGGCTGATGACCGAAGCGGTGCGCGCTGTCGTCGCGCGAGCCCTCGAGGCGCCGGAGATCTATCGCGTCTGGGCAACGTGCGACGTCGACAACATCGGGTCGGCCCGGGTGCTCGAAAAATGCGGCATGAGGCGCGAAGGAATCCTGCGCGGCTGGATCATGCACCCGCACGTCTCGCCGGTGCCTAGGGATTCTTATGCTTACGCTTTGATTCGACCACGTTCTGAATGCTGACGCGCCGCGGGTCGCGGTGGACGATTGTAATCTCGTCGCCCGCGCCGAGCTCGCCCTCTTCGACAATCGAAAAGTAAAATCCGCTGCGGCCGCTGTCGAGAAAGCGCTTGATGATGCCGTCCCATCCGAAGCGGATTCCCAGCTTGAAGCAGGGCGAGCGGGGCTGCGTGACCTCCAGCACCGTCGTGCCGATCTTCACTCGATCGCCCACGCAGAGACCCGATTCGCTCAGGCCTTCCGTCGTCAGATTCTCGCCGAAGACACCGAGGGGCAGATCCCGTCCCGGCAGTTCCGCTTTCCACAACGGGTAATGTTCGCTCGGATAAGCGTAAACGGCCTTGAGCGGTCCGCCGTGAACCGCGGGGTTCGCCTGATGGTCGCCCTCAACGTGATGATCGCGCACGGCCACGCGCCCCGTGACCGGAGTCTTGAAGATGGCGGTGGTCACGATCGCGCCGTTCCACTCAACTTCTCGGATCGTTCCGGCGTTGACGGAAAGAACTTTCATGCCTCCATCATAATTCAGTTGACAGGCATCCGGAAGTGGGTTTAGATACTAACGCTTTTCGTAAACGACTTTAGATATGAAGACCACCGCCGATCGCGTGCTCTATTCCGGCCTGATCCGCCTGCACGTGCTGCACCACGCCGTGGAAGGTCCCATCTTCGGATTGGGGATCATGGAGGAGCTGGGGCGACACGGATACCGGATCAGTCCCGGGAGCCTGTATCCCCTGCTCCAGGGACTGGAGAAGAAGGGCTACCTTCGCTCAGCCGAGCGGCGCAGCGGCAAGTCGCTGCGCCGCATCTACCGGGCCACGGCCCTCGGCCGGCGGGCGCTGGCGGCGTCGAAGCACAAAGTTCGGGAGCTTTTTCATGAACTCATCGAAGGGGATTAAGGCGGTCGCTCTCCTGCTGCTCGCGGCCGCGTCCCCGCTGCGAGCGGAGGAGTTGTCGCTCGAAGCCGCCGTGCAACTCGCGCTCAAGAATTATCCAGCCGTGCGCGTCGCCACGGAGAGCGTCTCTGCATCGCAGGCCGGCGTGGGACTCGCGCGCACCAGCTACTTGCCACGCGCCGATTTTCTCTGGCAAACCAATCGCGCCACGCGCAACAAAGTCTTTGGGCTTCTGCTTCCCCCGCCGATCGTATCTCCTATCTCAGGTCCTGTGCTCGGGACGAATGACACCACCAGCGTCTGGGGCAGCGCCACGGGATTGCTGGTGAGCTGGGAGCCGTTCGATTTTGGACTGCGCAAGGCCAACGTGCTCTCGGCCGAATCGGCCCAACATCGAGCGGAAGCCTCAGCAAGCCTCACGCGCCTGCAGGTTGCCGCCGCCGCGGCCGACGCTTATCTCACCGTCCTCGCCGCCGAGCAGCGGCTGCGCGCCGCGGCCGCCGGCGTCGAGCGCGCGCGCGTCTTCTTCACCGTGGTCGACGCCCAGGTGAAGGCGGGGCTGCGTCCAGGCGTCGATTCCGCGCGAGCCCGCGCGGAACTCGCCGGCGCCGAGACGCAGCGCATCCAGGCCGAACAAGGGCTCGACGTAGCGCGCGTGGGCCTCGCGCAGATCATCGGCGCGAGTCCGGCATCGCTTCGCGCGCTACCCGCTCTGCCTGATTCGTCGCCTGCCGCAGCCGTGGGACTTGACACGCATCCGCTGGCGCGCGAGCAGAGCGCGGCGGTCGACGAAGCGAAGGCCCGCGAAAAAGCGCTCGAGCGATCCTACTTCCCCAAGTTCAACGTGCAGGCCAACACTTACGGACGCGGCACCGGCGCGCTGACGAACGGCGGCACGCTCGGCGGCGCGAACGGGCTCGGTCCGAGCACTGGCAACTGGGCCGTCGGCATGACCGTCACCTTCGCCTCGTTCGACCGTCCTTCGATCCACGCCAGGCAGGAGATCGAAGCGCACCGGGAACTCGCGGAAGCCGCGCGCTACGACAAGACCTTGACGGACCTGAACGGACAATTAGCCAAGGCGAAGTCCGTTCTCGACGGCGCGCGCAAGGTCGCCGCCAACACGCCCATCCAACTGGACGCCGCGCAGGCCGCCGAACGGCAAGCCGCGGCACGCTATCAGTCCGGACTCGGCACGGTGCTCGAAGTCGCCGACACCATGCGGCTGCGGACGCAATCCGAAATCGACGACGCGCTCGCCAGGCTCGCTGTATGGCGCGCATTCCTGGGCGTCGCTTACGCGCAGGGCGATCTCGCGCCCGTGTTGCAGGCGGGCAAATAATATGTGGCTCGTACGATTCGCCATGCAGCGGCCGGTCACGATCATCGTGGCCGTCCTTTCGTTCGCGCTCGCCGCTTTCCTCGCCGTGGAGCGCATGCCGGTGGACATTTTCCCGAACCTCGGCGCGCCGGCCATCTTTGTCGCGCAGCCCTATGGCGGCATGGACCCCGCCCAGATGGAGGGCTATCTCACCTACTACTACGAATACCACTTCCTCTACATCACCGGCATCGAGCACGTCGAGTCGAAGAACATCCAGGGGGTAGCGCTGACGAAGCTCGTTTTTTATCCCGACACGGACATGAATCAGGCGATGGCGCAGACCGTTTCCTACGTGAACCGCGCGCGCGCCTTCATGCCTCCCGGCGCGGTCCCTCCGTTCGTGGTGCGCTACGATGCCGGCAGTGTGCCCGTTGGACAGCTCGTCTTCGCAAGCCCGAACCGTAGCCAAGGCGAAATGCAGAACATCGCGCTGAACCTGGTCCGTCCGATTTTCGCAACGCTCCCCGGCGTCTCCGCGCCGCCGCCCTTCGGCGGCAATCAGCGGACGATCGTCGTGCGGCTGAATCCTGAGCGGATGCGCGCCTATCGCGTCTCCCCCGAAGAAGCCGTCGCCGCTGTGAATCGCGCCAGCGTCGTGATGCCGTCGGGAAATCTGCGCACCGGTGAGTTGACGCGCATTGTCTCGACCAACGCCAGCCTCGGTGGCAATTTGCCGGAACTGCTCGACGCG
>CAZRND010000284.1:0-7403 GCA_964601345.1 uncultured Acidobacteriota bacterium | reverse complement strand
CCGGGCCTCCGCGGCCGCCGCCAAGTCCGCCGGGTCCGCCGAATCCGCCCGGACCGCGACGCTGACCGCCCTGTCCGCCTTCGCCGCCCTGGGCCGCGGCCTGCCGCTGGCCGGCAGTCCTTTCGCCGAATCCGAAAGTGCGGGAGAGGCGCAGGTTGAACGAAAAGTTGCCGGGACCGTTTCCGTAATTGCGCGGAATCGTCGCCTGTCCCGTCGCTGGATTGACGTTGAAGATTCCGATCGGCGTCGAGACAATGCCGGTCTTGCCGGCGTCCGCCGAGGTCGCGAATGCCGGACGGTCGTTGTACAGCGAATCGCCGTTGAGATCCTTGCCGATGGTGATGTTGTAAGGACTGCCGGAATTCACGCTGATATTCGGAGCGAGGCGCAATCCCCAGGGAGCCGTGACCGATCCGCCGAGATTGAAGCGGTGCCGGACGTCGAACGCCGCGCGGCCGTAATCGGTGCTTTCGTCATATTGATTCGCCGGGAAACTGCCCACACCGCCGTCCGTATTGCTGTGCGCGAAGTTCAGCGTGTAAAAGCTGAACAGGCTGATCTTGGTATTGACGCGCGCGTTGAGGTTGGTGATGATCTGATGCTGTCGGAAGATGCCGCTCGATTCGTACAGGTAAAGGTTGTTGTTCAAGCCCGGGAATGGACGCACGCCGCTCGTCGGCGCCAGCGGATTGTACGTTCCCGGCAGCGGCGCGTTGATATTGCGCGAGCGCAGCGAGTGCAGGCCGGTGGTGGTGGTGTAGGTCACCGCCGCGGTCATGTTCTTCGGCAATTGCCGCTCCAGGCTCAGAGCCGTCTGCCCCATGTAGGGAGTGCGGATTCCGGAGTAGAGCTCCCGAATCGTCTGCGGCTGCTTGTTGGCCGTCAGCGTCGAGATGGCCGGCACGATCGGGAAGAAATCCGGCGAAGGAACGAGGAAGGCTTGTTGCGTGATGCCGTTGAAGCGGATCGCGTCGAGCGTCAGATTGGAGCTCACGCGATCGTAGAAAACTCCGAAGCCGCCGCGGATCACGGTTTTTGGCGTGCGACCGCCGCCGCTGCCGAGTCCCCACGCAAAACCGAAGCGCGGAGCGATGTCGGCATGATCGCCGATGTTGTTCTGCGTCTCGTAGCGAAGGCCGAGGCTGAGCGAGAAGTTGCCGCGGACGCGCCATTCATCCTGCAGGTAGATTCCCACGTCCACCTGGCTGACGCCCGTCAGATTCGATCCGCCGTTGATGGAGAACTGGCTGGCGCCTCCGCCTGCCGCGCGGATCTGGGCCGGAGTCTGGCCGGCCTTCTGACCCTGCAGCGTGAGCTGGTAAGCGGCCAGGCTGGTAAAGAGATACGTGCCCTGGAAATTCGTACTGGTGAAGTCGTTCTCGCTGGCGTCGCGCATCCGCAATCCGAAGCGGAACAGGTGTACGCCGCGCGTGAGCGAGGTGTAGTTCTGCAGCTCGTAGCGATTCTGATGCGTAAATCCGATCCCAATATTGGAGCCGCCGCCGGTGAACGATTCGGAAACCTGGATCGTGGGGAGCGAATTGTCGCCCTTTTGATTGTTCCGCTGGCGGATGTACTGGAAACGCGTCTCGTTGATGGCGCGCGAGTTGACCACCCATGTCTCGGTGATCTGCGCCGTCTGCTCGCTGCTGTCGGTATTGTACGCGCGGGACGGAAGCGAGAACGTGCTCACTCCCTGGTTCTGGTTGCTTCCCGTGGAGTAGCTGTAGCGACCCACTAACGTCACCTTCGAGCCGAGCTGATAATCGATGCGCGGGCTGACCGTCGTGCGCACGTTGGGCGTCAGCACGGATGCGGAAAAGGGCGCCGGATTGAACGCGGCATCGAGCACTGTGGCGTTGACCACGGCGACCTCGTCCTGCTGGCGCCGCTCCACGTCGATGAAGAACGAAGATTTCTTGCTGATCGGACCGCTCACGTTGCCGCCGTACTGCTTCTGCTGATAAGGCGGGCGCGTCGTGGCAAACGGATTTCGCGAATTGAAGATGGCGTCGCCGAAGCTGAAGTTTGTCGAGCCCCGGAACCGGTCGGTGCCGGGCTTGGTGAAGATCTCGATGCGTCCGAAGCCCAGCCGGTCGTACTCGGCCGAGAACGGGCTCTGATTCACGCGAATCTCGCGGATCGATTCCTTGGGCGGCAAGCGACCGCCGGTGAAGCCGTCAATATAGATCTGCCCGCCGTTCGGTCCCGCGGCCGGGCCGGCCAGGGCCAACAGGTCGTCCTGCAGGTCGTCGGGATTGTCGGAGAGAAAATCGAGGTCGGCGCCCTTCAGAACCAGCGCGCCAACGTTGCTCGAAGAATCGAGGTCGAGCTTCGAGGTGTTCGAATCCACGACCTTGACTTCCTGTTTCTCCAGGCTGACGAGCATCGTAATGTCCGCGGTCTTCTCAACGCCGGCCGTCAGGACCACATCGACTTCGTCTTTTTGGATGAATCCCTTCGACTCGCCCTTCAATTTGTAGGCGCCGGGGGCGAGACCCTTGAAGGAAAACTGGCCGAAATCGGTGGCCACCGCTTTTTGAGTGGTCCCGTTGCCCGAGAGAGTCACCGTAACTCCGGGAATCAACGCTCCGGTTTGATCGAGCACCTGGCCCTTCAAGGAAGCGGTTCCCGGCTGAGCGACCGCCGCCGAGCAGAAGAGCAGAGCAATGCAGAGGATGAGAGATATTTTCATCAATGACTCCAAGTATTTTTTACGGCACGCCCCCGCCGCCCATGTCCAGCATCCAGTTGTTCAGCACCATTTGCCGTCCGCTGGTGGGAGCGGCGGTCAGCAGCGGCTCGACCCCGGCGATCAGCGCGATGGCCGTGAGGCGAGTCGCATCGGCGGTCTTCGCTCCCGAAACGATGAGAGCATCGCCCTTGTTCAGCTCGGAGAGCTTGACGACCGGCATGCGCTCGAGCATCTGCTGCAAGTCCGTGGGTCCGCGGCCTCCGCCGCCGGGCCCGCCCGGTCCGCGCGAAGGTCCGCCGGCCGGAGCGCCGCCCCGATCACCGCCACGGTCTCCGGCGGCGCTTGGGTTCATGCGCGCGGCCATCATCTGCGCGAGCTGCAAAGGCAGCTTGCGGAGTGTGGCATCTGCTCCGATGGTGATGACGACGACTTTCTTGGTCTCGAGGTCCGTGAGCCGGACAATGTTTTCCTTTTCGTCGGCGGAGACCACGGTGCCGGCGATATTTCGGAAGCCGCCCGAGATCACTTGCTCAGCGGTGAATGTCGCGCCGTCGGAGCCCTTGTTTCCGAGCGCGCGGAACTGGTCGCCCGCGGCCATCTCTTCGATCGTGCCCGGCTTGGCGTCGCTGAACTTTACCGAGTCCACGGCGTAGCGGCGCAGCCAGGCCTGCGGCGCGAGCGTGACGACCAGGGGCTTGTTGCCCTCCGGCGTCCGCGCGCTGATGGTGATTTGCTTGGCGGCGCTATCGACCGAGGTAATCAAGCCGATGACTCCGCGCCTCTGCCACTCGGCGCGATCGGCTTCCTGTTTCTTGCTGATGTCGGCCTTGGTCATCACGATCACGCTGGTGGCCGCGACCGTCTTTGCGCCCGCAGCAACTTGGCCGCGAACCAGGATGCGATCGCCCACGGCGACATCCGCGAAGGCGATGTCGGTGGCGTTGGTCAGGTCCCTTTCGCCGGGGGCGACGCGCTTGAAGGTCGCGCCCTCTTGGAGCATCACGGTCATGTCCGGACCGGCGTCGGTTTTGAGCGTGATTTGGCGCGCGGTGCGGTCAATGGCCGTCACGGCTCCAATCGGCCTCGCTGCCGGTGTGGTCTGCGGCGCTTGGGCCACGGCCAAAACGGCCAGCAGGGAGATTGCGATTTTCGGGACTAAGCCTCTCACCCTTAATACCCTAGCAGCCGTCGAGTCAACGTACTGTTAAGAATTATAAAGACCGGGACGCCCACGGCTTTCCGGTCTTAAGATGGAATATATGTCGGGGGTAGCGGTTACAAAAGACAGCCGGAAGGCTGGAGCCGACCTGTTGCTGGTCGACGACGATACCGAACTGTGCTCGCTGATGAGCGCTTTCTTTTCCCAGCACGGCTTCCGCATGGAAGCGCGGCACGACGGCCGCCGCGGCTTGTCCAGGGCGCTCGAAGGCGGCTTCGATCTGCTCCTGCTCGATGTGATGCTGCCGGGACTCGACGGCTTTGAGTTGCTGCGCCAGTTGCGGCGCCGCAGCTCTGTCCCCGTGATCATGCTCACCGCGCGCACCGAACAACCCGACCGCGTGATGGGGCTCAACGCCGGCGCGGACGATTATCTGCCCAAGCCTTTCGGTCCGGATGAATTGCTGGCCCGCATCCAGGCGGTGCTGCGCCGGGCCGGTCACAGGCTCACCGGCCAGTCCGAGACGATCGAAGTGAACGGAATCCGCCTGAATTCGGGGACGCGCGAAGTTTGGCGCGACAAAACGCGCGTCGAGGTCACGTCCATCGAATACGACATCCTCGATCTGCTGATGCGCTCCGCGGGGCGCGTGGTATCGCGCGACGAGCTGGCCGCGGTCCTCTACCAGCGCGAAGCGACTCCGTTCGATCGCTCGGTCGACGTACACGTCAGCCACCTGCGGAAGAAGCTTGAATCCAGGGATCGCGTCCTCATCCGCACCGTGCGGGGTGTCGGTTACATGTTCTGTTCCGAGGACGCGGGGTCGGAAGAATGAGATCGATCTTCGGCAAGATCCTGTTGTGGTCCTTTGGGACGCTGGTGGTCTCTCTGGTAGCCTTCGCGTTTCTCTCGGTCGTGGATTCGAGCCGGAACACGCGTCGCGGCGCGGCTTTTTCTCACATGCGCAACATCCAGCTCAACGAGGCCCGCACCGCTTTCGAGACCGGCGGCGCCCGGCGCCTGGAAGCCTACTTGCGCAACCTGAACGGCATTTTCCAGAACGAGCATTACTTCACGGATGCCTCGGGGAAAGACCTCGTCTCCGGCGAAGACCGCTCGGGATTTCTGGCTCGCGCCCGCAGCTCCTGGGGGCTGCCGCGATCTCTTGGCGGACGGATCTTCGTCGTCACCGCTTCGAATGACGATCTCTACCGGTTTATCGTCGCGGTGCGGCCGCCCGTCGATCCTTGGAGCTTCCTGCCGTATTACGCGATGATCGTGCTGGTCGTCGGGTTGCTCTGCTACCTGCTGGCGGTCAACATGGCGACGCCGCTGCGCGCCCTGGGCAAGACCGTGGAGCAGTTCGGTAACGGCGACCTCGCGGCGCGCGTCCGATCGCCGCGGCGCGATGAAATCGGCGATCTTTCGCGAGCCTTCGACCAGATGGCCGACCGGATTCAGACGCTGCTGACCGCCGAGCGCCGCCTGTTACAGGACATCTCGCATGAACTGCGCTCGCCGCTGGCTCGCTTGAGTTTTGCGGCTGAGCTGACGCGCACCGCCGAGGACCGCGATGCCGCTACCACTCGCCTCAAGAAGGAATTGCACCGTCTCACGCACCTGGTCGACAGCCTGTTGCAGGTGACGCGCGCGGAGGGCGACGCTTCGTTCCTGAACCGCGAGGAGATTTCGCTCGACCAGCTTCTCAAAGACCTGGTGGCCGATTGCGAGATCGAGGCCGATGCCCGCCTTTGCGAGATGGTGCTGCAGACCAACGGCCGCGTCGTAGTACACGGCGACAAAGAGTTGCTGCGCCGCGCCATCGAGAACGTCCTGCGGAATGCGATCCGCTATGCGCCGGAAAGCACGCCGATCGACGTCAAGTTGGAATCGAGCGCGCACTCCGCAAAGATTTCGATCCGCGACTTCGGTCCCGGCGTACCCGAAGAATTGCTGCCGGAGCTGTTCAAGCCTTTCTTCCGCGCCGACAAATCCCGAAACGGCAACAGCGGCGGTGCCGGGCTGGGCCTGGCGATCGCCCAGCGCGCTATCACGCTGCATCAAGGCAAGGTCCAGGCGCAGAACACGAATCCAGGCCTCGTGGTCTCACTTGAACTTCCTGTCTAGCCCGAAAAGGGCTAGAATCGACAATATGGACAAGACGGCACGGCGTGATTTCCTCAAAATCGGTACGGCTCTGGTCAGCGGTTTTCCAGCCATTCTAAAAGGCGCTGCGGACCTGAAGCCGCTCAGGGTCGGCCTCGTGGGATGCGGCGGACGCGGCACGGGCGCGGCGGTGCAAGCCCTGCGGGCCGACGACGGCTGCGAGCTGGCGGCCCTGGCCGATGTGTTTGCGGAGCCCATCGAGAATTGTCTTGGGCAGATTAAGAAGACGGTGCCCTCGAAAGTGAAGGCCGAGCCCCGGAAATTCACCGGCCTCGATGCCTACACCAAACTGATCGAGAGCGACCTGGACGTGGTGCTGCTGGCCACGCCGCCCGGATTCCGCCCGCTGCACTTGCGCGCCGCCATCGCGAGCGGCAAGCATGTTTTCTGCGAAAAGCCGGTGGCTATCGACGTACCGGGAGTCCGCTCGGTGCTCGAAACCGTGAAGGTGGCTCGGCAGAAAAATCTGGCGATCGTCGCCGGATTCTGCTGGCGCTACAGCAACTACATCCGCGAGACGTTCGACCAGATGCACAGCGGCGCGATCGGCGACATCGTCGCGTATCACGCCACGTATTACACCAATCCGGTGAAGCCCATGCCGGCGGCGAGCAAGCGTCCGGCGGGAATGGGCGACGTCGAGTGGCAGATCCGCAATTGGTACAACTTCTGCTGGCTCTGCGGCGACGGCTTGGTGGAACAGGCCGTTCACAGCGTCGATAAGATCGCCTGGGCCATGCACGATCAGCCGCCGGTCAGTTGCGTTGCAGTCGGCGGACGCCAGATACCGAACGAGGGCGGCAACATCTTCGATCACTTCGAGGTGAACTACCTCTATCCGAACAACGTTCGCGCTTTCGTCGTTCACCGCCAGCAGGACGGCTGCTACAACGAAAACGCCGATTTCATCCTGGGGAGCAAGGGCTCCTGCACCATCGGCACGCGCGGCGCGATGCCGCGCATCGTGGGCGCAAAGGAATGGACCTATCAGGGCGAGAAGAACGATATGTACCAGGCCGAGCATGACGCGCTGTTCGCGTCCATTCGCAAGGAGAAGCCGATCAACGACGGCGAATGGCTGGCTTCCTCGACGATGCTCGCGCTCATGGGTCGTATCGCCGCCTACACCGGGCAGCAAGTCACCTGGGAGCAGGCCATGAACTCGCAAGAGAGCATCTTCCCCGCCAAGCTCGATTGGAACGCCAGCCTGCCCGTGGCGGAGATGCCGCGGCCGGGCGTCACGAGGCTGGTGTAAGCGATGACCAGGAGCCTACTGATCGTCGCGCTGGCTCTTACCGGTGCGGGGTCCGCCGCGGAGAAGGAAAGGAAGACTCCGAAACTTTCCGGGCGGTGGGAGACCAACCGCTGGATGGGGCGATGTGG
>CAZRND010000283.1:0-7452 GCA_964601345.1 uncultured Acidobacteriota bacterium | reverse complement strand
CGCCGCCAGACTCAAGAAACCGAAGTCGTATCCAACGCTGCGCGCGAGAGAAGCTTCGTCCGAGGCTTGCCTGGTATCGCCGCAGATGCCGGCGACCTTCACCACGCGGCGACCCGACTTGCCTTCAAACTCCGCGACGGCGCCGGCAGCCAGCCGAAGCACCGGATCGAGCAGGCCGACGCGCGGATCGCGAATCGCAAACTGCGTCGTATGCACGCCGACGGCGACGCCGCCCGCGCCGGCGTCGCAGTAGTAGCGCGTCAAGGCGACTTGGCGCCGCTCGTCGAGCTTGCGCTCGGCGGTGAGTGCCAGCGGATGCGCGGGGATCACCATGCTCTTGCGCTAAAACCTCCCATTCGCGGTTTCAAAATGCGTCGGCTTGTTCAGACTCTCGCCGCCGCCTTGCACCCAATCGGCCGCCATTTCCATGAGCCGGCCGAGGGAGACATCCGGAGCGCCCATCAAAGCATGACAGGCGGACGCGTCGCTCAGCAGCGCGACGCCGCCTTCAACGCCATCGAAACGGCAGGGACGTCCAAAGCGCGCGGCGAAGTATTCCGCCGCGCGGCGCACCGTGCAAATCTCCGGCCCGGTGACGTTGAGAATCCTTGGCGGCGACGCGCAGTGTTGAAGCGCGCGCAGCGCGTAGGAGTTTGCGTCGCGCTGCCATATGACGTTGAACGCCGGTACCGCGAGCGGCACAGGCTCACCCTCGTGCACTCTGCGGGCGATGTCCACAAGGACGCCATAGCGAAGGTCCACGGCGTAGTTCAGCCGGAACAGCAGGCATCTGAGGCCGTAGCGTTCTGAAAAATATTGGAAGATGCGCTCGCGTCCCAGGCACGACTGCGCGTACTCGCCGACGGGCGCGGGCGGGTCATCCTCGCGTGCGCCTCCGCTCGCCGGAGCGCGCAAGGCATATACGTTGCCTGTCGAGAAAACAACGATGCGGCTCTCGCGGAAGCGGTCGGCGACAATCGCCGGAACGGTGGTGTTGATCGCCCAGGTCAGCTCGGGATTGTCCGTTGATCCGAACTTTCTTCCCGCGAGATAAAGAATGTTCGGGCAATCCGGGAGTCGCGCGACCTGGGCGCGGTCGAGCAGATCGCAGGCGATCGCTTCCACCCCTTCGTTTGTCGTCGACGGAATCTGCCGCGAGACGGCGATCACGCGGCGAGGTTTGCCGGCCTCGTCGCTAGCGCGACGGCACAGGCTCGCGAGCGACGGTCCCATCTTGCCGCTCGCGCCCAGTATCAGAATGTCGCCGTCCCACCGACGCAGGAAGTCGATGTCCTTACGGCTCGGTGCGGAGAGGTCGTTGGTCATGCGAATTCCGGACCCGCGATCGCGTACTGCCGCTCGGGCCGGCCGGGATGCCGATGGCCGCGCCGGAACATCCGCAGCAGCGGTCGCTCCTCGACGAATCCAATCGATTTCAGCCACGACAGCCACTCTTCATCGAAACGCGGTACATCGATGACCACTCGCCGGCCTCCCAGTTCCGAGCAACAACGCGCCACCATGTCTTGCGCGGCGCTCCGATTCGCAGCTACGACCGGTCCGAGTTGATGATACAACCGGCCCGGACGCCCAAAGCAATGGCTGTCGTTCAGGATCCATGCGCACTCGGGTGCGCGGTGGAACAGCGATGTCAGGAGACGGCTCCGGTCGGCGCCGAACACTTCGCGGTCGCGGAGAGCGCTCATGTCTCCTGGCGTCATCCTGCGCGAACCGCTCTCGCGCGGAGATGTCCGCGCTGTCGCGGCAAGGCGGACGATCGGGTACGCCTCCACAAAATCGAAACGCCGGTACAGCGGCTCACCCGCGGGAGTCGCATCGAGCCCGATGCACTCCGCGCCACTGAGCACATCGAGTGCGGCTTGCAGCAATTGCGCGCCAATGCCGGCGCCCCGTTCTTGCGGGTCCACGAGCATCATGGCGATCCATGCGAGCGAGTCGTAACGCAAATACGCGACCGTTCCGACGACGTGGTCGTCCTTCTCTGCCACGAACCCGCCGCTCCCGGGCGAGGTGAGGAAGAACATCCAATCCCCTTGCAACTGATTCCAGCCGGCGGCGCTCGAAAGACGCATTCCCGCGGGCACATCCGCTTCGGTCATAGCCCGCAACTTCATTTGAGTCGGTCGAAGACCACTCTTCCTCCGACCACGGTGCGGAGCGCCTCAATGCTTTTGATCTCGTCTTCGGGAACCTTCGCGAAGTCCTTCGAGAGCACCACCAGGTCGGCGACTTTTCCAGGCTCGATCGAGCCGGTCTCTTTCTCGGCGAATGCCACGTAGGCGCCGTTCCAGGTCCACATCTTTAGCGCCTCCATCCGCGAGACTCGTTGCTCGGGATTCAGGACCTCGCCGGCGATCGTCTTGCGTGTGACGGCGATCCACATGCCGAGAAAAGGATGGTAGGGATTGGTGGATTCGCGCGGATCGAACCGGATCATGTGATCCGATCCTCCGGCCAAAGTGACACCCGCATCGAGCAAGTCGCGGAGCGGCAGAAAATGCTTCATTCGCTCGGGGCCGAAGACGCCCTTGATGACAGATCCATCGAGATAGAGCCAGTCCGGCTGGACGTCGAAGGCGACGCCGAGCCGTTTCGCGCGGGCAATGGCGGCGCGGTCGGGAAAATTTCCGTGAGTGACGGTGAATCGCCGCCCGGTGATCGATATCCGGCGATCCGTCGCCTCGTAGGCGTCGAGCAGCAGATCGGTCGCGCCGCCGCCGGTAGTATGCGCGGTCATCTGCCATCCCATCTCGTTCGCGGCCTGCGCCATCGCTAGCAAATTCTCGCGCGGCACGGCAAGGACGCCGCGATAGTCGGGATCGACAAAGCCGTACATTTCGGTATGCGGTCCGTAAGGCTCGCGCAGGTACGCGGTGCCGATGAGGATTCCGCCGTCCACGATGGTCTTGATCGCGCCCACGCGCAGCCACTCGTCGCCCCAACCGCTGGTGAGTGGGATGCGCGCGATCTCCTCGCGCACCTGTTCCGGCGTTCCTTGCGCCGAGATGAGATACGTCACGTGACTGCGGACGGTCAACTCACCGCGCGCGCGCAGCGCCTGGTAGGCGCGAAAGCCCTCGGGTCCCTCGGCGCGATCGCTGATGCTGGTGATGCCCACCGCGTTGTATCGCTCGAGCATGCGCCGGAGCGCCGTTCGCCGTTCCTCAGGCGTGTAAGGGCGCGTCCTGCGCAGGGGACCCAGCAATTGCGGAGCGCCGAGGACGAGGCCGGTCGGTTCGCCGCGCGAGTCTTTGACGATCCTGCCGTTCGCCGGTTGGGGCGTGTCCCGGCCGATCTTCAATTTTTCGAGCAGGGCCGAGCTGAGCACGGACGCATAGCCGTTGTCGATCATCGCTTCGCGGCGCGGAGCGGCCTCGTCGAGTTCGAATCGCGTGGGATAGCGGCGTTCCGCGAGGCGCGTTACGTAAATCTTGGGAACGAAGATGAGGCGATCGGCCGGCAGCTTGGCTGCCAGCGTCCGAATGTAGTTTTGAATTTCCGGAATGGAATGCAGCAACGGGACGGGACCGTCGATTTCGGCGAGCGCCGCGTCGATGGGATGGACATGCGATTCGAAGAGTCCCGGCGCGACGCACTTTCCCGCCAGGTCGATTTTGCGCGTCTGCGGTCCCGCCGTCTTGAGGACGTCGGCGTTTGTCCCGACGACAGTGAACCGGTCGCCGCGAATCCCGACCGCCTGCGCGGTTGCAGCAGGATTGCCACCGGCCATGGTGAGGATTGCGCCGTTGTAGTAAATGACATCGGGCGGCGCCTGCGCACCAGCGAGAAAGGACAGCGTGAGAAGAACCAGCAATCGCATCATTTGGATCGAGCGGGCTGGCTGGACAGCAACACCAGGGCTTCGAGGGCCCGGTCCTTTTGATCAGGGCGAAGGATCAGATATCGCCGGCTTGCGCTCGGGTTCGCGTGAAATTCCGTGCGCCCGTCGTCGGTGACGGTGACATCGCCGGGCTCGGAGACGTCGAAGTATTTCCGATCGGGCCGGACGGCATAGAGTGCCGCAGTCAGATCCCAAGTCGGACGATCGTGCGGGAACGCGCGGAACAACTTGTATGCTTCGACGACGGGATTGGCGGGGTCCGACCGAAAATCGTTGGCAATCGCTGTCGCCGGGAACGGCAGCGCCTTTCCGATTTCAAATCCGCTGAAGACGATGGGTCCCGGCCATTCGCCGAAGACCTTGCGGGCCGACGGAATATCGGTCCAGACATTGAACTCCTTGGGACCGCTCGGAAACGCTCCCGCCATGACGCTGAGCAGGCGCACCTTTTTTTGCGCCAGCTCGCGGCCTTCCGGACTCTCGAGCAGTCGCGCCAGATTGGTGCTGAATCCGACTTGCACGATCACCACGCTTCCGTCGGGTTGGCGGCGCAGCGTCGAGAGAAGCAGATCCGTTGCGTTCGGGTAGGCGGCTCGCGGCTTCAGTCCTGCGACCTTGAGCATGTCCTGCATCTCGGGAGTCTTGCCGTTCGCGACCAAGCCCACAGGAATTTCCGGCCGGCTGTAGTGAGCGTTGATTCTTTCGCAGAGCGCCGCGCTGAGCGGATGGGACTTGGTCACCGTCACTGCCAGGATTTTGCATTCGCCCCGCGTCTCGAAGGCATGCAGAATCGCCAGCGCCAAGGCGTCGTCGCAATCGTTGCCCATGTCGGTGTCGAAGATGACTCGCACCGGCTCCTGCGCTTGCGCGACGAGCGCCGGCAGCATCGCCAGAACCAGCCACGCGCAGATCCTGCGATTTCTCAGCGTGTCTTTCTCAGAGCCTCAAGAATGGCATCGTTCGTCGGCCGGATTTTGTAATCCACCTCGGTGAACTTCCAGGTGATCTTTCCGTCCTTGCCGATCACATAGGTGGTCGGATGAGGCATGAAGCGGTTGTTGGCCACGGCCTGCTCGTTGAGCAGTCCGTAGCGGCCGATTACGGCGTGGTCGAGGTCGGAGAGCAGAGCCAGGTTCGCCGGCCCTGGGACCTTCTGGTTCATCTTTTCCAAAGCTGTGCGCAGCTTGTCGGCAGGATCGACGCTCACTCCCAGCACCTCGACTTCTTTGCGTTCTGCTTCCGTCAGAAGATTCTTCAGCTTCCCGAGCTGATCGATGCAGTAGGGTCACCAGTATCCGCGGTAGAAAACCAGCACCACTCTCTTCTTGCCGCGAAACTGCGAGAGCGTTACGTCGTGGCCGTCGATGTCGGGCAGCGTAAAGTCGGGCGCCGAGTCGGCTACTTTGACTCTGGCGAGATCGGCCGGCGGCAAGTCTCGCCCGTCCGCAGGTCCGTGTTTGCCGTCGAAGGCGCCCAGGAAAGCGAGCAGCAGGAGAAATCCCATATCCCTAAAGGATACACCGTATGACTCAGCTCGGCGACAGTCCTGTTTCAGAAATCTGTTATTCTGCTGGCGTATCCTCGAAGAGGGTCTTGCCGAAGTGACCAGGACTAACAGACTTGTGATCGCGGGCGCATCGGCCCTGGCCCTGAACAGCGCCTTCCTTGCTTCTTTCGCCGATCCCACGCTGGGCTACGTATTCAACGTGTTGTTCCACGTCGGGGCCGGCTTCGTTTTGGTTATCCTGCTGGCTTGGTTCCATGCCGCAGCCGGCCGCTGGGGCGCGTTGGGACTGGCCTTTCTCTCCGGCGGATTGGGATTGTATCTGGCGATCTTTGCCGCCACGCGCGACCATCGCCTCGCGTTGTGGGTTCACATCGTGTCGAGCGTTCTGTTGCTATCGTTCCTCGCTGCTACATTCGCCGGCCGAAAAGTTGCTTGGAAGGGCTACGCCGCGTTGCTAGCCGGCTGCCTGTGCCTCCCGTTTTGCATGGCCGCTTATCGCCAGATGCGGCCGAATCCGGCGGACCGGATCCGCAACGGGCCGGCGCCTCTCAGTATGGATGAGGAAGGAGACGGCGCGCGCGGGCCGTTTTTCCCCTCCTCCGCCACCACCAACACGGGGGCCCCGATTCCCTCCAGCTTTTTCATGGACTCGGAAAGTTGCAGGGAATGCCACAACGACATCTACAACCAGTGGCAGGGATCGGCGCATCACTTCGGGTCGTTCAACAACCAGTTTTACCGCAAGTCCATCGAGTACATGCAGGAGGTGGCCGGCATCCGTTCCTCGAAATGGTGCGCGGGATGCCACGATCACGCGCTCCTCTTCAGCGGAATGTTCGACAAGCCCATCGCCGAGACGCTTCAGACGCCGGAAGCTCAAGTGGGACTCGGATGCATGTCCTGCCACGCCATCGTGCAAGTGAACAACTCCATGGGCCAGGGCGGATTCCGGATCGAATATCCGGCCCTGCACAACCTGGCGGTGAGCAAGAACCCCTGGATTCGAGCCGTGGCCAAGTTCGTGACGCGCGCGGCGCCACAAGCGCACCGGCGCACGTTCCTCAAGCCGTTTATGACCATGGACTCGGCGGAGTTCTGCTCGAGTTGCCACAAAGTGCACTTGGATGTTCCCGTGAACCGCTACCGCTGGATTCGCGGCTTCAACGATTACGACAACTGGCAGGCCAGCGGCGTCTCGGGCCAAGGGGCGCGATCTTTCTATTATCCAAAGGACAGCTCGACCTGCGCGCAATGCCACATGCCTCTGGTGAAGTCGGCGGATTTCGGCAACCGGAACGGCTCGGTTCACTCGCACGTCTTCCCGGCGGCCAACACGGCGGTGCCGGTCGCCAACCGCGACGACGTTCAAAAGAAAGCGATCGAGGATTTCCTGAAATCGGGCTTCCTATCCGTGGACGTTTTCGGCGTGATTCCCGACTCGCTGGGATCGCGCGCCGCCGGCCTGCGACCGGCAGACGAAGGCGCTCCGCGGCTCTCCACCACTTTCGCTGTCGGCGAAGAGAGCCTGCCGGCCGGGGGCGGAGTATTGCGCGAGGCGGCGCCTGTGATCGCGCCGCTCGATCGCCTGCAGCCCGTGGTTCGTCCCGGCGAGAGCGTTTGCGTGGAGGTGGTGGTGCGGACTCGCAAGGTCGGCCATTTCTTCCCCGGCGGAACGGTGGACGCCTTCGATGTTTGGGTGGAGCTCGAAGCGCGCGACGATTCCGGACGGATCGTGTATCACAGCGGATTTCTCGAGAATGGAAACGGTCCGGTGGACGCGGGCGCGCACTTCTACAAATCGTTCCTGCTCGACGGGCATGGAAATCCCATCAACAAGCGCAACGCGTTCGCG
Organism: uncultured Acidobacteriota bacterium; assembly: GCA_964601345.1. Classification (GTDB taxonomy): domain Bacteria; phylum Acidobacteriota; class Terriglobia; order JAJPHL01; family JAJPHL01; genus CAZRND01. Next base: position 231 of record CAZRND010000283.1, on the reverse strand, counting down.
GCTCGCTCGGTGCTTTACACGCGCCTGATTCCGCCGGGCGCGGCCGACACCGTGCACTATCGCATCGCCGTGCCGCGCGATGCGAAGGGCAATCTGCACTTGAAGGCGCGCGTCAACTATCGAAAGTTCGCGTGGTATTACACGCAGTTCTCCTACGCCGGAGTCTCCGGCACAGGTTCGATGACGGCCCACTTCGACGACCGCGCCGTATCGTTCACTGGAGATACTTCT
>CAZRND010000282.1:0-7460 GCA_964601345.1 uncultured Acidobacteriota bacterium | reverse complement strand
CCAGGAACTGAGAGTTTCGGTCGAGAATACGAACGCCTTCGTCATGGGCGGGCACGGCGACACGATGGTCCCGTTGCCGCGCTATTCCACGGTGGCCGGCATCCCGATCACCGAGCTGCTCGACAAGGCGGTCATCGACCGCCTGGTGCAGCGCACGCGCGACGGCGGCGCCGAGATCATTAAGTATCTGAAGACCAGCGCCTGGTATGCGCCTTCGGCCGCGGTGGTCGAGATGGTGGAAGCCATCCTGAAGGATAAGAAAAAAATCCTGCCCTGCTGCGCCTATCTCGAAGGCGAGTACAAGATCGACGGGCTCTACGTCGGCGTGCCCTGCAAGCTGGGCGAGCGCGGCCTCGAGCAGATCATCGAGATCAAGCTCACCGCCGAGGAGACGGCCGCGCTGCACAAGAGCGCCGAGGCCGTGCGCGAGATGTGCGCCGTGATCCAGGTGTAAGAGGCGTCCAACAAGAATTAACAATCTTCTTACACAGAAAAGCTAACTTTCGACCAGGTGGATCGTCTATAGCTGTGAAGGACGAACACTATGAGCGATACACGGCGAAGCTGGCAAGCGATTTTCCTCCTGATCTACGCGGCCGTCTTCCTGTTCCTGTTCGTTGGCAAGCAGGTTCCGGAACAGAAACTGAAGGCCTCGATCGGTATCGCCGCCTCGCAGTCGGAAGTGGCGTCCTTGCTCGAAGGGCGTCCCATTCGCACGCTGGACCTCCCCGGCACGTTCCTCAGTGACGATTGGGCCGCCCTTCTGCTGACGAAGAAAGAAGAGATGGACATCGCCGTCGAGCGCAAGGACGCTTCGGGACAAGTCGTCCTGACCGTGGAGACGCGCTGGGAAGTGCACGGCGGTCTGCTCGGGAAAGCCGTGGACCAGGTCTTCGGACGCACCGCCCGCATCAACGCCCTGACCGCGGCGCTGCGCAGCTTGAAAGCCCGCGCGGAAGAGCATCACACGAAAGTCTAAGGTTTCTTCGCTTCAAACTTGGAGAGATGTTCCCTGAAATCGGCCCGGCCGGGCGCGAGGGAAAGAGCTTTGCGTTCCGTGTCCACCGCTTTTTGCGCGGCGCCGGATGCGAAATAAGCTTCCGCCAGATTGTCGAGGATGAAGGCGTTTCTTTGCTGCGAAAGAGCCGCGGCCTTCTCCGCCAGTTCCACGGCTCGCTTGGGATCGCGGACATCCGGCGCATCGCTGACCACCAGCAGTCTGGCCATATTGCTCAGAAGGGGTGGATCGTTGCCCGCGGCATCGAGGCCCTTCTGCAGAACTTGGGCGGCGTATTTCCACTCCTTGGTGTCGGTTAATACGGACCCCAAGCTTGCATACACGAGCGTCCGGGCGTCGGGGGCCAGATTCAGCGTCAGGAGGTCCTCGTATTGCTTGCGGGCCTCCGGCAACCGGTTCAGTTGATGATAGACTCGCCCCAACTCCAGCTTGGCGGTGACATTCTTCGGGTCGAGCTGATCGGCCCGTTCCAGATGAATCAAGGCTTGGGACAGATCTCCGTTCAGGCTGAAGAGCGTGCCGGCACGCCTTTCGATTCGAGAGTCGTCCACCACCGCTTCCAAAGCGGCCGTGGCCTCCGTCAGCGCGGACTTTATGTCGCCGGAGTCGGCGAGCAGGTCGATCTTGGCCAAGCGCAGGCGCGCTTCGGTCGGGAACGTCTTCATCTCCTCGGTCAGCGCCGTTGCGGCGGCGCGCCGATTGCCCATGCTCAGTGAGACGAAGACCAACGCCAGCGTGCCTTCCGGGGACGGGCTATTCGCCACGTCCACCACCGCGGTCGCGTACATCGCCGTCAGGGCCTCGGGAACCGCGCGCGAATCCTCGGAATGCGCCTGCCGCATTTCCGCCTTTGCCAGTTCGTCCTGTCCCGTGGCGACGTAGCACATCGCCAGCAGGACTCGCCACCACGCGGGAGGGGACGGCGACTGCAGGGCGTGCTTGAGGATATCGATGCCTTGCAGATACTGGTGGCGCCGGTAGAGCAAGAACCCATGCATGCCCTCGACCAGCGGCGCCGGCCCGGCGTCGGCACGGAGAAGATCGAGGGCCGACTCAGCTTCATCCAGCCGCCCGGCCTGAATGTTTTGAGAGATGAAATGAAGACGGGAACGAAGCTCGGATACATCCACCTTGCTTTGCGGCGTCTGGCCGGCAAACGCCGTCACCGCCAGCAGGAGGAACGCCGTCATTCCACCGTCACCGACTTGGCCAGGTTGCGCGGCTGATCCACGTCGCAGCCGCGGCGCACCGCAATGTGGTAGGCCAGCAACTGCAGCGGCACGATCTCGAGAATGGTCGAGAGAATCTCGTTGGTGTGCGGCACGTTGATCACCAGGTCGGCGCTCTCGCGCACCTCTTCGTCGTGCCCCTCGGTGGCCACGGCGATCACGATGCCGTCGCGCGCCTTCACTTCCTTGATGTTGGAGCAGGTCTTCTCGTAAAGCGTGCGGCTCGAGGGGCTGTCCTTGTCGCACGTCGACAGCACCACCACCGGCAGGTTCTCGTCAATGAGCGCGTTCGGACCGTGCTTCATCTCGCCGGCCGGATAGCCCTCGGCGTGGATGTAGGAAATTTCCTTAAGCTTCAGCGCGCCTTCGAGGGCCACGGGATAGTGAACGCCGCGTCCCAGGAACAGGAAGTCCTTGGCGCGGAAGAACCGGCGCGCCATCTCCTCGTACTTCTCGTCATGCGCCAGAACCTGCTCGAGTTTGCCGGGGAGCTTGTGCAATTCCTGAATCAGCGCGCGGGCTTGGTCTTCGTTCAACGTACCGCGGAGGCGTCCCAGATGCAAAGCCAGGATGTAGAGCGCCGTCAATTGCGAAGTGAACGCCTTGGTCGACGCCACGCCGATCTCGGGACCGGCGTGAGTGATGATCGTCCCGGCGGCCTCGCGCGTCACCATCGAGCCGAAAACGTTGCAGATGGCCAGCGTTTTCGATCCCTGCGATTTGGCTTCGCGCTGTGCCGCGAGCGTATCGGCGGTCTCGCCCGATTGGGTGATGACCACCGTGAGCGAGTCGGGCTCGATGATCGGCGAACGGTAGCGGAATTCGCTGCCATAATCCACTTCCACCGGAAGGCGAGCCAGGCGCTCGATCATGAACTTGCCGGCCAGGCCGGCGTGCCAGCTCGTGCCGCAGGCTAGAATCTTCACTTGCTTGAAGTTCCGGAACTCGTCCTCGGTGATCTGCATCTCGTCGATGTAGACCCAGGCCTTGTCCTCGCTGACTCTTCCCAACGTCGTATCGCGCACGGCGCGCGGCTGCTCGAAGATTTCCTTGAGCATGAAATGCTTGTAGCCGCCCTTTTCCGCCATGATCGGATCCCAGGCGATGTGCTGCACCTTGCGGAGCAGCGGGCGTCCCTGGAAGTCGCCGACCTGCACGCCGTTGCGCGTGAGGACGGCGACATCGCCGTCGTCGAGGAAGAACATTTCCCGCGTGTGGAACAGGATGGCCGGGACGTCGGAGGCGACGAAGTACTCGTCCTGCCCGATGCCGACCACGACGGGCGGCCCGCTGCGCACGGCGACAATCTTGTTGGGATCGTGTCTCGAGATGAGCACCAGCGCGTAGATGCCGGTCAGCTCCGCGACGGTCTTTCGCACCGCCTCTTCGAGATTCCCGTTGCCCTTCGAGTGCTTCTCCACCAGGTGGGCGACGACCTCGGTGTCGGTTTCGGTGACAAACTTGTGTCCTTCCGAGATCAGCTTCTTCTTCAGCGATAGATAGTTTTCGATGATGCCGTTATGCACCACCACGATGTCGCCGGTGCAGTCGCGGTGGGGGTGGGCGTTTTCTTCCGTCGGCCGGCCGTGCGTGGCCCAGCGAGTATGTCCGATGCCGTAGCTTCCCTCGATCGGGTCGAGGCGAATCGCTTCCTCCAGGTTGCGGAGCTTTCCCTCGGCGCGGCGCACGTCGAGCTTTTTTGAGTTCACGACGGCCACGCCGGCCGAGTCATATCCGCGGTATTCCAGGCGCTTCAATCCTTCCAGGATCAGAGGCACAACTGGTTTTTCGCCCACATACCCAACGATTCCACACATAGGTTGTCAGTCCTCTATGACGAAAGAATATTCCTCAATAACCGGATTGGTCAGGATGTCCCGCGCCAGGCGGTCGACGTCGGCCTGGGCCTGCTGGCGGGTGGTGCCCGGCGCCAGATTCAGCTCGAAAAACTTGCCCTGTCGCACGCCGTCCACGCTGTTATAGCCGAGTCCCGCCAGCGCTGAGTGGATGGTTTGGCCTTGCGGGTCGAGAACGGTTTTCTTCGGAGAGACAAACACTTTGGCTCGCATGGGACAGAGAACATTATACAGGTATACAATCGAGGGATGAAACTGCTACGTCTCCTCCTCTGGCTGGTCATCGGGTTAGTGGTTCTGGCCGCAGGCGCGGTCTTTGTCCTGCCGCACTTCATCGACGCCGAATCTCAAAAGGGGACCATCGTTGCGCGGCTCGAAGGCGCGTTGCATCGCAAGGTGAAACTGGGAGCCATCGCCCTTTCTGTTTTTCCGCCGAAGCTGACGGTAGGCGACGTGGAGATCGGCGAGGACTCTGCGTTCGGGACGGCTCCCTTCGTCACCGCGAAGAGCCTCGAGGTGCACGTGAACATGATGCCCCTCTTGAGCCGCCAGCTCGAAGTGACCTCGCTGCAGATGGACGAGCCCACGATCCGCCTGATCAAGAACAAAGGCGGCGAATGGAATTTCAGCACCTTGGGGAAAGAGGAAGGGAAGGCCGGCAAGGGCGCAGCGAGCGCTCCGCCTTCGGCCGCGGCCGCGCCTCTCGCCGTGGATGAGCTGCTGATCAAGAACGGCACGGTCTACATCAGCGATCTGAAGCAGCCGAAGCAGAACGCCAAATACGATCAGATCAATCTCACGCTCAACGGATTTGCTCCGGCCAAGGCTTTCCTCTATAAGGCGGCCATGCATCTGCCGGGAAGCGGGCAGAGCCTGCTCGAGGCCGAAGGCAAGGCCGGCCCGCTCGCACAGGACGATCCGATGGCCACGCCGGCCGAAGGAAAGGTCAAGCTGACGGAAATCGACCTGCACAAGATGGTCCCGGACCAGCCCGGTCTCATGGGATCGCTCTCCACCGACTCAAACTTCACCACGGACGGCAAGGACGCTACCGCCAACGGCGATTTCACGGTCGCGCACCTGCGACTGAGTCCGCAGGGCTCGCCCGCTCAGGCGCCCGTCACCGGGAAGTACAACGTCAAATACGCTCTGAAGAACGAGACGCTCGACGTTAAGGAACTTGTGGTGCATATCGCCGGCGCCGCCGCGCAGATTGGCGGACACTTGTCGCTATTGAAGCCGGCGGCCTCCGAAGTCTCGCTCAAGACGACGGGAGCTCCGCTCACGGACGTCGCAAAGTTGATGCCCGCTCTCGGCATCAAGCTGCCGGCCGGCAGTTCCATCGCCGGCGGGACGCTCACCGGCAGCACTACGCTCCATGGTCCGTTCGAACATCTCAACGGAAAGACCACAGTGGACGTTCAGAACGCCCGCCTGGCCGGATACAGCTTCACGCAGCAACTCTCGCTGGTGGCGAAGCTCGCCGGAATCCCGGTGACTCCGGACACGCAGATCACCAAGCTAGCGTCCAACCTCAGTTTCGTAAACGGGAACATCAGCACGAACGACTTGAATATGATCGCTCCCGGGATGACCGTAACCGGCGGCGGCACGGTGACAGAGCCGGGCGAGATGAACTTGAAGATGCTCTCCACGCTCACGAACCAGAGCGCCATCGGCGGCGTCCTCTCCAAGATTTCGGGAGGCAACGGCACTCTGCCCTTCACGCTGAAAGGGACGTTCGAGCATCCGGTCATCGTCCCCGACGTCGGCAAGATGGCCACGCAACAGCTCGGGCAGCCGAAAGACGCGGTGGGCAAGATCCTGGGAGGCATCTTTGGCAAGAAGAACAACTAGCCTCGCGATCTTTCTTCTCCTGGTTTCCCTGGCGGGCGCTCAGGACCTGCGGATCGGCATCATCGGCGCGGACACTTCCCACGTGATCGAATTCTCGCGGCGGCTGAACGATCCCGCCTTATCGGGTCACGTCGCGGGTACGCGGATCGTCGCCGCGTTTCCCGGCGGCAGTCCGGACGTCGCGTCGAGCCGCGGTCGCTTGGCGCAATTCGTCGCCGAGCTGCGCGACAAGTGGAAAGTCGAGATCGTCGAGACCATTCCCGCGCTGGTGAAGAACGTGGACGGCGTATTGCTGATGAGCGTCGACGGCCGCACGCATCTCGAGCAGATCCGTCCGGTGATCGCGGCGCGCAAGCCCGTCTTCATCGACAAGCCGATGGCCGCGAGTCTCAAGGACGTCCGCGAGATCTTTCGTCTCTGCGCCGAGTCGAAGACGCCGTGCTTCAGCTCGTCGTCGCTGCGGTTCGAGGAGCCGATCCGGGAGTCAAAGACGGCGGCGGGCGACATCCTGGGAGTCGAGGCGTTCTCGCCCGCGCCGTTCGAGGAACATCATCCCGATCTCTATTGGTACGCCATTCACGGCGTTGAGATTCTCTACTCGCTGATGGGCACGGGATGCGAGTGGATCGAGCGCTCCTACACCGAGGGGCAGGAAGTGATTGTGGGGCATTGGAAGGACGGCCGCATCGGAACCTTCCGGGGAATCCGCGCGGGGAATCGCGGCTACGGCGCGACAGTATTTGGAACGAAAGGCATCAAGTTTGCCACGCCGGTCCAGGGCGCGCCGCCCTATAAGTCTCTGGTGGAAGAGATCGTGCGTTTCATGAAGACCGGCGTCGCCCCGATAAAGCCGGAAGAGACGACCGAGATGTTCGTCTTCATGGACGCCGCGCAACTTAGCCGCGCGCGAAACGGCGCCCGTGTCGCGCTCAGCGAGGTGAAATAATGGCCGCTACGAAGAAGCTCGCCCGGAAGCGGGACCAAGTGTTGCGCCGTGTGGCCGAGACCATGGCCGGGGACGACGTTCGTCTCGACGACTTTGTCAGGATGATTTGCGACGACCTTCGGATCCCGGAGGGTTCTCCCGATTATCAGCGGATTGTGAAGCTGTGGAACGGGCGCCGCGCCGCTTGAGCCGCCGTTCCGCGGCCCGCAGGCGCTTGTCCTGCTCGGCGGGCGACAGCTTAGCGAGATAGCTGCCGGCAATCGCCGTGAAGCGACCGGCAAAGGACTTCTCAGAAATACGCTTGGCTGTGGCCATTCTCGTCTCTCGGAACACTCTAACATACCGCCGTGTGCTACCATCACTAGCAGAATGTCTGCGACGAGAACAGAGCCGAACGCGTTGCCGAAGAGGAGCAAATCCGTAGCGCATCGTGGGCAAAACGGCGCTAAGCGGAAGGGCTCGACTGCGAGAGTACTGCTGAGACACGCAGGCGCGTGGGACGGCCGCCATCTCGAAGCCCAAACGGATAAAGTTATGGTCAGCCGGGGCCAGGG
>CAZRND010000281.1:0-7465 GCA_964601345.1 uncultured Acidobacteriota bacterium | reverse complement strand
GACCTTCGGGCGGGCGGCCGGTCGGGCCGCGGCCAGAGTCGGCATGTGGGGATTCCGCTCGCCGTTCGGCATCTTCATGTGCATATGGGGCGCGATCGCCATGCTCACCTCCGCGCCCTTCGACGATTGGTGGCATAACGCCTACGGCCTCGACGTGAAGATCCTGAGCCCGCCGCACATGGTGCTGGCGCTGGGGATGCAGACGATCCAGTTAGGCGTGCTGATCATGGTGCTGGGGGAGATGAACCGGGCCACGGGGGCCCGACGCCAGCATCTCGAATGGATGTATCTCTACGGGGCGTCCATGATGTTTTCGGCGCTCCTGACGGTGCTGATGGAGATCACATTCCGCTCGAACATGCACAACTCCGAGTTCTATCGCGTGACGGTGGCGGCCTCGCTGCTGGCGCTGGCCGGGATCGCGCGGGCCTGCGGAAACCGCTGGTCGGCGACGATTGTGACGCTCTTCTACACGCTGTTCATGATCGCGCTGATCGTGATCCTGCCGCGCTTCCACGCCGAGCCGAAGCTTGGTCCGGTCTTCCACCAGTCGGATTTCTTCATGCCGCCGGAATTCCCGATGCTGCTGGTTGTCCCGGCGTTGGTTCTCGATCTGCTGATCAAGAAGCTCGAGAACCTGAACAAGTGGGTGCTGTCGGCGATCTCGGCGGCGGCGTTCCTGGTTGCGTTTGTCGCCGTGCAGTGGCCCTTCGCCGACTTCCTGATGACCCCGGCGTCGCGCAACTGGTTCTTCGGAACGCATTACATGCCCTACTACATTCCGGACTTTTCCTACTTCGCGCGGCATGAGTTCTTCCCCGCCGAACCCTCGGGAGTCTTCTGGACCGGCATGGGAACGGCCCTGGTGGCGGCTTTCCTGACCACGCGACTGTCTCTCGGGTGGGGCGACTGGATGCGCAAGATTCAGAGATGAAGTTTCGCCTCGGCGTCCTTCTCCTCGTCCTCTGCACCGGCCTTTCCGCGCATGTGGGCAGCCCGGACGTTTTTCTCGAAGGTCAGGCAGGACCCTATTCGCTCTCGGTGGTGGTGCGGCCGCCGAGCATCGTGCCCGGAGTTGCGGAGGTGGAGGTGCTTCTCCGCGGCGGCGCTGCCGGCGACATCCGGAAAATTGAAATCCAGCCGGTCACCTACTCGACGCAGAACCTGGGCGCTCCCGTTCCGGACGAGCTGAGGCGATCCGCGTCCGATCCGAAATTCTTCACCGGGCAGGTGTGGTTCATGGGCACGGGCTCGTACAGCATTCGCGTCCTGGTGGACGGGGCCCAAGGCGCGGGAAAGCTGAACGTGCCGGTTCCTTCCGTTTCGAAGACCGTGAAGGATATGCCGCGGTCGCTCGGGGCGATCCTGTTTGCGTTGCTGCTTCTTCTTGTGGCGGGCGCGGTGAGCGTGGTCGGCGCGGCCTGGCGCGAGGGACAACTGCCGCCGGGCCAAAGTCCCGACGCGGCTCATCGACGCCGCGCCAGGCTGGTGATGGCGGTGGGCTTTGCGGCGAGCCTGGGCGCGGCCGGGTTTGGATACTCCTGGTGGGATTCGGAGGCCGACCGGTTCGCGCAGAACATTTACACCCCCATGCCGATGAGTCCCACGGTTGCGAACGACGGACTGACCTTGACGCTGGCCGGAGCTCGGTGGCGGGCAGCGCATCCCAAGGACGATTTCGTCGAGGACCACGGGCATCTCATGCACACGTTCCTGATCCGCATCCCCGATCTCGATGCGTTCTACCATCTGCATCCGGAGAAGAAGACGGGATACGTCTACGAGAAACGGCTGCCCGCCCTTCCGCAGGGACGCTACAAGATCTTCGCCGACATCGTGCATCAGAGCGGCTTCCCGGAGACGCTGTCGTCCGAGGTCGCGCTTGCCGAGGTGAAGACGGGCGCGCTCGAGGGCGACGATTCGCGCGCGACGCCGCAGCCTGCAGGCTTCAAGATCACCTGGGACCGGCCCGCGGAGCTCGTGACGCGGCGGGCCGTGTCGCTGACGTTCCATGTCGAGGGCGACGAGCTCGAGCCCTACATGGGCATGGCCGGGCACCTGGTTGTCGTGAAGAAAGATTTGTCCGTGATGGCGCATCTCCATCCGGGCGGTTCCGCGCCGATGGCGTCCATCATGGCCTTCAAGGCCGAGCACGCGATGCCGTCAGGAGCGGTCTCGCCGGAGATTTCATTTCCTTATGGATTCCCGCAGCCCGGCAGCTATCGCCTATGGCTGCAGGTGAAACATCGCGGGAAGGTTGAGACGGGTGTGTTCGATTGCGAAGTCAGATAATCGGCGGTTACTTCTTCTTGGCGGTTTTCAGCATCTCGCCGGCGTGAGTTAACACTGCGTCCGTGATCTTGCTGCCGCTCAGCATCCGCGCGAGCTCGCCGGCGCGTTCCTTTTCTTCGAGTAGCCGGACCGTCGTCACCGTGCGGCCACCCTTCTCCTGCTTCTCGACAAAGTAGTCGCGATCGGCGAAGGCGGCGATCTGCGGAAGGTGCGTCACGCAGAGCACCTGATAGGTCGACGCCAGCGACTTGAGCTTGCGTCCTACGATTTCGGCGACGCGTCCGCCGATGCCGGCGTCGATTTCGTCGAAGACCAGCGTCTCGCCGAGGCCTTTGCCGCCCACCGCGAGCTTCAGAGCCAGCATCAAGCGCGATAGTTCGCCTCCGGAAGCCACGTCCTTAAGAGGCTGCAATGGCTCGCCGGGATTCGCCGAGACTAAGAAGTCCACCTGATCGATTCCCACCGCCCGCCATTCGGACTCCGAAAACTCGACGCGGAAGCGGGTGCCATCCATCGCCAGCTCGCCGAGATTTTTTTCCACGGACTTTTCGAGGCGTTTGGCGGCTTCCTTCCGCTGCGTGGAAAGCCGCGCGGCGGCGGCTTGGAATTTGGCCGCGGCAGCGTCCAGTTCCTTGCGCGCCTGCGCCGCCAGCTCTTCCGACGACTCCATCTCCTGCAACTGGACGGAGATCTTTTCGAAGTGCGCAGCAACGTCGGCAAGCGTAGGTCCATACTTGCGCTTCAGCTTGTCGAGCGCGGCGAGCCGCTCTTCCACTTGCTCGAGTCGCTGCGGATTCGCGTCCAGCTTTTCCAAGCGCCCGCGCACCGTGAAGGCCGCCTCTTCGAGCGTCACGCGCGCTGAGCGAAGCTCGCCACACAAGGGCTCGAGGGTGGCGTCAAAGCGGCCGGCATCCTCGAGTCCGCGCAGGGCGGCGGCCACCGCGGATGCGGCGGCGCCCGGCGCCTCATAGAGTTGCTGGTAAGCGGCGTCCAGCGCGGCGTGAATGCGTCCGCTATTGGCCAGCGTTCGCTTTTCGAGTTCCAGTTGCGCGTCCTCACCCGGGCGCGGAGCAACCTCTTCGATCTCGCGCTTCTGGAATCCCCAGAGGTCGAGCAGCCGGAGTTTTTCCTGCTCGTCGCGGTTGAAGGTGGCGAGACGATCTTCGGCCGCTCGCCAAATTGCGTGGGCGGCGGCTACGACGGACCCATCGAGGCTGCCGGCGCGATCCAGCATCTCAAGGCGCACGGCCGCCGAGAACAAATCATGCTGTTCATTCTGTCCGTGGATTTCGGAGAGCCATCGCGAAATCGCGCGCAGCGCGGAGACCGTGGCGGGCCGGTCGTTGACGAAGGCGCGTGTCTTGCCCGCCGAGTGCAGCTCGCGCTTGATGAGCAACTCGCCGGAGTCGTCGCCGATATCGAGGCCAAGCTCTTCGGCGAGAGATGCAAGCGCGCCAGGCTTGCCCAACGAAAAGCGCCCGACCACTACGGCGCGTTCCGAGCCGGACCGCACCAGGTCCGGCGATCCTTTGCCGCCGAGCAACAATCCCAGGGCATCCACGACGATCGACTTGCCGCTGCCCGTCTCGCCCGTCAGGATGTTCAGCCCCGGCCCGAATTCGAGTGAGATCTGCGGAATCAGCGCGTAGTTCTCAATGTACAGATCTTGCAACATGACTCGTGTGGAGCCGTCATTATAGTACTTCTTGTCTATTTACGCGCGAGAGCGCCGGGCGTACGTTGGGCGCGTTGGAAGGAGGAGCCCCCAATGAAAGCTCCAAAGTGCCAATGCGGAGAAACGCTCATCACGCTCGATGAACAGGCGCGCAGGAGTTGCTGGGAGTGCCTGGGCATGGAGTGGCGGTTAAAGGTGATGGACAAGGAGTTGGAACACCTCGAAACGGCCGCGCGCCTCGGTTGGGAGTTCCGCCCGAGCTTCCGAATGCAGTCGGCCCGCCCTTAATTTTCTTCGACGGCGTCCGCTGCCGGACTCTTTTCGGCGGGAAAGAGCAAGCTGCCGGGATTCGGTGGGAAAATCTCGGCCAGCAATTCCAATCGCCGCCGCAGATAGCGGCTGGAGAGCTGGCGCGGGCCCGGCTCCACATCGATATCGCAGCACAATCCATGCAGGTAAAGAGTGACCGTGTCTTCGAGCGCCTGCCGCACGTACTCGCGCATCAGCTTGGTGTCTCTTCCGGGAAGGCGCTTGTGACGGCGTAGCTTTTGCTTCAGCAGGTAGCTCTGCTCGTCCACTTCGCCGCGCGCCGTGCGGTTCAGCTCGTCCATGATGAGCGTGGTGAAGCGACCCATCTCCTCATTCTCCAAGCGAAGCGAAGTGAGTTCAGCGACGCCGTTGAAGAACCAATAGTGATAATCGGCCACGTCCTGCTGCTCGGTGGCCACGAATACGTATTGATCCTGGCCGATCGTCAGGTTGCTGCGCGAGATGGCGCGTTGCTGGCTCGGACGCTCGAAGCTCACCTGGGTTCCGTTTCCGCCCGCGCCCTTCTCGAGGAACGGGACCATGACCACGCGCAAGGCGGGCAGCCGGTCGAGCAGCGCCACGGGAATAGCTTCGAGCGGCTCCTTCAGAAACTGACGCCGCTGCTCCTCGTCGAGCGATTGATAGGAGAAGTAACTGAGCTTCTCAGTGAAAACCGAGAGGGTCAGCAGTCCGGCGTAGTCGGACAGGGCCACGCGGGTTACGCTGCCGGCTTCGATAGGCGCATCGCTCACGGATGCGATTCTATCATCCCGTACCGCGGTTTCTCGATGGGCCCCTCGTCGCTCAACAGCACATGCAGCTTCGGATGCTTCAGGATTTCTTCATAGGACATCGCGCGGCCGCCCACCTGCATCATTCGCTTCACGGGCCGGATGCCGTGGCTGTAATCGACGTACCAGTCGGCATGCACGATGGTCAGCGGCTGTATCGCATCTCCCGCCGGATAGTGCCAGCCGTAGATGGCCACGCGGTTGGGCCGCTCCTGCAGGCGGTTGGTGATGACCACATCCTTCTTGATGCCGGCCCACAGCTCGCCGCGTTTCTGCCCGACGGCCTGTTCTTCGATCATGCGATGGTGCTGCAGGAACGTGGCGGGCGCCTCGCGCTCCTGAACCAGCGGTTGCGGCAGCAACTTGACCGTGGCCGCGCGCCATATGTCGTCGGTCATCTTGCGCGTCGGCAGCACGAATCCGAGAGCGTCGCAGAAAGCTTGGGCGGTGTAAGGATTCATCGGCATGCGCACGAAATCTTCGTCCGAGCCGATCGCCAGGTAGTCGGGCATCACTTCGTACACGACGTCGCCCACGGTGACGGGAACCAGCCGCCGCAGAAAACTCGGAATGTTGCCGGCCAGCAGCTCTTTCCGAATCGCTTCTTCGCGGGCGGCGCGGTCGAGTCCTTGCACGGAGGCGATGAACTCCGCTCCCGTCATGGCGCGTTCGATAAATGCAGTGTAGGCTCGCGGGCCGTCGAGCGATGCGAACTGCTTCTCCCAAGGCGTGCCCACGGTCATGGCGTGAAGATATCCGTTCTTCTCGCCGACCAGCGCCGTGTGCAGGATGGCGTTCTCCGGGTTGCGGTGGATCATGATTTCGATTTGCGGCCCCATTCCTGGCGATGCGAAGCGGATGTAGCTTCCGGAATCCGATGACTCGAGTTTCAGGCTCTTGGCCATTCGGAACGATGCCCGATACGTCCCGCCGGTCTCCGACACGACCTTCTTGCCGTTCAGCTCGATGTTGCGATCGTCGTACGCGAGCACGACAAGCCTTCGCGCCGGATCGCCCTTCAGCCAGTCGAGCAGCTTCGGCGCGTGCGTTTCTTCGAACGAGTAGTTGCTATCGAGAAACGCGATGCGGCTGATCTCCGGCGGAATCGCGGTGACGGCGTCCAAAAAGCCAAAGGTAAAACTGCCGCCGCCGCTGTGTCCAGTGAGGCATATGTCCGAGACACCCATCACTTGCTGCTTCACTTTCGCGAGCAGGTCGAGGATCAATTCCCCGTTGTCCGGATGTTGAGTGCGCCACGCCGGCCAGCTCTTGACGTTGTTTTCGAGATATGCGACGACAAGATTCCGCCCGCGGGCGACCGAGCGCAGCATCCGCGTCTGCGCGCCGATGTGCTGGATGTCGAAGTGCCAGTCGTCTCCCGGCCGCATCGCTTTGCCGATGGTCTGGTCAGTGGTGTTGCCGTTCGGCAAGGCGTAGATGATGAGCGTTGTGGGAAGCCCCCGATCAAGCTGAGCGGGCGCGACGATCGTCACGGTTACGCCCGGATCAAAGGCAATCGTTCGGACCTGCTCACCGAATCTGCCGACTGCATTGAACCCGGCAATTTGCGCTGCCAGGATTACCTCAAGGAGCATTCAGGCCATTGTAACTGGTATCATGAGGGCATGACGAAAGCCCTCATCGAGCAAGTGTTGAACCTGCCGCCGGCCGAGCGTCTCGAGCTAATGGATCAGATTTGGGATAGCCTCGCTGAAAAGCCGGAACTAATTCCACTACCCGAGGAACATCGGCGGATCCTTGAAACTCGTCTGAAGGCGCATCGAGCGAATCCGCACGAGGTCATCTCCTGGGAGGCGGTCCGCGGCCGCTATCTGCGGAATGAAAATTGACTGGCGTATCGAGGCAGTCAAAGATCTTGACGATGCCTTCCAATGGTATGAGGACCAACGCAGAAGCTTGGGTGGGGAATTCGTTCGCGAAGCCGATGCCAATATGGCCGCCCTTCTGTCCATTCCGCAAGCGCACCCCGTAGTCCTCAAGGACGTTCGTAGAATCATCTTGAAGAGATTCCCGTACGGCGTTTACTACTTGCTGGAAAAGGATCGGATCGTCGTGATCGCCGTGCTACATCTGAAGCGAGATATTCAAGCGTTGTTAACCGCGCGCGTGCGCTAGCATTGCGCTGTGACTCGTGCGCTGAAGCGTCCAGCCATTGTAGGATACTCGCAACTATGTGGCTGCTATTCCTGTTGCCGCTCGTCGCGGGAGATTCTCCGAATCTCGAGGAAGTGCTCCACCGTTTGCAAGAAAACGTCGCGCAGTTTGCGGCTTCTCTGCCCGACTTCGTCTGCAATGAGCGAATCGTTTCGAGCAAAGTCGATAACGGCAGAACGACAAAGGAAACGGTCAAGGAAACGTGCTTAACAGGGATGAAAAA
>CAZRND010000280.1:0-7522 GCA_964601345.1 uncultured Acidobacteriota bacterium | reverse complement strand
CGGCAGATCGAAAGCCACCGAGAGTCCCTTCTGTCCCTGCGAGATCAGGTAGCGGAAGCGGCGGTTCGATTCCTCGGCGGAGCCGAAGCCCGCGTATTGCCGCATCGTCCACAGGCGGCCGCGGTACATGTCGGGATAGATCCCGCGCGTGTAAGGGAATTGTCCCGGCGTCTCGCTCATGTTTGAGACCTTCCCACCTTGCGAGCCTTCAGAAACGAAGTCACGCCGAAATAGATCATCAGCAGCATGAAACTGAAGACCATCGCGATGCGATTCCACGCCGCGCCGCGCCACTCCCGGATCGCCGAAGGAATCGCTCCGGCCGCCAGGGCCAGGAAGAGCGTGCCGACGAGCTCGTGCCAGAGTTGCGCCGCCAGCGCGAGCAGGCGCTTCAGCACGTCCATGCCGACGCGCGAGACAAATCCGCCGAGGAGCCTCCAGAGCACGATTCAATCCAGTTTAACAACAAGTCGGCTGGCAAAACGAATCCTATCGGTGTATGCTCCCCAGGATCGTGGCACGGAAACCGAATCTCCTCTTGAAGCTCGTCAAGGAACTGGACGCGGGAAAGCTGCGCGTCATCGATCTGACACAACCGCTCGGACCGGAGACGCCGCTTCTTGTGTTGCCCGCGCCGTGGGCCAACACTCCGGCTTTTCGGATGTGGGAACTGTCACGCTACGACGAGCGTGGTCCGGCATGGTATTGGAACGCTTTCGAGAGCGGCGAGCACACCGGCACGCACCTCGATGCGCCGATTCACTGGATCAGCGGCAAGGACCTGCCCAACAATAGCGTCGATCGCCTCGAGACGCGCACTTTTCTCGGTCCGGCGTGCGTGATCGACGTGGCCGCGCAAGTGAAGAAGAACGCCGATTATCTGCTGACGCCCGCCGCCGTGCGCGTCTGGGAGAAGAAACACGGGCGCGTGCCGCGCGGCGCCTGGGTCCTGCTGCGCACGGGATGGGCGCGGCGCAGCGGCTCGCCCGATTATTTCAACGTAAAGAAAGACGGCCCGCACACACCGGGCTGGTCGGCGGAGTGTTCGCAGTTTCTGGCGAAGGATCGCGATGTGCTCGGCGTGGGCGTCGAGACCATCGGCACCGACGCCGGACAAGCAGCGACCTTCCAGCCGCCGTTCTCGAATCACTACTTCATGCACGGCAGCGGCAAACTCGGCCTCGCGCACTTGTGCAATCTGGAGCTGCTGCCGCCGACCGGAGCCGTTGTCGTGGCCGCGCCGCTCAAGATCGTGAACGGCTCGGGCAGTCCGGTGCGGGCGTTCGCCATTTCTCCAGCGTGAGATCATGCCAGTCTCGGCGGCACATTCCCAGGTTGTCTACGACGCGCTGAAGGAGTGCGGTATCCACCTCGTTTCCGCGCTGCCGGAAACCTGGCTGGTCCACCTGATCCGGCTGGCGGACCAGGACCCGGAGATGATCCTGGTGCGGCTGGCCAAAGAGGAAGAGGGCGTGGGCATTTCCGCGGGCGCGCACTTTGCGGGAGTCAAATCGGCGATGCTGATGCAGAACCACGGCTTTCTGGCTTCGATCAACGCCATCGTTTCGTTCGCGCATCTCTACAAGATTCCACTGTTGATGCTCATCAGTTACCGCGGGACATTCGGGGAGCGGGACCCTTGGCAGACACAGGGCGGCAACGCTACCGAGCCGGTGCTGCGGGCCCTCGGCATCCCTTACGAGTTTCTCGATTCTCCGTCGACGGCGGCGCAAAAGATTCGCCAAGCGCAGACGCTCGCCGAGAGCAGTCTGCAGCCGGTGGCGCTTCTGCTCATGCGCGACTTGATGTGGGAGGAGGCTTAGTGCTCCGCGTCGACTGCCTGCGTGCGGCCTATCCCGAATTTCAGGACGCCGTCGTCGTGACGATCATGGGCGCGGTGGCGGCCGAGCTGCAATCGCTCGGGCATCGACCCAATTTCTTCTACCTGCAACACGCCATGGGCCTGGCTTCGTCGCTTGGCCTTGGCTTAGCGCTCTTCCGGCCTAAATCGAAAGTCGTGGTCTTCGACGGCGACGGCTCGCTACTGATGAACCTCGGGAGCCTAACGACGATGGCGCGGTACGCGCCGCCGAACCTGGTGCACGTTGTTTTCGACAACGAGAGCCTGCTTTCGGTCGGCGGGTTTCCCACCGCCACGGCCGCCGGCTCGAATCTGCAGGAACTGGCGAGGGCGGCGGGGATTCGACGCACATCGACGGTCCAAAGCGTGGAGGATTTTCAGGCGAAGTTCCGGGAAGCGATGCGTGGAAACGAACTGTCCACGATCGTCGCGAAAGTGGAGGCCAAAGGCCCGGCGGCGTTTGTTACGGGCCTCGCGCTCCTCGAAAATCGCTTCCAGTTTCAGAACTGGCTGCGCGCGACATCGTGAGCGTTTTTCTTTATTTGACAGCGCGAGAGGGGCGGCATAACATCGAATAAGAGGCCTTCCCCCCTGGCCTGAGGGAGTGCTAAGGAGGATTCGTGAAACTCGATGACCGTTTAAAGCAACTCATGAAGGAGCTGGGGGCGGCCATCAATGAATCGCTCTCTGAATCGGAACGGATCGCCCAGGCCATTTCCAACATCAAGGCCGCCGGATACGATGTCTTTCTGGTGCTCGAAGCCACCATCGGCTTCAATCGCCGCGAAGATGAAGGCGAAACGACCGAGCCGGCCAAGACCAACATCGAGACGCATCTTCGATTCACTTCCCAGGACGCCAAGTTTTTGAAGGCCCTGAAAATCACCGTTGATGAAGAAATTCATTAAGGCTGGTTTCCTGCTGCTCTCTGTGGCCGCGTCCGCGGCCCTCGTTCACGCGCAAGTCACCACGCTTCCCGCGATCACCGTGAAGCAGCCCAAGCCGAAGATCGAGAAGTTTCACGGCGAAGCGGTGAACACCACGCCCGTAGCGATCACCGTGCGCGACCCGAAAAATACAGCCTTGGTCCGGACCTTCCGTTTCACGCCCGAACTCGAGCGCAAAATGGACGGCCACTCCATCGAGAACGGCGACAAGGTCACCGTGCACTTCATCAAAGGCAGCGACACGGCCGTAAAACTGAGCGCCAAGATCCACGGCCAGAGTTATCCGATGGTGAAGCGCTAACAACCCCCGCGGTGTTGAATTGATGCTTCGGCCCCCCGCCGTCGCCGGACGTTTTTACCCCAGCCAACCCGATCACCTTCTGCGCGACGTAGCCGCGTGCGTGCCGGCGGACCGGCGCGGCTTGCGCGCGCTCGGTTGTCTCGCGCCGCACGCCGGGTACATGTATTCAGGCGGCGTCGCCGGAGCCGTTTACGGCGCGCTCGATCTTCCGGTGAGCTACGTCATCCTCTGTCCTAACCACCAGGGATATGGCGCGCCTCTGGCGGTCTATCCGGCGGGCGAATGGGAGACGCCTCTCGGCCGCGCGATGGTCGACAGCGAACTGACCGCGCGCATCCAGGCCGCTTGTCCCGAGTTGCGCGAGGACACGCGCGCGCACGCCTCCGAGCACGCGCTCGAAGTGCAGCTTCCGTTCCTGCAACATCTTTCTCCGGGATTCCGCTTCGTCCCCATCGCCATCGCGACCGACCGGTTCGGCTCGCTCGAGGCACTCGGAGAGGCTATCGCTGCCGTGTTGTCTAGGGAGAAGCGCGAGACCTTGATAGTCGCCTCGAGCGATATGAACCACTACGAGGAGGACGCGCTTACGCGCCGCAAGGATCGACGCGCGATCGACGCGATGCTGGCGCTCGATCCGCGCGGGCTCTACGACGTAGTGCGCAAAGAACGGATCACCATGTGCGGCTACGGTCCCGCGGTGGCCATGCTGCAGGCGGTGCGCATCCTGGGAGCGAATCGCGCCGAGCTGATCCGGTACGCGACGAGCGGCGAGAAGAGCGGAGATTTCCAGAAAGTTGTTGGATACGCCGGCATGGCGTTCTACCGGTCGGCCGGCGCGTAGACCACCCAGCGATCGAGTTGCTCGCGCAGGGCGCGAAAATCGACGGGCTTCGAAACGAAACTGTTGCAGCCGGCTTGCATCATCTGTTCCTGCTCGGCGACCATGGCGTGCGCCGAGACGGCTATGACGGGCACCTCGGCCAGGTCCGATTGCCGGCGCATCCACTTGGCAAGATCCAGCCCGTTCTCCGCGCCGAGCCGGACATCGAGCAGCACCGCGTGCGGCCGGCTCGTCACTGCGTCGAAGGCGCTCTTCAGGTCGACGGCGGTCAGCACGTCGTAACCCTCGGTCACCAGCCAGTCGCACAATAACTCGAGATTAGACTCGTTGTCTTCGACTACGAGAATGCGAGCCTTTGCGCTCAAGCGGCGTGGGCCTCGAGCATCGCCGGCATCATCGCCTCAAATTCCTGCACCAGTTGGGGGTCCCACCAGCCTTTCTTTACCTCTTGGTGGATCATTGAAAAAGCTTCGGCGGTGGGCAACGCCTGGCGATAGGGCCGGGCGGTGGTGAGGGCGTCGTAAATGTCGACCACGGTCATGATGCGGGCTGTGAGAGGAATCTGGTCGCCCTTCAGGCCGTCGGGATATCCGCTGCCGTCCATTTTTTCGTGATGATGGCGGATGATCGGCAGGACCAGGCGGAACGACTTCATCGGCGCGCAGATGCGCTCCCCGACCACAGGATGCGTTTCCATTAGCTTGCGTTCCTCGAGCGTGAGAGGGCCCGGCTTGCGCAGGATGTGCTCGGGCACCGCCACCTTGCCGACATCGTGCACAAGGCCGCCGCGGCCGAGCGCCACCTGATATTCCTCGGTCAGGCCGAGCCGCTTGGCGAGCGCCACCGAGTACTTCGAGAGTCGCTCGCAGTGCCCTTCCGTGTAGGGGTCCTTTGCTTCGATGCTAAGGGCGAGGCTGCCGAGCACCGTCTCGGCTTTCTCCAGCTCGTCGGTGAACTGCTTGATCCGCAGGAGCGACCGCACGCGGGCCATGAGTTCTTCTTTGCTGACCGGCTTGCTCAGAAAATCGTCCGCCCCGCACTCAATGCCGAGCACCCGATCCTCCAGCTTAGCGAGGCCCGTGACCAGCACCACCGGGATCAGACGGGTCTCGGGATTCGTCTTTACCGCGCGGCAAATGGCAAAGCCGGTCTGCCCCGGCATCATCACGTCGAGCAGAGCAAGGTCCACGCGCTGATCGAGCAGGACCCGCAGCGCGGAGTCACCCTCTTCGGCCTGGATGACTTCGTATCCCTCCGATTGCAGCACGACCGAGAGCACTTCCCGGTTGGCTTCAAAATCGTCGGCCACCAAAATCGTTGCCGAAGTACCGGCGACGGTGTTCATACTTCCTCCCATAGTGCTATCGGGCCGGTCTCGAGTGAACTTTAGGGGAAGGTTGAAATTCTTAGAGTTCCGGACGTTCCGGCGGGGCTTTGGGAGCCGCGAACTTCACATCCTCGGCGATGAGGATCGCCTCCGCAATTGCCTTCATGGGCTTGCGGCGCTGGCGGCTTTGACGCTGCAGGGTTAGAAACGCTTCTTGCTCGCCGATTCCGAGCGACCGTTGCAGGATTCCCTTGGCTCGCTCGACCAGCTTGCGCGTCTCAAGCTGCTCGGAGAGATTCGAGACCTCGCCCTCGAGGCGGGCCATCTCGATTTCCGCGCCGACCAGGAAGCCGATCGTCGAAACAAATCTCATTTCCGCCGGCGAATAGTTGTGCGAGAGGCGGTGCTGCAGGTTGATCACGCCGACGACCTGGCCGCGGCAGAGCACCGGCACCGAAAGGAATGCTTCGTAGAGATCCTCGGGCAGCTCGCTGAAGAAACGGAAGCGCGGATCCTGAGCCGCGCCGGTCGGCACAGCCACCGGCTGGCGGTGTTCGGCTACCCATCCGGTAATGCCCTGTCCGACGTGCAGCTTGAGACGGTCGACGATGCCCGGGTGCGGATTCTTCGAGGCGCGCAGGACGAGCTCGCCGTCCTCGAGTACGTAAACGAAGCAGGAATCGCAAGGGATCGCCGAGGAGATGAACTCCACCACGCTATCGAGCACCTGGTGAAGCGGATCGGAAGCCGCCATGCGGCTGCCGATTTCATGCAGGAAGTCGAGCGAAGCGGAGGTCACTCTATTACGTTATCCGACGCCCCGCGCGGACCCGCATAGATTCTTTCGATGCTGACGATTGGTTTTGTGAATCCTACTTCGAGTCCTGGATCTTAGCCAGGATGATGCGGGCGCGCTGCTGCGAGATGCTCATCACCGTCTTGTTGCCGGAGATCTGCTCGAGCACCGGCACGAGCAGGGCCGGCTCGGCGAGCGAGCGCCGGTCGAGGGACATCTCGACTTGCAGCAGCTCCTTCATCAAGCCCAGCTTGTCGTATCGCAATTGCCGCTCGAGCGTGTAGATGAACTGCCGCGTGCTCGAAAGCTTTTCGAATAGCTCCACCATGGCGATGGCGTCGGGATTTTCGGAGTAGTTGAAGGTCGCTTCACCGCGCTCGCTTCCGTTCTCATAGACGAGCGTCTTCTTTCCCATGAAGGCGATCTTGCGCTTGGTCTCGAGCGATTCCCCGCGGAAGTGGTTCAACTTGCCAGAGAGCTCAAAGGCCTGCTTGGCGAGATCGGCGGAGACCTTGAAGTTCTGCGGCTTCGGATCTTCGGGTGAAACCTCGTAGACCGCCTCGCCGTTCTCGGCGAGCGTCACGCGGTAGAACTCGGGAATGCTTCCTGGAAACGACTTCGTGAAGATCAGGCGCGCGCCGTCGGGCGGCACGAGGAGCAGCGCCAAGAGAATCAGCTTATGCACGGGCCATCTCCCGCGCGGCGTGCGCGCGATGGGCGTGACAGATGGCCAGCGCCAGCGCGTCGGCGGCGTCCTCGGACTCCGGCGGCTCCGTCAGGTTCAGCAGCGATTGCACCATGCGCTGGACCTGCTGCTTCTCGGCGCGCCCGTATCCTACGACGCTCGACTTCACTTCGAGAGCCGAGTATTCGCTCACCGGCATCCCGGCGCGCGCCGCTTCGAGCAGCGCGACGCCTCGAACATGTCCCAGCTTCAGCGCGCTCTTCACGTTCGTGGCGAAGAACACTTCCTCGACCGCCACTTCGAGCGGCCCCCAGGCACCCATCAATCGCGCCAACTCTTCGGCGATCGCCACCAGGCGCTCGGCGAAGGCTTTCTTGGGCGAAGTATGAATGGCGCCGGCTTCGATCAGGCGATGCCGCCGGCCGTCGGTCTCGATAATGCCGTAACCGGTGGCGGCGGCCCCGCAATCGATGCCGAGGACGCGCATGGCGGTCAGACCGCCTCCTGCAGGTCCTTCTCTTCGGCGTCGAAGTTGGTGTGAACCTTCTGCACGTCCTCGTGCTCCTCGAGAGCGTCGATCAGGCGCAGCATGGCCCCGACGTTCTTGCCTTCGAGCTTCACGAAGTTTTGCGGGATGAGATCCACCTTGCCCGTAGTCGGCTCAATCCCGGCCGTCTTGAGCGCGCCCTGAACGTCTTCGAACGAGGCAGGCTCGGTGGTCACTCCCCACTCGGAGCCGATGTCCTTTACTTCCTCCCTGCCCC
>CAZRND010000279.1:0-7560 GCA_964601345.1 uncultured Acidobacteriota bacterium | reverse complement strand
TGGCCCATGATCCGTAAAGGTACACCTTGGCCGATCTGCCGCGCAGTCCATCCCGCACGATCCGGCGAACCTCGCGTAGGTCAAACGGCAGTCTTCGCACAGATCATAGTTTACCTGAGTTCAATCTTTCTTAGTCGTTCCGAAGCGCCACCAGCGGATCGACGCGCGACGCGCGCCAGGCCGGCAGGGCCGCTGCGAGGACAATCACCGGCAGGATGACAGCGGTAACCACAAGATAGGTCGTCGTGTCGGTGGTTGTCACGCCAAACAGCATGGCGCCGAGAAGACGGCTTGCCGCGAGCGAGAGCGCGATGCCGGCCGCCACGCCGGCGGCCGCCACTCGCGTCGCGCCGCCGAGCACCAGCCGCACGATGCTGCCGGGCTGGGCGCCGAGCGCCGATCGCAGTCCGAATTCGGATTTTCGCAGCTCGGTCACGTAACTCATCACCGCGTACATGCCGGAGAGGGCAAGCAGCAGAGCCACGATGGCGAAGCCCGAAGCCAGCCACGTACGGAAGCGCTGGGCGCCGATTGAATCGCCCACCACAACCGTCATGGGCGCGAACTTAACAGCCACTTCGGGATTCAGAGCCTGAATCGTCTTCTGCACCGCCGGGATCAGGGCTTCCGGATTTCCCGCCGTTCGCACCACGGTAGCGATCTCGTTCCCATGAAAAGGATGCTGCAGGAGCGGCATATACAGCGCCGGGCTGGGCTGCTCGGCGGGCGAGTTCTGCCGGACATCGCCCACCACGCCGACGATTGTCATGCCCTTCCCGGACTGCGGGTCCAGCCCCGCGGTGATGCGATGGCCGATGGGATCTTCATGCGGGAACTGCTGCCGCGCCACGGAATCGCTGATGACCACGACGGCCGTACGATCGTAAGCGTCGCCGTCGTTGAACACGCGACCCCGCAAGACAGGTATGCCCATTGTCGAAAAGTAATCGGGACTCGCCAGGCTGAAGTTCGCCCACGGCAGCTTGCGGAAGTCGCCGCCAAACGCGTGCTTGCCTTCGATTCCGTAAGAGCCGTTGGACCCGTACGGTCCGGATGGCAGACCCATCGCGCCTCCCGAGCCGAGCACGCCGGGAAGACTCCGGAGACGCTCAAAGAGGCGATCGAACGAGCGTCCCGCTTCGAGCGCTTCCGGCAGCGTATGCGCCGGCGCATGCGCGTACGCCACGAGAATGCCCTCAGTTCGATAACCAAGTTCGATGTGCTGCAGCGCGAGCACCGTGCGGAAGAGCAGGCCGGCGCCGATGGCGAGCATCAGGGACAGAGAAATCTGCGCGACCACAAGCGCGTTGCGAAGACCGGACGATCCGGCGCCGAGCAGGCCGCGCGTCCCGCCCAGGCGGAGCGCGTCCTGCAGTTGGACGCCGCTCGATTGCCAAGCCGGCGCGACACCGAACAGAACGCTGGTCGCGAGCGATGCGCCGATAGCAAAGGCGAGCACGCGCCAGTCGAGTCCGATGCCGCCGAGCAGCGGTGCGGGAATAAACTGTGCGCTCGCGGCGAGCAGAATCCTGGTTCCCGAAGCGGCGAGGCCGACGCCAAGCAGTCCTGCCGCCAGAGCGAGGACCATGCTTTCCGTCAGCAATTGCGTGACGAGGTGCGAGCGCCCAGCGCCGAGCGGGGCGCGCACAGCGAGTTCCCTGCTAAGCGACGCAGCGCGCGCCAGCATCAGGTTCGCGACGTTGGCGCAGGCGATCAGAAGCACCAGTCCCACCGCACCCATCAAGACCAAAAGCGTGGAGCGCACCGGCGCCGTCAATTGGGCTTGCAACGATGCGGCCGGAAAATCCTTATTGCGATTGGAATCGGGATAGACGGCGGCCAAGCGGCCGGCTGTGGCCTGCAATCTGGCGTTGGCGTTCTGCTCGGAGATTCCCGGCGCGAGCTTCGCGACGGCACGATAGTTGTAGCTGGTGCGATTACGATTCGAGGGAGTCGGCGAAGCGGCCGCCCAGACCTGCGCCTGCTTGGGAAAATCGAAGAACGCGGGCATCACGCCGACGATTTCGTAGGCGACGCCCTCGACCTGCACCGATTGCCCCAGCGCGCCGGAGGCGGAACCGAAATTGCGCTGCGCGAAGCTTGCCCCGACGACGGCAGCGCGTCCGGCATCGTCAGCTGCGAAGGTACGTCCGGCGATGGGCGCCAGGGAAAAGACGCGAAAGAAATTGGGATCGGCCAGGTATACGCCTGCGAATTCGGCGTTATGGCGGAACTGCACGCCCATCTCGCCGCCAAAGTAGAAACTGAACGCTTCGAAGGCGCTATCGGCGCGAAGATCTTCGAGGTCGCCGCCGGTGCTCCTCCAGATGGTGCGCCCGCTGTCGGTGAAGCGGCTCCCGATGGCCACGATGCGATCGGCGTCCGGATAGCGCAACGGCTTCAACATCACGCCGTCGAGCACGGTGAACATGGCCGTCGTGGCGCCGATTCCGAGCGCCAAAGTAACGATGGCGACCACGGCAAACCCAGGGTTTAGCCGCACCATGCGGCCGGCATAACGAAGATTGGCAAACATGATACCGAATAGACGAATGAGGCGGCCCGGGGTATCCGGAAATGTATCAGCCGACGATAACCTCGTCGCCACGACCGATGTGGCCGGGCGTGACGACATCGGCGTAGACACCCATGCAGGGCAGTTGCCCGTAATCGCCCATGTCGAGCTTGTTCTGATCCGCGATGGTGCGCAGTATGCCGGGGTCGAGTGGCATGTTCAGGCGAGCCAGCGTAGTCATGACACATCGCGGCGCGGGGATCGACACGCGCACCACCAGGTTCGGCCCAATGGCCAGGGCTCTCCCGGCCCAGGAATTCTCCACAAAGGCCGCAGCGTCGCCCGTATCCACAACGATGTTCGGGCGGAACCGACGGATGGCGAAGAGCCCCGCAGGATAGGCATCCTGCAGCTTCCGAAGCGAGGAAGTCGTGATCAGGTGGATACAGGCGTAGTCGAAGAACCTTCCGGGAGGCGCAGCGGCAGCGACGTCGGTTTCCGTTTTCTGGGCATGTTTGCCCCCGACAGTGCCCGCCGCAAATTCAAGCTTCAGGCCCGCAGGAGCGTTTGAAAGCAGCTTGACCGCTCCAAACATTCCGGACAGCGCCGCATCGGCTTCCGGTTTGCCGCTCTCGACGACGGTGCCGTCGGGCATCGTGATCCGGATCGGCGGTGCCGGGTTGTCTTTATCGGGCTGGGTTACCCACTGTACTTTGCATTTCAGCAAGTCGCTGAAGCGCTTCACGTTCTTCGCGCTACCGACCTTTCCGTTCTGGACATCGACGACGGCGTACGCTCGATCGCCGCAAACTCCGTTGGCGGTTACGTCCACGGATTCGATTTCCTCTCCGACCATGGACTTGACCGGGAACCGCCACAAACTGGATACCGTAAAGGTCGGCATGCGGTTCCTATTCTACCCGAACATCCAAAAAGACGGAACGCCGGGATTATCCTATGCATCCAATAAATTGAAGAAGCATCCAGCCGAGGCTGGGTGTATAATCCCCCTTAGCGCCGCTTCTCTGGAGGGTGTCACCTATGAAGCTCCACCGGGTGCTTGCAATCTCGCTGGCCGGCCTGCTGGCCCTGCCTCTCACTCCTGCCTCGTTCGCTCAGGATCCTGCCAAGCCGGATCAGGACGCCAAGCAGGATTCCAAGAAGGACAATAAGAAAAAGTCCAGCAAGTCGAAGGACGATGTCGAGGAAATCGGCAATCGCGACGTCGGCAAGGGCATGAACTGGTACTCCCTCGAGAAAGAGATCGCCATCGGCAAGGCGTTGGCACAGCAGGTGGAAGCGCAGTCGAAGCTGATCGACGATCCGGTGATCAACGAATACGTGAACCGCGTGGGACAGAATCTGGTGCGCAACTCCGACGCCAAGGTTCCTTTCACCATCAAGGTCATTGACGCCGACGAAGTGAACGCCTTCGCGCTGCCCGGCGGATTTTTCTTCGTGAACTCCGGGCTGATCCTCGAAGCGGACGAAGAAGCCGAGATGGCCGGCGCAATGGCCCACGAGATCGCGCATGTCGCCGCCCGGCACGGCACGCGCCAGGCGACGCGCGGCGAGCTGATTAACTACATGACCATCCCGCTGATCTTCATGGGCGGCATCGGACCCTACATCGGACGCCAGGCCGCGGGCCTCATCATCCCCATTGGCTTCATGAAATTCGCCTGGAACTGTGGGCTGGAAGCCGCCGGACTCGGCCTGACGTACACGTACAAGACCGGCTACGATCCCAACGCCTTCGTATCGTTCTTCGAGAAGATCCAGGCCAAGGAGAAGAGGAAGCCGGGCACGCTTTCGAAGCTCTTCGCCTCTCATCCGCAGACGCCGGACCGCATCTCCGCTTCGCAGCAGGAGATCGCCCGCGTCCTGCCGGCGCGCGAGGAATACCTGGTGACGACCTCCGAGTTCGACGACGTGAAGGGGCGCCTGGAGATGATCCACAACCGCCGCCGTCTCGACGACAAGAAGAACTCCGACCGCCCGACGTTGCGGAAGTCCACGACGGCATCTGCCGATCCCGTGGATGAGAAGAACAAAAAGGCGGAAGACACCAAGGCCGACGACAAGGACGGGCGTCCCACGCTGAAGCGCCGGGACAACTAGAAACTACTCGACGCCGAGCTTTTTCAATTCATCCGAATAGTATTTGCGGTAGAGGATGTCCCATTCCTGGCTGCCCTCGACGATCTGCCGCTTTTGCGAGACGATCTTCTGCCGGACGCGGCCTTCCATCTTCTCTTCGGCTTTGAGCAGTTCGTGCAGGATGCGCACGATTTCCAGGCGCACGTCGTTCTTCGCGGCGCGCAGCTCCACTTCTTTCTTTAGGGACGCCAGCAGGTCTACCACGACGTGGGAGATTTTGTTCACTTTGTCTCGTGAGATCTTGGTGCCGTCGCCCGAATCGCGGCCGGAGGCGGGGACAATGCCTTTCTCGCGCAGCAGATGGCGCTTCACGTCCTTGAAGGCCTCCTGAAAGCTGGCGCCGGTCTCGCGCATATCGTTGGCGTGGCGTTCCAGCAACTGTCGCACTTCGTCGTTCAGCCGGTCTTCCGCGGTCATCTCGTTCATGACTGCTTCTTTGACCTTCTGCAGCACCAGTTCCGGCGAACCCAGCTTGATGCGTTGCACCGCCAGGTTGTCCACCAGCTCCTTGCACAGGTAGCCCACGTAGTCTCGCGATAGAATCATGCGCTATCCATTCTAACCGCAGTTGGTCCGATCTTTGTCTCACTTTTGCGTAGCTAGTTGATTACTGGCCGGGCGCGGCAAAGAGTGCTATATTGAATTTGTGAAGAAGAGAAGCGAGGAACCACGCGGGGAATCCTCGACTCCGATGCCGCCGCCGTCTCCGGCTGTGGCGGATGAGATCGCTGCCGGCGGAAAATTGCTGTGCCGGGTGTGCGGCAGTCCCGGCGCCTCCAAGAAAAACGATACGCTTTGCTGGGTTTGCCGTCGCCTGAAAATCAGCGCCTGGCGCGACGTGGAAAAGCTCTCTCTTCCCGAATAATGGCGATCTCCGCGTACGTCTTCATCAATGTGCGCGCCGGATGGGCGCGCAAAATCATCCGCGACATGGAAGAAATCAGCGAGGTCTCGCAGGTGCATGCCTGCTGGGGACGTCCTGACGTCATCGCCCACGTAGAAGTAGCCGACGAGGCAGCGCTGCGCGAGCTGGTGCTCGCGCGCCTGCACAACCTCGAAGGAGTCGAAGAGACCGACACGCACATCATTGTCCGGCTTTAGGATTCCCGCTTAGCGGACGACCAGCACTTCCCTCAAATGATCTCGCGCCAGGAAGAACTTCAGGGCATGGAATTCCTTGAACAGATTCTCGATATTGCGGTTGTTGAGCGGCCGCCGTAACTGAAAGTTGCCGCGGGGAAACATGCGGAAGCAGTCCATGCCGCAAATCTGCGAACGAAAGACCGGCACGTCGGTGCCGGGCTTGGCGGTGTGGAAGAAAAGCACCAGCGCGCCGCCGGTCTTGGTGATCTGCGCGAGGCGCGCCGCGACCAGAGGGGCCGCCTCCGGCTCGGGCAACTGATCGAAGACATCCCAACAGATGACCGCGTCGAAGAGCACCGGCTGGTAGCGCAGGTTGTCTTTGAGAAACGCATCGCCGTTCCAATGAGGTGCGGCGAACTGCGGAAACAGATCCTCGTGAAAGATGGTGTGGCCGAGGCCGGTGATGAAGTTGATGTTGGCCTGCGAAGGCGCACCCAAGTCCAGGACCTTGAGCCCCTTTTGCCCGTTGATATGCGCGAAGAACTCGCGCAGGCCGTTGCTGTGCCGCAGGATTCCCTGTCCGGAGTCGTGATCGGCCGCTTCCTTCGGCGAGCCGGAGGCCGCTTCTTCCTGGCCGCCCAGCCAGCGCTTCAGGGAACGGGAGATCATCTCAGCCGGCTCAGGGGACTCGGGGCGTGATGGGCGGAGACAACGGCAGCGATCCAGTCGAGGATGCCGCCGGCGAAGACGATGATGCCGTCGCGGCCGCGGCCACCGGAGCTTCCTTCACGGCTCCAGGCTTCTGAATGTCGATGCTGCCCTTGAAATACGCGCCATCCTCGATCACCACTCGAGCCGTGATGATGTCGCCGACCAGCGAACCGGACTTGCGGATCTCGAGGCGCTCGGTGGCCCGCACGTTGCCCTTCACGCGGCCCAGCACGACGATGTCTTTGGCGTGCACGTTCGCGTTCAGGCGTCCGTTCGGACCTACGGTGATGTTGTTGTCGCGCAACTCGACCGTGCCTTCCACTTCGCCGTCGATGTACAGATCTTCGCTGCCGCTGATCTGTCCTTTCACCATTACGCTCTTGCCGATGGTGGCGATGCCGCCTCCGCGCAGAGGAGCTTCGCGCACCGGTTCAGCGGGAGCGCGCTCAGGAACGTGGACCGGTGGCGGCGGAGCATGATGCACTTCTCTCACAGGTGGTGTGGCTTTCTCGTCTTTTCCCCACATGGACCAATTTCCTCCATCAACATGATATCAGAGAACACTTCTGAGGCGCGCGGCCCCTTGCTCGGGACTGACCTGCGAATAGTAAACCTCTTTGATGCTGTAGGACTTGGTTCGCTTCTCCGAAATCGGCAGGATCTCGAAGTGCCAGTGATAGTCGTCGTGGAGCGTGGTCCACTGCTCGGCGATCCCGCGGCGCGATCGGATGTTCGGCGTGGTGTGCAGCACCATGTGGTAGGCATCGGTGATGCGCTCCACGCGGGCCAGCGACCGTCGCAGCAGCCCGGCCAGCTCCAGCACGTCGCTGCGCTCGAGGACATCGTCCTCGAAGGGCGCGCGGTGGTAGCGCGGCAGCACCCACATCTCGAACGGGACGCGCGATGCGAACGGGCACAGCGCCAGGTAATTCGCCGTCGCCTCAACGACCCGCACACCGTTGGCTTCCTCCTGCCGCACGATGTCGCAGAATACGCAGCGTTCCTTCATCTGGTAATGCTGGCGCGAAGCTCTCAGCTCGTAGACCATGCGGCGAGGGATGAACGGCGTCGCGGTGATCTCCGAATGCGGA